>JAKAFW010000055.1:0-16020 GCA_021817845.1 Bacteroidota bacterium
TGGATACTCTAAGCTACCTGTCTATGAAGAAAATCTTGATAATATTAAAGGTGTAATCTTTGCCTATGATATTTTTAAGCTTCCTCAAAATATTAAGAATATGACAAGGGAAATATTATTTGTCCCGGATACAAAAAAAAGTATTGATATGTTGAACGAGTTCCTCAGCAAACATGTTTCTATAGCTGCTGTGGTAGATGAATTTGGCGGTACTGCAGGCATTGTTACTATGGAAGACATTATCGAAGAACTATTCGGCGAGATTAAAGATGAATATGATGTCGAAGAAGATATTTGTAAGAAAATTTCGGAAAATAACTATCTAATCAGCGGTAAAGTTGAGATTGATTTTATAAACGAAAAATTTCAGCTTGATATTCCTTTTGGAGATTATGAAACTATTGCCGGCTACATTACCGCTCGAATCGGAAGGATTCCGCTTCAGGGTGAAAATGTGAAAATTGACAATTTTAATATTACTATTATCCGCTCTTCTCAAATCAAAATTGATCTCATTAAAATTTTATTGATAAACGAAGTTGAACCTAAATCCTGAATTTTGATTTTTTACTGTAAAGATTCACAAAATTTTTCCTTCCTCAATTTCTACCTTAGAATTTCATTTTGGCACTTGAGTAAAATAAGCCTTAAATTTGTAAGCTTGAAAAATATCATTACTCAGCAGTAGGTAAATTTGCTTAATCTTCATGTTTTAACGAAAGATAAAAATTGTAAGGCAAGAACAGGTTATTTTGAAACTGCTCATGGAAAAGTTGAAACACCAATTTTTATGCCTGTAGGTACTCAAGGCACAGTGAAAGCTGTTAATAAAGATTATTTAGAGAAAGATATTCAAGCACAAATTGTTCTTTCTAATACTTATCACCTTTATTTAAGACCGGGAACAGATGTCCTTAATGAAGCCGGCGGTCTTCATGAATTTATGAATTGGCAAAAACCTATTCTTACGGATAGTGGCGGGTATCAAGTCTTTAGTTTATCGGAATTGCGCAAACTTAAGTTTGACGGAGTTGAGTTTAGATCTCATCTTGACGGTTCAAAACATTTTTTTACACCGTCAAAAGTTATTGATATTCAAAGAAGCATTGGTTCGGATATTATGATGGCATTGGATGAATGTACTCCTTATCCTTGCGATTATGATTACGCAAATAATTCAACTAAACTTACATCCAGCTGGGCAATTCTTAATAAAGATGCGTTTGAAAATTCTTCTCCGCTTTATGGTCATAATCAATTCCTTTTTGGAATTATTCAAGGAAGCGTTTATAAGGATTTACGCGAAAAGTCAGCAAAGGATTTATTAGCTCTTGACTTTGACGGATATGCAATCGGCGGTCTTGCTGTAGGTGAACCTGCAGAAATAATGTATGAAATGATAAATTTCACCACGGATTTTATGCCGGAAGACAGACCAAGATATTTAATGGGCGTTGGTAGACCTGAAAATATTCTCGAAGCAATTGAACGCGGTGTAGATATGTTTGATTGCGTTATGCCAACCCGGAATGCCAGAAATGCATATCTCTTTACTTCCGGAGGTATTCTTTCTATGAGGAATGCAAAATATAAAAATGACTTTAACCCGGTTGATGCAAACTGCGATTGCTTTACTTGCAAAAATTTTTCACGCGCATATTTAAGGCACCTTTTTATCGCAAAAGAAATTCTTGCTCTTGAGCTTAGCAGTATTCATAATTTACACTATTATTTGAAGCTTGTTGAACAAGCAAGGGAACATATTAAACAAGGCGACTTTCAAAATTGGAAATCGGAAATAATTACAAAAACTACTATAAACAATAACTATAAATCGGAGGCTTAATGGAAACTCTATTAGCAATGGCTCCCCCCGCAGGTGGCGGCGGAAGTTCTAACTTAATCAGCACTGTGGTGATGTTCGGTGCTATATTCTTAATTTTTTATTTTATGATTATTAGACCTCAGCAAAAAAGGGCTAAGGAAAGAGAAAAATTACTCTCAAATATCCAGAAGGGCGACAAAGTTATTACAAGTGGTGGACTTCACGGGACGGTCGTTTTTATTGATGAAAAAACAGTATTGATCCAAGTTACCGAAACCGTAAAACTAAAATATGAACGCTCTGCTATCGCTACTGTTGTTACTGCTAAAGAAGGCAGTTAAACAAATTTTGACTATTCCTTAAATTTAGTATTAGAAAAATTAGGTTTAAAAATGTTTTGTACTGTTGATGAAGCCATTGAAGAAATTAAAAATGGCAAAATTATAATTATTGTTGATGATGAGGATAGAGAAAACGAAGGTGACTTTGTTTGCGCGGCGGAATATGTCACTCCCGAAATCGTTAACTTTATGACTAAACATGGCAGGGGAATGCTGTGTGTTGCCGTTAACGGAAAACGATTGGATGAGCTTGGGCTTCCTTTAATGGTTGACTCTAATTCCGCTCTTCACGGCACTCAGTTTACAGTGACCATCGATGCGATTGAAGGAACTACTACCGGAATTTCTGCCGCAGATAGAGCCCTAACCATTAAAAAAATAAATGATGATTCTACTAAAGCTTCCGACTTCGCCAAACCCGGTCATATATTCCCGCTTCGCGCTTATGATGAAGGTGTTCTGAGACGAGCCGGACATACCGAAGCTGCAGTCGATATTAGCCGACTTGCGAATCTAAAACCAACCGGTGTCCTTTGCGAAATCCTTCATGATAATGGCGAGATGGCAAGAGTTCCTGAACTTGTTAAAATTGCTCATAAGTTTAATCTAAAAATTCTTACAGTTAAAGACTTAATTCAGTACCGCCTCAAAAAAGAAAGACTGATTGAACACGTTGCTGATGCGAAACTTCCTACTGTTCACGGAAATTTTAAATTAACTCTTTATAAAAGTCTCGTCGACAAGAAGGAACATATTGCCCTGGTTAAAGGAAAGATTAATCCTGACAATCCTACTTTAGTCAGAATGCATTCTGAGTGCCTTACCGGCGATGTATTCCATTCTTTAAGATGTGACTGCCACGACCAGCTTAACACCGCTCTCGAAATAATATCAAAGGAAGAATCCGGCATTATAGTTTATATGCGGCAAGAGGGAAGAGGTATTGGTCTCCTCAACAAAATTAAAGCTTATAAACTTCAAGACCTTGGTAGAGATACTGTTGAAGCAAATGAAGAGCTTGGTTTTAAACCGGATTTAAGAGATTACGGCATTGGAGCGCAGATTCTTCTTGACCTTGGCGTTAAAAAAATGCGCTTACTGACTAACAATCCCAAAAAGATTGTCGGATTAAAAGGTTATGGCTTAGAAATTGTGGAAAGACTTCCTATTGAAATTACCCCAAATCCAAATAACGAGCGTTACCTAAAAACAAAACGTGATAAACTTGGACATCTTATACTGAAATAAAAGTATGTGCCCCTTTTCTTATTAATAATTCACCTTCGCAAAAACAACTTTTCGGAATGATGGAATATTGGAATAACAGAAAAAAGCCGCTCAGTTCCTTTATTCCATTTTTCCAAGAGTAGTGTAACATCAATTAATAATTATATGGAATCATCTTTGAATAAAATAGAATATGGTCACAATCTTTTGAGAACGGAAATCAAATATTGGCATCTTATTAAAAAAGAGTTTAAATTCGACAATAAGGTTGTCATAACTTATAAAATTACTAACTTAATTATTTGAAATTATGGACTTCTTGGTCGAAGAAATAGATGCTCTTGCGGTTTTTACTGTTAATCTTAAGCATGCAACATTTTTAGAGTCAAACGCAATTAAGAGCTTACTTGATAATTATTATAATTGCGGTTTTATCCAATATATTGTTGATATATCTCAATGTGAATATATTGATCCTGCATTTCTAAGTAGCTTGATTATCTTTTTAAGAACTGTTGTTACCAAAGGTGGAACAATTCGCATAGTAAAACCCGTATTGGGTACTGGTTTAGTTTTTTTCAAAAATAATTCGATAAGAATCTTTGATCTCTATAATTCGCGGGAGGATGCTATTAAATCCTTTAAAAAAGGACTAAGAATTACACTTTTTACCGAATCAAATTATAATAATGAAAATTTAGTCAGTAATTTTTAGTCGCTTCAACTCTTCCATTTTTTAACTTCAACAAGGTTGTATTAAGTATTCTCTAAGTTTATATTTACTAATAAATATTTGATAGATTTTATGAAACAGAAAATTATTCTTCAAACAGATTTTCCAAAGCTTAATCTCATTAAAAAAGGAAAGGTGAGGGATATTTATGATGCCGGAAAGAATTATCTAATTGTATCTACAGACCGGCTTTCCGCCTTCGATGTTATAATGTCTCAGGGAATTCCTTACAAAGGGAAGGTGCTTACAAAAATTTCTGAATTCTGGTTTGACTTAACGAAAAACATTATACAAAATCATTTAATTACTACAAACGTAGATGAATTTCCGATTGAATGCCGGGAATATGCTGGAGACCTCGAAGGAAGATCTATGCTTGTCAAAAAAGCAAAAATTTTTCCCGTAGAATGTATAGTCCGGGGATATATCTCCGGTTCGGGTTGGAGCGATTATAAAAGAACCGGTAAGATCTCTGGCATTAATTTGCCGCAAGGGTTAGTGGAATCGGAGATCCTTCCCCAACCAATCTTCACCCCATCTACCAAGGCTGAGATTGGAGTCCACGATGAAAATATTTCTTCCGCTGAAGCTGAAAAAATTATAGGTAAAGAAGTCTTTGAAAAATTAAAAACTGCGGCTCTTTCAATATATAAAACTGCATCAGAGTTCGCTTTGACTAAGGGTATAATTATAGCCGATACAAAAATGGAGTTTGGCATTTATAATAATGAAGTAATTTTAGCCGATGAAGTTTTAACTCCGGATTCATCAAGATTTTGGCCGTTAAGTAGCTATCAAAAAGGAAAAGCACAGGAAAGCTACGATAAACAATTTGTAAGGGATTATCTTATATCAATCAACTTTAATAAACAGCCTCCTCCGCCTGTTTTACCTGAAGATATAATTGAAAAAACTAGCGATAAATATTTAGATGCTCTTTATCAGTTGACTGGCGAAAAGTTATTTTAATGAAACCAGCGATAATTAAAGTTCTGGATAAGAAAAATCTTTTTATTAATTGGGAAGACGGCAGTGAATCGTTGATCGATTTGAAAAAACTTAGACGGCTTTGCCCATGCGCTACTTGCGCTTCACAGCGGGATACACAAAGCAAATCTTTTATTCCGGTTTTTCACGAAAGACAAAGTACAATTTCAAGTATTAAGGAAATAGGAAATTATGCAATATCAATATCATGGAAAGATGGGCACAATACCGGGATATATGAGTTTCCCTTTCTTAAAAATCTCTCTGAAAATTTGTAATCTTCAAAAATAAAAATGATACTCCCTAATCAGCTAACGATATTAAGAATTATTCTTACTCCGGTTTTTTTGTTCTTATTTTTATCTGAAGACCCGTTGCTTAAACAAATCTCCCTTGCTATTTTTATAATTGCCGCTTTTACTGATTGGTATGACGGCTGGCTTGCTCGAAAATTTAATTACATTACTTCATGGGGAAAGTTCTGGGACCCCCTTGCGGATAAAATTTTAACCTCGGCGGCTTTTATCGGTTTCGTAATACTAAAAATAATTCCGTTGTGGATGGTTGTGATAGTCTTAGCAAGAGACTTTATTGTAACCGGATTAAGAGCTTATGCTGATTATAAAGGACAAAGTTTTCCGACAAGCTATTATGCCAAATGGAAAACCTTATTGCAAATGGTCTTCTTATATTACTTGCTCTTAATTCATGTTGGACAAAATACCCCGCAAATTTATTCTGGTCATGAACAGCTTTTCTTAATTTTAATGAACCATACTATTATCCATTCGTGTATGTTAGCTATTACGATTGTCACATTCCATTCAGGCGTCACTTATCTATACGACAACCGGCGGTTAATTAATAATCTATTTAAAAATGAAAATTAATTTTTTTGAGAAGCTCCTAGGCTCCGGTTTTTATACCGGTTATATGCCTTTCGCATCCGGTACTTTCGGAAGTTTAGCCGGGCTGATGATCTATTATATTCCCGGATTTGAAAAACCGGTAATATTAATTCCCGCTATAATAATATTTATGTTTTACGGAATTTATGTCGGAAGTAAATTTGAAAAAGAATACGGCAAAGACCCTGCCGAATGCACAATTGATGAGGTTGTGGGAATGTGGATTTCGTTGCTTTATCTTCCTAAAAATGTTTATATCTCAGTTTTCGCATTTCTTGTTTGGCGAGCATTTGATATTATAAAACCTTCACCTGCCAGGCAAGCCGAAAAACTTACCGGCGGTTTAGGTATTATGATGGATGATGTTATTGCAGGAATTTATTCCGCTATCTTCGTTAATGCTATTTTGTTAGTTCTGTCTCGAGTCTAATTTTCAACAAACAGAGAAGGAAATGAATGCCCATATAATTACTATCGGAGATGAAATATTAATAGGTCAAACACTAAACACCAATGCAGCTTACATCGGCGAAGAATTAACCAAAATCCAGATCGATGTGATAAAATCTTCTGTTGTTGGAGATAATGAAGACGAAATTCTGAAGGAATTCAAATCATGTCTCAATGAAAACGATCTTGTTATTGTTACCGGCGGACTTGGTCCAACTCACGATGACATAACAAGAACTTGCATTGTGAAATTTTTTCATACGGAATTAATAAAAAACAAAGAGGTTCTAGACGATGTAGTGAGCTTCTTAAGCAAACATGGTAGACAAATTTCAAAAGTAAATGAAGATCAAGCTTTAGTCCCTAAAATAGCTGAAGTAATTAGAAATGAATTAGGCACTGCTCCCGGAATTTTGATTGAAAAGGATAATAAAATATTTATAGTCATGCCGGGTGTCCCTTTTGAAATGCACAAAATGATGGAGTCTTATGTCATCCCTAAATTAAAAGATAAATTAGTCGATCTCGGTTATTCGATTAAAATTACTACGCTGCAAACCACCGGTATCGGTGAATCTGTCCTGTTTGAAAAGTTAGGTGATTTGAATGAATTATTAAATGGCGGTAAATTAGCGTTCCTTCCAAGTCAGTTTGGAGTTAAATTAAGAATTACTGTTAGGGAGGAAACGGAGGAGCTTGCTAATAATAAAATGAGCGAAATTGTACAAAGAATTAGAGGTAAAGCAGGAAGATACATCTTTTCAAATGAAGATGAACCCCTTGAAGAGGTTGTTGCCCGCTTGCTAAGAGAAAGAGGACAAACTATAGCTATTGCAGAGTCATGCACTGGAGGATATATTTCAAATTTACTTACGAATATTAGCGGCAGTAGCCAGTATTATGAAAGAGGGATTATTTCATATAGCAATGCTTCAAAAGTAGAAATATTAAAAGTTAATGAGGACACAATTTCTCAATTCGGAGCCGTTAGCCTGGAAGTTGCCCGGCAAATGGCAGAAGGTATAAAATCAATTAGCGGTACCGATATCGGTTTATCTGTAACTGGTATTATGGGCCCCACCGGAGCCGGGATTGATAAACCGATTGGGCTGGCCTATATCGGTATTTGCGACGATAAGGTTTGTACAGCAAAAAAATTTAATTTTGGCGATGACCGTATCAGGAATAAACAAAGAGCAGCTCAAGCTGCTTTGGATATGGTTAGAAGATATATTTTAGGAATCTCATTCGATGAATAGATTATTTGTTGCCCTAAAAATACCCGAAAATGTTGTCGATGAAATTATCTTTCATCGGAATAATGCCTTCCCGGATTATGATAGATTTAAATGGGAGCCGTTTGAGAAAATTCATATTACATTAAGATTTATAGGCGAAGTTAAATCCGAAATGATTCAGCCTGTTTCTGAAGCACTTAATTTTATTGAAGAATTTGATAGCCTGATATGCGGATTAACAAAGTTTTCTTTTTTCTACGTTGGTGATCAGCCGAAAGTTCTTAACCTAGGCGTCCAAACTGATAGAAAAATTTATGAGCTTGTTGAAAAAATTAATCTAAAGCTTGAACAATTATTAATTTTGCCTGACAAAAAAAGGTTTATTCCCCATATAACCCTAAAACGAATGAAAGGAAATGAAGGAGGATATTTTGTTAATCAGTTTACAAGTTATTATCTTCCTAAAATAAATTTTGAAATCTATGAGGCAGCGTTGATAGAAAGCAAGCTGCTCGCGGTATCTTCAGAGTATACTATTATTAAAAATTATCTTTTAAGATGAAGGGAAAAATAAATGAGCACTGATCAAGAACAAAAGTTAAAAATTATTGATGATGCTATTGCCAGCATCGAAAAAACTTATGGCAAAGGATCTATAATGAAGTTAGGGGACGGAGTTGTCAATCCGGTGGAATCTATTCCTACCGGTTCAATATCCTTAGATGTAGCTCTCGGTATCGGCGGTGTACCCCGCGGAAGAGTAACTGAAATTTATGGTCCTGAATCAAGCGGAAAAACAACCCTCTGCCTTCATATAATTGCCGAAGCACAAAAAGCAGGCGGTTTAGCAGCTTTTATCGATGCTGAACACGCTTTGGATGTTAATTATGCAAAAAGGCTTGGCGTTGATACTGCCAATCTTCTATTATCTCAACCTGATTTTGGCGAGCAGGCTTTAGAAATTACCGATACACTTGTTAGAAGTAATGCGCTTGATATAATCGTTATCGACTCTGTGGCAGCGCTCGTTCCCCGTTCTGAAATTGAAGGGGAAATGGGAGATGCTACGATGGGTGTTCAAGCACGCCTAATGTCGCAAGCTCTTAGAAAATTAACGGGAGCTATCTCAAAATCAAAAACTTCTGTAATTTTTATTAACCAGTTAAGAAGCAAAATCGGTGTAATGTTCGGCAGCCCGGAAACTACAACCGGCGGAAATGCTCTTAAGTTTTATGCTTCGCTTAGATTGGATATCCGGAGAATTGCCGCAATAAAAGAAG
This sequence comes from Bacteroidota bacterium, assembly GCA_021817845.1. Taxonomy (GTDB): domain Bacteria; phylum Bacteroidota; class Ignavibacteria; order Ignavibacteriales; family Ignavibacteriaceae; genus FEN-1297. The sequence continues at coordinate 8,990 of JAKAFW010000055.1, forward strand.
GCAATGATGTAGTAGGGAATAGAACTAAAGTGAAGATCGTGAAAAGTAAAGTCGCTCCCCCTTTTAAGGAAGTAGAGTTTGATATTCTGTATAATGAAGGTATTAGCAAAACCGGCGACCTTCTTGATTTGGCAACAAATCTTGGCGTCGTCAAAAAAGGCGGAGCATGGTTTACTTATGAAGAAGATAGATTCCAGGGACGCGAGCAGTTTAGACAAAAGCTTATTGAATTGCCAGCACTCTATTCGAAACTTGAAAAGGAAGTCAAAACAAAATTAGGTATCCTAAAAGAAGAAAAGGTCGAGGAAAAAACAGCTCCTAAAGAAAAGAAAGGTGCTAAGTAATCTTTTAAATCTAAGAAATGAAGATTGTTAAAGTAGCAAAGAAGAACGACAACACAATTATTGTCTTTCTCGACAATAACGAAAAACTCTTCCTCTCATATGAGATTTTTTTGAAGAACGGCTTAAAGAAAGATGACGAAATTTCTGAAAGCCGTTTTTCTTTTTTAATCCGAGAAAACCAAAAATATTTTATTAAACAAAGAGCTTATAATTTTCTTTCAAGAAGATCTCACTCTCAGTTTGAATTGATCAATAAACTTAAACAAAAAGGATATGATTCGGATTTGATCATCCCAATTATTGAGGAATTAAAAGAAAATAAATATTTGGATGATTTAGAATTTAGCCGCGAATTTACTGGTGAAAATATTCGCAGGAAACGATGGGGAATGTATAAAGTTAAGTCTGAGCTAATTAAGAGACATATCGATAGAGATATAATCTCAGTAGTTTTAGCTGAGAATTTTAATCCAGAAAATGAATTCGAAAACGCTTTAGCCCTTGGGGCTAAAAAGCTTAAATTACTTGCAGTTAAACCACTTGTTAAAGAAAAAATAGAGCAGAAGCTTTATTCTTATCTCAGTACAAAAGGCTTCGATTTTGAAGTCATTCAAAAAGTGATTAATTCTCTATTGGATGAGTAGAACCCTAATCATTTTATTTTATTATTCAAGCTTAAAATCATTGACGAAATTGCTTCAATGCTAATATTTTCGGAAGCAGTTTTTAGCTCAAACCACTTTCGCTTTCTGAGTGTCTTGTGTGGATAGTCTTCCAATACTTCAATTACCTCCATAGTAAAAACTTTTGTGTGACACACCCCGATGGATTTGTAATTCTCGAATGAACCCAACTCTATTGTTTCGTTTGTTCCCAAAACCCCCGCTTCTTCAAAGGCTTCTTTTTTTGCAGACTCAAAGGCGGATAAATTGAATTCAATATAACCTTTTGGAATAATCCATTTTTTCTTTTTCATTGAGGTTATTAAAAGAATTTCAAGTCCGTTCGCCCCCTTACGGTATGGAATTACTGCTGATTGATTAAAATTAAATTCAAGTTTCAATTCAAATTCCAACTCTAAAATTTTTATAACTCATTATCGCAGTATTTCCCGGCTTAAAGAAAAATGTGTGCGATACTTTTTTAACTGCTTTATTAAAATTATTTTGTATTAGTTAATTCTCAAAATTAATAACCGTTTTTTTTACATTTTAATTATCATAACCGAATAAATAATTTAGTGTTAAGTTAAGGTTGAACTTGATGAATATCAAAGAAAATATTTCACTTAAAGAATTAAATTCTTTTCATCTTGATGTGAAGACAAAACTTTTTGTAGAAGTTTTTAGTGAAGATGAACTTAGAGAAATTTTATCTCAGGAACCTTTTTGCGCTCTTCCTAAATTAATTCTTGGCGGAGGAAGCAATATTTTATTTACGAAAGACTTTGACGGCCTTGTCATTAAAAATTCTATTCCGGGAATAAAAGTCACGAATGAAAACGATCGTGAAATCTATGTAGAAGCTGGATCCGGATTGCTGTGGAATGATTTTGTCCGTTTTTGCGTAAAGAAAAATTACGGAGGAATAGAAAATCTTTCCCTTATTCCGGGTACCGTAGGTGCGGCTCCGATTCAAAATATAGGGGCTTATGGTCAAGAATTAAAAGACGTTTTTTATTCGCTAAAAGGAATTTCTCTTGGGGATATTTCACTAAAAGTATATTCCAAAAACGAATGTGAATTTGGTTATCGCGACAGTGTTTTCAAACGTGAACTAAAAGGTAGATTTTACATCACTTCGGTTATCGTCAAGTTAAATAAGAACCCGGAGGTGAATCTTAATTACTCCGCCTTAAAAGAAGAATTCCAAAAAATGGATTTGAAGGAGATTAGAATTCAAGATGTAAGCGAAGTAGTTTGTAAAATTAGAAGAAGTAAACTTCCGAACCCCGAAGACTTAGGCAATGCCGGTAGTTTTTTTAAAAACCCCGAGATATCAGAAGAAGTATATTTGAAACTGGGAAAAGAGTTTTATGATTTAAACGGTCATAAATTAACAAGCGGAAATTATAAAATATCAGCTGCCTGGCTGATTGATAAATGCGGTTGGAAAGGGAAAAGTATTGGTAATGCTGGGGTTCATGCTAAACAACCTTTAGTGCTTGTGAACCTTAACAATGCATCGGGGACTGAAATTTTGGATTTATCCCGCCGAATAAAAAAATCGGTCTTTGAAAAATTTGGTATTATGCTTGAGGAGGAAGTGAACTTGGTTTGATGATAACAGATACTATCCTTCCCAAACTTCTTCCTTGAACTTAAACTTAGACTTGAACCTAAACTTACTCTTGCGCTTATTGCTCCGTGTATTTTAAATAACAATTTTAGTTGTATATCGAACGTAAATTTGCATAGAATAGAATGAATCTATCTGGTAAAATCAAAAATATATTGAGGAGTCAATTATGCCATTAAAATACGGTGATATAGCCCCAAACTTCAAACTTAAAGATCAAGACATGAATGATGTCTCTTTAAGCGATTTCAACGATAAAAATGTTGTGTTACTTTTTTTCCCGTTAGCGGGTTCTTCGGTTTGCACGATGGAAATGTGTAGGATGCGGGATGACCTGCACGTCTATGAAAAATTGAATGCACATGTTTTAGGAGTAAGTGTCGATAGCCCCTTCGCACTTAAAATGTGGGCAGAAAAAAATAATTATGATTTTCCTCTTTTAAGTGATTTTAATAAAGAAGTGTCCGGAAAATATGATTCGCTCTATGATGTCTTTGGCGCCGGTAAATTTGATTACAAGGGCGTTTCAAAGCGGTCTGCTTTTGTAATAGGAAAGGACGGCAAAATAAAATATGCCGAAGTTTGTCCTACTCCTGGCGATCAGCCAAATTACTTTGCAATTGAAAAAGCATTGGAGAATTAAACTAAAATGATTAAGAATTTTTCTCCTGTTGAAATCAAAGAAATTTTGGATAAAGAAAAAAATATACGTTTAGTTGATGTACGCGAAGAATGGGAATATCAAATTGCTAAATTAGAAAATTCTGAATTGATGCCCCTTAGCAACTTTGGAGACCATCTTTCCAAGCTTAGTCCAGATGAAAAAATTATTGTCTATTGTCATCACGGCACAAGAAGTTATGCGGTCTGTAATTATCTTATCGAAAATGGTTTTAAAAATGTTATTAACTTAAAAGGAGGAATCAATTCCTGGTCAGAAGAAATTGATAACTCAATTGAGGTTTATTAAAATATTGGAGGATTAAAATGTTAGAAGAAGGTAAAAAAGCCCCGGCTTTTAAATTAAAAGATCAAGACGGTAAAACAGTTTCATTGAATGATTTTAAAGGAAAAGATGTAATACTTTATTTCTATCCTAAAGACGACACACCTGGCTGTACAACTGAAGCTTGCAACTTTAGGGATGAATTTCCTAAATTTCAAAACATTAATGCTGTAATTCTGGGCATCAGCCCTGATTCAGAAGCTTCGCATAAGAAATTTATCGCTAAATTTGGCTTGCCGTTCAGTCTTCTTAGCGATGAAAACAAAGAGGTTCTGGAAAAATATGACGTCTGGAAAGAAAAAAATATGTACGGGAAAAAATACATGGGAGTTGAACGAACCACTTTCGTTATAGATGGCGATGGGAAAATCAAAAAGATTTTTAATAAGGTTAAGGTTTCAAATCATCATAATGAAGTACTCGAGGTATTAAAGTCTGAATAAACATTAAAAGGGTTTAAAATGATATATGCAACAAGACGGTCTACGTTTAATGCTGCGCATCGCTTATTTAATCCTAATTTAAGCGATGAAGAAAATATTGATATTTTTGGAAAGTGCAGTAATCCAAACTGGCATGGTCATAATTATGTGCTGGAAGTTGTGGTTGCCGGCGAAGTAGACCCGGATACAGGTTTCTTAATTGATTTGAAAATATTGCGTGATCTAATTAACCAAAATGTCCTCGATAAAGTCGATCATAAGAACTTAAATCTGGAAACAGATTTTTTGAAAGGTGTAATCCCTACAGCCGAAAATATTACTATCGGAATTTGGAATGAACTGGTAAATAAAATTCCTACCGGAAAACTTTACTCGGTAAAGCTTTACGAAACAGAAAATAATTATTTTGAATATAAAGGAGAATAGTTTTGAATCAAGAAAAGATGCAAAAGCTCGTAAGGGAATTATTAATCGAAGTTGGTGAAGACCCTAATCGCGAAGGATTGTTATCGACTCCTAAACGAGTTGGTAAAGCCTATGAATTTTTAACTTCCGGATACAGTAAACAAATAGAAAAAACTTTAAACGGCGCAATCTTTAATGAAAAATATGATGAGATGGTCTTAGTAAAAGATATAGACTTTTATAGTTTGTGCGAACATCATTTACTGCCGTTCTTCGGTAAAGTTCATGTAGCCTATATCCCGAACGGAAAAATAATCGGACTTAGCAAGATCCCAAGAATAGTTGAAATATTTTCCCGCCGGCTTCAAGTGCAGGAAAGAATGACTCAGCAAATTGCCGATACAATTAATAAATATATAGAGCCGAAAGGCGTAGCCGTGGTCTCTGAAGCAAACCACATGTGCATGATGATGCGGGGTGTGGAAAAACAAAATTCTTCTGCAACTGCAAGCGCTGTGCATGGATTGTTCAAAGAAGATGCTAGGACAAGGACGGAATTCCTTAACTTAATTGCTATCAAAAGTTTATGAGTGATAAGAGTCAACCCGGGGTCTGGATTACTGGAGCAAGTTCCGGCATTGGAAAAGCTGCTGCTATTGAATTTGCAAAAACCGGAGCGAAAGTTTTTGTTTCAGCAAGGCGGGAATCAGAGCTTTCAAAAATTAATTCCGAAATATCTGCAGCAAAATTAAACGTGGATGTATACCCTTGCAATGTATGTTCTTATTCGAATGTAGTTCAAACTGTCAAAAAAATTTTAGTTACCAACCAAATTGACTGCCTGATAAATAATGCAGGCGTTACTTCGTTCAAAACTGCCGAACAAAATTCAATTCAAGAAATTAAAAACATAATTAATACAAATTTATTGGGTGCAATTTATTCCATCAAAGCCGTCCTTCCTTACATGATTGAAAGGCGAGGGGGGACTATAATTAACATCCTTTCTGTTGTAACTCACAAAGTTTTTACTAATAGCTCTGCATATACTGCATCGAAGATGGGACTTCTAGGCTATACAAATTCATTACGCGAAGAAGTTAGAAAGTATAATATTAAAATAATTAACATTATGCCAGGAGCTACAAGCACTGAAATGTGGTCTCCCGAAATTAAAGAAAAAAAACACGGGCGTATGATGAAAAGTGAAGAAATCGCAAAGATAATTGCCTGGGCCTATTTGCAAAAAGAAAATTTAATTACTGAAGAAATCCTGCTTAGACCGATGGAAGGTGATTTATAAAAATAAAAAAGCCGGGTTAAACCCGGCTTTTTTTGCTATTTCATCATTCTGCATTCACGTCGAAACTTATCCATCATAGGATGTCTCATTCCTCCTAGGAATCTCTCCGCGCGAACAATTTTCTGTTGTTCCGGCGTAAGCAAAGCATAAACATCAAGCATGTGATTTGCCATTGCTGTCGCAATAGCATCTTTTGCATTGTTAATGTTTCCGACAGCGGCAAGAACATCGTTTCTTGCGAAATCAGACTTCATTGTTAATTCTTTTAAAGCAAGCTTACTTTTTGCAAGATTTGCCTTCAAATCGATCATATTTTTCTGGAAATCAAGCCTTAAACCCGCAATTTTTTCCTTTTGCTGATCGGTTAATTTCAACTTTGCCATTAACATCGGAAAACCACCCCTCATCTCTTTTTTCATTCCCATTCTCATTCCGGCGTCCATACCCTTACCCATTTTACCGTTCATTCCGGCTGGCTGCGAAAATGCGGCTGAAGAAAAAATAAATGCTAAAGCTAAAATTGCTACTGCAATTACTGATGTCTTTTTCATTTTTGAACCTTTCTTTATGTTTTGTCATTTTGACATTGAAGATGTATTTTTGGTTTAAAGTAAAAAAGTTTAAACCAAAAAACCACAATTCTTGTCAAAAACATAGAAAATAAAAGAGTTGAATGACTGATACCGACAATGATTTTGAACTTGTAAACAGTTTTATTTCAGGTAACCAAGCCGCATTTAATAAAATTGTTTTAAAGTATCAGCAAAAGATTTACTGGCATGCAAGAAGGATGACCGGCAATCATTTAGATGCTGATGAAGTGGTTCAGGAAGTATTAATTGTTCTTTATAAGAAATTAAAGGATTTCCAATTCAAATCCTCTCTTTATACCTGGATATATAAAATAACAGCTACCAGAAGCATCAACTACTTAAAGAAAAGAAATCTTAGACAAATATTTTCTTTTGACGATCTTGAAGCAAAATCCGTCAGTAGCAGCGAGGATGTTATTAAAGATCTGGAAACTAAAGAAAAATTAGATGAGCTTGAAAAAGCTCTTCAAAAAGTTCCTCTACGCCAGCGTGAAGTTTTTGTAATGAGGAATTTTGATGAAATGAGCTATGAAGAAATTTCTGAAATTACCGGCGTAACCACGGGCGGTTTGAAAGCAAATTATTTTCATGCTATGAAAAAAATTATGGAGATAATGCAAAACAATGAATACTAACAAT
>JAKAFW010000023.1:0-68327 GCA_021817845.1 Bacteroidota bacterium
TAAGGATGACCTTACTAACCTTCTGCCATATCTTTCAGCATATCTCGGACATGAGGATTTAAGAGGGACACAGCATTACCTGAGACTGACTGCTGATTTATATCCAGAAATTATTGCTTCGGTAGAACAGAACTTTTCATTTTTAATACCGGAGGTATCTTCTCATGAAGCAGACTGATTTTGCAAGAATGCTGACACGCTTTTTATCGGACTACCTTCCAGGACAGCGCAATGTCAGCACCAATACAATAAAATCCTACCGGGATACGTTCAAACAACTCCTGGCATTTTTTAATATAGAACTTAAAGTCAAACCAGAGCACCTTACATTTAATAAAATAAAAGTAAAAACAATTAGAGACTTTCTGCAATGGCTTGAAAAGATACATAATGTTAGTATTAATACTCGAAACCAAAGACTGGCAGCAATCCACAGTTTCTACCGTTATATCCAATCAGAAGAACCGGTAATCCTATTAGAGTGTCAAAGGATCTTAGGAATACCATTTAAAAAGCGGGAAAGGAAGATAATTGATTATCTGTCGCAAGAAAGTCTGAGGCACATTTTGGAGCAGCCAGATACTGCCAAGAAAAGAGGTCGTCGTGATTTAACAATCATGGCAACACTTTATGATACTGGAGCAAGGGTCCAGGAATTAATAAGCCTAAAGACAAAGGATATACGCTTAGCTAAACCTGCAACAATAATCTTAGCCGGGAAAGGAAACAAAAAGCGGTGTGTCCCGATAATGGATAAAACCAAAAACTTACTTGAAAGTTATATGAAGGAAAATCATCTTTTAGAAAACGGGAATCAGGAACATCCCTTATTTTATAATAGCAAAAGCCACCCCTTTACAAGACCTGGTATTACTTATCTCCTTGCTAAATATTTGAGACAGGCTAAGGAATCTCATCCGGAAATCCCTTTCCCTGAATACCTCCATCCACACATGATGAGGCATACAAAGGCCATGCATTTATTAGAGTCAGGAGTTAATCTGATTTATATCAGAGATTTATTAGGTCACGTAAATGTTACTACTACAGAGATATATCTGAGAGCTAATATGGAAATCAAGAAAAAGGTATTGGAATCAGCATATATGCCGATCTTACCCCAGGATATCCCTGTTTGGGAGAATGACGGAGATCTGTTAAACTGGCTTCAAGAGTTGTGCAGATGAAAATATTATGGAAAGATTTTTTGTTAGAGTCATTTGCTTTGTAAATACTTAGGCGGAAATCTTTCCATAAGCAATATCTTTCCATAATTCCCGGTACCGGTTGGTCCTATGAATAAAATATTTTCTCCTTTGTCTATAAAATTACACGTTGAAAACTCACGTATCTGCTTAACTTGTATGGCAGGATTAAATGAAAAGTCAAAGTGTTCTATTGTTTTATTGGCTTCAAGATGGGCATGTGTTATAAGCCGTTGAAGCCTTCTGTTTCTGCGGAGTTCTATTTCATCTGAAAGTAACATTGATAGAAGTTCACTAAATGAGAGCTGGTTAGACTCTGCTTCCATTACCCTCATTTCCAGACTATCCACTGCTCCTGAGAGCTTGAGCTGTTTGAGTTGGTTTTTTAGCTGTGCATAATTTGACATAATTTATTGTTTTTCTTTCTCCGCCGCCGCGGGTTAGTTGTTTGTAAAATAATCCATCGATCTGACTAAAACGAGTGTGTTCTCGGAGATTCTGACGGAACTATCGTTTTCTGTTTCCTGTAATTGAAGTTTTTCAATAATTGACTTAAATAACTTTGGATGTACTGAACTGTAGTTATCAAGGGCAACTGTACTTGCCGAGTCAATAAGTTCTGCAGAATGACCAGAGGCAATACCGATAATGCTCTGAGCCCTCCGCATATTTATATAGGCATTAGGCGAGAGTATTTTTGTTATCAGTTTTCCAAATTCAGCGCTAATGGCGGAGGCTTTATTTATCAGGAACAAAGGCATTCCGGTATCTAAGGCATGTTTCATATTGTCGGGAAAGTCATTCATATCGGTTTGACGGTAATGATTCGGAATAACGTGCTGCTTGATAAGCTGGTCGTTATAGTAAACATAAACCAGGTTGTGGGTTACTTTTACCCATACATTTTTGCCCACAAAAGCGTGAGGGATGGAGTAAGACTTATTGTTTACCTGTATGTAATGATCGGGGTGAACTTTAGCTTCTTTCCACTCTGCCGCCTCGAATGGTTCTAGCGGCAGGGGCAGAAGTGCAGGTTTTTCTTCATCAAAAAAAGATTCATAAGGCTTTTGCTGTGTTGTGCCATGTTTATGATTGCCATACTTGTATACTGCCCAGTTCTTTATTTCCCGGTTAGCTTCACTGATTGTGATGCCCGGAGTTTTGGCAAGCATTTTCCTGAACTCTTCCCTTACTGTCTGAACGTCTCGCTCTACTATGGGTTTATCTTTTGGTGTGGCTACTCGGCATGGGTCAATGAAAATACCGTAATACATTGCCATTTCAGAATAAGCCCGGTTTAATTGCGGATCATATAGGTCAGGCTTTATTACTCCGCTTTTAAGATTATCTAACCGTATAGTTTGGCTTAAGCCTCCGAAAAACAGAAACATATTAACATGTGATTGAACGAAGCTCTTCTGATTTTGTGAGTACACGTACTCAATAAATTTGTGGCGGCTGTAACCCAAAGTTCCAATAAAAGCATAGACCGTTTTCCTTCTCTGTGTTGCGGTATCTAACATGTATCCCATCTTGGCGTAATCTACTTGTATCTGGCTTCCAGGTGGTATTTCAATACGGCAAGTAGTGTCCTTTGATTGCTTTGTTATTCCGTATGTTTTAGCAAATCTCTTAAAGCTTGTGTAGCTTACCTTAGAAGTAAGATCGTGATTTTCAGTGATGACTTCAAAAGCACTTTTGGGTTTTAGAGGATTATTTTTTTGAGTTACTAACTGTTTGAACTCTTCTAAATATTTTTCAAGCAGAATATTCTTTTCAGACTTATTCTGGTTATTATTTAGCTCGCTTGAGAATAATGCGTTAATCTCATCAGAACTTAGTTTTACATCTCTGCTTATGCCTTTGGAGATTCCAAGACTGATATACTTACCGATGGTTTGTCTATCATAGCCTGTTTCTGTTTTTATTGCTCTGATTGACTGACCGGATTGCCAGCGTCGAATTATTTCTGCTATGTCCATGATTGTTTTCCTTCTGTTTGCCATATGCTGTATTTGCCCATATTGTTTGAAAATAAGAGCGGCATAATATGACAGTTTTAATTAAAAATATTAACAATCACAGGTGGCAGACTTTCATGGCCCTGGGCTGGCAGGTTTTGCTTGGCCTTTTTTTCATTTTTGTGGCTGGTTTTCGTGGCCCTTGACAATTCTAATTCCAACCTCAAAATAAATAATAACCCTCGATTCAATAAACCATAATAAGTAACCATTTTTTGGAGCTGTTAGTTATGGTGAAACATTTATAAATGTTAAAGTTAAATTAATAGACGCAGGCGAAGGAAACGGCCTGATGATTGGAGTATTCTAATTATGGAATGGTATAATTACATAGAATGTTTTTTTGCGGGTTTATTCCTTGCAAATTTTGTCCCTCATTTTATTCACGGCATTTCCGGCAAATCATTTCCATCGCCGTTTTCCAACCCGCCAGGGAAAGGAATGTCCTCCCCGACTGTAAATGTTTATTGGGGCTTGTTTAATCTGCTGATAGGTTACCTATTATTCAGGGCAGCAGAAATATCCGATAAAAATATTTGGGCGCTTATAGTACTTTTCGTAGGTATTATACTGATGAGTGTATTTAATAGTATAGCTTTTGCGGGTACTAAACAATAAGCATATACGGTTTTAGCCAAAATATGAGTCCCTTAATGGACTAAAGTCCGGAGGTGGAGTTGAATTTACCAATCCCCCCGATTGAATCGGGCCAAAAAAAGAAAGAATAAATTATGGATCAAATTCAAGGTGCATTATAAAGCTTTACCCTGCCTGCCGTTAGGCAAGCTTGAAATCGATTCACTGTTAATTTCATCCTTTACTAAGAAAACCACTTAGTTAAAGGAAACCCCTTTCCTTTAACTATTCCAAAACTTTAGTTAAATTAGCAATGAGTTTTATAAGGAATTAGAGATGGATATTAAACAATTCAAAGCCGGTGTTTGGACTCAACAATCCAATTATAAGAGTTTCAGTCCTTCAAAAATTAATATAGAATGGATAGTTAGTGATCCTCAAATAAACCAGCTATTGGAAGAAGCAAATCTTAAACTCGGTGAATTAAATGCTTTTTCTACAATTGTCCCTGATGTTAACCTTTTTATCAAGATGCATATTTTAAAAGAAGCTGTTACTTCTAATAAAATCGAAGGTACCCGTACCAATATTGAAGAAGCTGCTTTGCAGGAAAGAGATATTGAGCCGGAGAAAATAAATGATTGGGAAGAAGTTCAGAACTATGTCAAAGCAATGAATGATGCCATTGAAAAATTAAAAAAACTTCCAATCTCAACACGGCTTATTAAACATGTTCATAAAATATTACTAACCAGTGTACGCGACCAGCACAAACATCCCGGTGAATTTCGCTCAAGTCAAAATTGGATCGGCGGCGCAACTATCAATGATGCTGCCTTTGTTCCTCCTGTTCACATAGAACTAAATGACTTGCTTTCAGATCTGGAAAAATTTATTAACAACACTCAAATCAAAGTTCCTCATTTAATTAAAATTGCTATTATCCATTACCAATTCGAAACAATACATCCGTTTCTTGACGGTAACGGAAGGGTTGGGAGATTGCTTATTACTCTGTATCTCGTAAGTAATGGTCTTCTTTCTAGACCGGCATTATATCTTTCGGATTTTTTTGAAAAGAACCGGCAGCTTTATTATGATAATCTCACAAATGTCCATTCGAAAAACAATCTTGAGCAATGGATTAAGTTTTTCTTGATAGCTGTTATAGAAACATCTAAAAATTCAATCAGGACATTTAATAATTTAATTCTCCTAAAAAAAGAAATCGAAGAAAAAGAAATTCTTAGCCTTAACAAAAAAATCCCTTTGGCAAAAGGATTTCTTAATTATTTATATTCCCAGCCTATTGTTGCTCTCCAAGATGTTATTGATGAATTAAAGGTTACTAAACCAACAGCTAATGCAATAATAACTGATTTTGTTACTTTGAAAATTTTGAAAGAGACAACCGGTAAGAAAAGAAATAGAATATATACATTTGAAAGATATCTGAATTTATTTAAATAACTCATGTTACGCAGACAATTTCAAATATAAAGGAAGTGAAGTGCAAAACCTGAAGTTTCTCACTATGCAATAATAACCTTTTGCGTAAGGTGACTTATAAAATATTTTTTAATTTACAACTCGAAAATAAATCCTTTATTCTTTAACTTGTTGTAATTATTCTTATCGAATTTATATAAATGAGCAGCCCTTGTTTTATTACCTTCCTCTTTTTCTTTAAGTTTCTTAAGAAGATTCATATTTAGTAGTTTCTTCCTAAAATTTCTTTTATCAAGTTTTTTACCCAAGATAACTTCGTAAAGTTTTTGAAGTTGAGGTAATGTGAATTTCTCTGGTAAAAGCTCAAAACCTATCGGTCGATACATTACTCTTGTTCTTAATTTACTCAGGGATAGCTCAATTATATCTTTATGATCAAAGGGAAGACGGGGAAGTTCATTTAATTTGAACCATTTTACTGCAGTAGTGTCTACCCCGGGCGTTAACGAATAAAATTCAGGACTAACAAGCGCAAAGTGCGCAATTGTGAATACACGCCACGTTGGATATCTATGAACTTTATCAAAGATAGCCACTTCTTCTAAGTAGATACCTTTTACTCCTGTAGTCTCATATAAGATTCTTTCGGTTGCATGTTCAATTAGCTCACTCTTTTTGATAAATCCTCCGGATAATGCCCACTGACCTTTCGATGGATTAATCGCACGTTTGACAAGAAGAACTTCAAGGCATTGTTTTTCAAACCCAAAGATTACACAATCGATAGAAATGTTCTTAATTATTTCTTTAAGTATATGAGACATTTGTTGACCATAGTTGTGAATATATATTAAGTATTTAAAATAAATATAGATCATCTGTAAAACAAAAAATATATTAATTTTTAAATTAGTTTTTTAAATTGAAAAGTGTATATTGTACACTATATATTTTATTCACTTTGAAAGTGAAGAAATATTTTTTATAAAAAACAGTTTTTAGAACTTCATATAAGTAAAACTAATGTGCGTGGAAATTAAAAAATAATAATATGATTACTATAGGCTATGATATCGGCAGCTCCTCTGTTAAAGCTGCTTTGTATGATGCCGGTACCGGCAGAGCGCTATTGCAAAGTTTTTATCCAAAAAATGAAATGAAGATTGATTCGCTTAAACCGGGCTGGGCGGAACAAGATCCGGAAATTTGGTGGGAAGCTGTAAAAATTGTAACAAGGGAATTACTGTCTGATTCAAGAGTATCTTCAAAGGATATCCAGGCTATCGGAATTACTTACCAAATGCATGGCTTGGTTTTAGTTGATAAAAATCAGAATAGCTTAAGACCTTCAATTATTTGGTGCGATAGCAGAGCAGTCGAAACCGGCAATAATGCTTTTAAACAGATTGGTGAGAAAAAATGTCTTCAACATGTTCTTAATTCTCCCGGAAATTTTACCGCTTCAAAATTACGATGGGTTATAGAAAACGAACCAAAGATTTTTGATAAAGTTTATAAATTTATGCTGCCTGGTGATTTCATTGCTATGAAATTATCGGGAGAAATTACTACTACACCCCAGGGACTATCGGAAGGCATTCTCTGGGATTTTGAATCTGATGAGCCTGCTAAATTAATAATGAATCATTACGGCATTGATGAATCCCTAATCCCCAAAATTGTTCCGGGATTTGGATTCCAATGTTCTCTTTCAAAATTGGCAGCAGCCGAAATCGGTCTGAAAGAAGGAACGCCAATAACATATAGAGCGGGTGATCAGCCTAACAATGCTTTCTCATTAAATGTATTACAGCCCGGTGAAATAGCTTCCACTGCAGGAACATCAGGCGTCGTTTACGGTGTAAGCGAAAAAATCAAGTTTGATACAGAAGGAAGGGTGAACACTTTTACTCATGTTAATCATACTAAAGAATTAAAAAGATTGGGGATTCTTCTTTGCATAAACGGAACCGGAATTTCAAATAGCTGGATAAGAAAAATGTTATTCGATTCTTCTGTTTCTTATGAAGAGATAAATCATCTTGCGGATGAAATTAAAATCGGTTCCGGAGATATAGCCTTTCTTCCGTTCGGCAACGGTGCGGAAAGGATGCTTTCAAATAAGGAATTAGGTTCATCTTTTTCAGGACTGAATTTTAATATTCACAACAAAAAACATTTAGTTCGCTCTGTTGTAGAAGGAGTCGCATTTTCTTTCTATTACGGTATAAATATTTTGAAAGAACTTTCCGTAAATCCAAAAGTAATCCGTGCGGGAATGACTAACATGTACTTAAGTAAAATTTTTAGAGATACAATTTCCACTCTTAGCGGAGCTGTTATCCAGCTTTATAATACAGACGGTTCTTTAGGCGCAGCAAGAGCAGCAGCTTACGGCGCTGGTTTTTATGCATCTTTTAATGAGGCATTTAAAGGATTGGAATGTTTAATGACCGTTGAACCTGATATTCAGAATAAAGATCAATATTTATCGGCATATAATAATTGGTTAAGGGAATTACAGATTAAATTAAATAATTAAGGTGCACAAAATGAAGCTTAAACTAACTCTCGGCGATAATGAATATTTTAAGGGGATTGATCAAATAAAGTATGAAGGAAAGGATTCCCGGAACCCATTGGCTTTTAAGTGGTATGATGCGGATAAAGTTGTAGCCGGTAAAACAATGCAGGAATATCTTAGATTTGCAACTGCATACTGGCATTCGTTCTGCAATACCGGTGGCGATCCATTTGGACCGGGAACAAAAAATTATCAGTGGAACGACTCTGATGATTCTGTGAAAAAAGCTAAAACAAAAATGGATGCGGCGTTTGAATTCATTACAAAAATCGGTACTCCGTTTTATTGCTTCCATGATCTAGACATTATCGATGAAGGTTCGTCTATTGCTGAATCCGATAAGCGTATAAATATTATGGTTGAATATGCAAAAGAAAAACAAGCGGCTTCCGGTGTTAAATTACTTTGGGGAACATCTAATCTTTTTTCTAATCCCCGCTATATGAATGGCGCCGCCACAAATCCCGATTTTAATGTAATCGCTTACGCCGGTACTCAAGTTAAACGTGCTATTGATGCAACGATTGAACTCGGCGGTGAAAATTATGTCTTCTGGGGCGGCCGCGAAGGTTACTTCTCGCTGCTTAATACCGATATGAAAAGAGAGAAGGAACATCTTGCAACTTTCTTAAAGATGGCGCGCGACTATGCGCGGAACAAGGGATTCAAAGGAACATTTTTAATTGAACCGAAACCAATGGAGCCGACTAAACATCAATATGATTTTGATACGGAAACAGTTATCGGTTTTCTGAATAAACACGGTTTGGAAAATGACTTTAAACTTAATATTGAAGTGAACCATGCTACGCTTGCCGGTCATACTTTCCAGCATGAGCTGCAGGCCGCTGCAGATTCCGGCTTACTTGGCAGCATTGATGCAAACCGCGGCGATTATCAGAACGGATGGGACACCGATCAGTTTCCGGTTAATGTTTATGAAACTGTCGAAGCAATGCTTGTTATTCTTCAGGCGGGAGGATTTAAAACCGGCGGAATAAACTTTGACGCAAAGACAAGAAGAAACTCGACTGATCCCGAAGATATTTTCATCGCTCATATTTCCGGTATGGATACTTTTGCCCGTGCTTTGATCATTGCTGATAAAGTGTTAAATGAATCTGATTACCTGAAGCTAAAAAATAATAGATACTCTTCTTTTGATAAAGGTGCCGGAGCCGACTTTGAGAAAGGCAAAATGTCTTTGAATGATCTAAGAATGCATGCTGAAAAAACCGGTGAACCATTGCAAATAAGCGGCAAACAGGAATTATATGAAGCAATTCTCAATCAAATGATTTAATTTTTAATTGAAATATAATAAAGATTTGGAAATTCATTGGAGAAATTAGAAATGAAAAAAATTAGTATCCTATCATGCGTATTATTTAGCGGATTAATTTTGCTAATGTCCTTTTCCGGCTGTGGGAAAAAGAAAAACTTGGATCCAAGCGGTATAAAGGTTGGACTTTTAATGGATACTTATGATCTTGACAGGTGGAAGCGTGATGCGGATTTCTTTACAAATAAATCCGATTCTCTCGGCATGCAGGTCTTAAGAGCAGTCGCAGATGGAGATCAAGATAGGCAGAATAAGCAGGCAGATGATTTTCTGACACAAGGCGCAAATGTTCTTGTTGTTATTTCTCAAAATCTAAAAACTGCCGGAAGAATCATCAGAAGCGCGCATGAAAAAAATGTTCCTGTTATTGCCTACGATAGATTAATTCTTAACAGCGATGTTGATGTTTATATTACATTTGACAATGAAAAGGTAGGATACCTTCAGGCAAAAGGTATCCTCGAAAAAGTTCCTACTGGAAATTATATACTTCTGGGCGGAGCTGCTTCCGATAATAACGCAAAATTGGTAAGAGCAGGTCAAATGAGAGCTATAAATGAATATGAAAAGAAAACCGGAAAGAAAATAAATATTCTCGCCGATCCTTATCTTGATAATTGGGATCGGGATGAAGCAAGAAGAAAGATAAGCAATCTACTTACAAAGTTTAAAGCCGAAGGTAAAAAAGTTGATGCTATTATTGCTTCAAATGATGCAACAGCAGGCGGGGTGGTCGCAGCGTTAATGGCGGAACATGAAGCCGGCAAGGTTGCTGTCTCCGGACAGGATGCTGAGCTTTCCGCATGTCAAAGAATTGTAGAAGGTACTCAGACGGTTACAGTTTACAAACCCGTAAAACAACTTGCGACTGTTTCCGCAGAGATTGCTTTTCATCTTGCGAAAAAGGAAAAGCCCGAAGACATAATTAAAAACCTTGGTTTCAAAGTTAACTATATAGATAACGGTTTTAAGAAAGTTCCGACTATTTTGCTCGATCCGGTATTTGTTACCAAAGATAATATGTATCAAACAGTAGTTAAAGACGGATGGCAGACGTTGGATAGGGTTTATACCAATATTCCCAAAGCTCAGTGGCCGAAACTATAATTTTTAATCCCTGTGAAAAAAATATGACTGAACCGATTTTAATAATGCAGGATATCGTCAAGGATTTTCCCGGTGTCCGCGCTCTAGATAAAGTTTCATTCGATGTTTTAAAAGGAGAAATCCATGCCCTTGTCGGCGAAAACGGTGCTGGTAAATCAACATTGATGAAAATCCTTAGCGGCGTTTATCCTCACCATTCTTTCTCGGGATCATTAACGCTGAATGGAAAAAAAGTTGAATTCAATTCAACAAAAGATTCCGAAAAGGCAGGCATCGCGATAATTCACCAGGAACTGACGCTGGCTAATAATCTTAGCGTTGCTGAAAATATTTTTCTGGGCGATGAAATATGTAAATTCGGATTTGTGAACTATAGCTTAATGGTAAGCGAAGCTCAAAAGCTAATCGATAATCTTCAGCTTGATATCGACGTTCGGATGGAAATAGCTGAGCTCGGAATTGGCAAACAGCAGCTTGTCGAAATAGCTAAAGCCCTTAAAAAGGAAAGCAGCATTCTAGTCCTCGATGAACCTACTGCGGCGTTAACAGAGAATGAAACGGCACATCTTCTTAAACTTCTCAAAGAGCTTTCTGCAAAAGGTAAATCAATAATTTATATTTCTCATAAGATTGAGGAAGTCTTTGAAATTTCAAACAGAATAACCGTATTAAGGGACGGACAAACGGTAAAAACTGACTTAAGTTCAAACTGGAATCGTCAATCTCTGATAAATGCTATGGTCGGTAGAGAGTTGTCGGATATGTTTCCTAAAGTTCAGTCTGAAATTGGGGAAGTATTATTCGAAGTTGAGAACATAAATGTCAAGCACCCCCAAATCGAATCCAAAAATATTTTAAGCGATATATCATTTAAATTAAGAAAAGGAGAGACGCTCGGCATTGCTGGACTTATCGGTTCGGGCAGAACAGAGTTATTGTCTACAATATTCGGCGCACCGCCGGGATTACGAACAAGCGGAAAAATAAAGCTTGAAGGGGAAGAGATAAATTTTCAAACTCCCCGCCAAACTATATCCGGCGGATTGGCATTTGTTTCGGAGGATAGAAAAAATTCCGGACTGGTATTAGGGCTTAATATTAAAGAAAATATTTCAATTGTGCATTTAAATGATTTTTGCAAATTCGGTTTTATAAATGAAAATAAAGAAATATTAAAATGTGAAAAACTATTTGACCAGCTTGATATTC
This sequence comes from Bacteroidota bacterium, assembly GCA_021817845.1. GTDB lineage: Bacteria > Bacteroidota > Ignavibacteria > Ignavibacteriales > Ignavibacteriaceae > FEN-1297. The sequence goes on from JAKAFW010000023.1 coordinate 11,494, forward strand.
GTGCATCATCAATAAATGTTTTAGTTGAAACACTTTCCGGAGGCAATCAGCAAAAAGCAGTATTAGGCAAATGGTTAATTAAGCAACCAAAAGTGCTTCTTCTGGATGAGCCGACAAGAGGAATTGATGTCGGAGCAAAAGTTGAAATTTATAATTTGATTAATAAATTAAAGTTAAACGGCGTTGGAATAATTGTAGTTTCCAGCGAACTACCGGAAATCATTGGAATCTGCGACAGAGTCCTTGTAATGAAAGAAGGGAAAATCAATGCAGAGCTTGAAGGCGGTAGTATTACTCAAGAAAAAATTATGGAGAATGCTGCGTGAAAAATTCTAATTTGTTGGATGGTTCCAAAGTTCCGCTAAAATTAAATTTAAGATTACTTTCGATGGTTATAATCCTTGTAGTAATGTGGGTCTTCTTCAGACTGCAGGTAGGCAGCTTTTATTTTAGCGGTGAAAGTTTTGCAAAGCTGTCGCGCGATATGGTAAGCTGGACTATACTTGCCGCGGGCGCTACTCTGATTATTGTCTCGGGCAATATTGATCTTTCGGTAGGTTCGCTTCTTGCCTTGTGTGCTGCCACGGCTGCAATTTTAATAAATCCTGATTACGGTTTAGGGCTTTCTGCTTCTATCGCGGTGCCGATTGCAATTCTTGTCGGAACATTGCTCGGGGCTTTTCAAGGTTTTCTAACAGCCTACTTTAAAATTCCCTCATTTATAGTTACTCTCGGAGGATTCTTTGTTTTTAGAGGAATGACTCAAAAGGTAAGCGCTTTCGATCCGAGAGTACCGGACAAAAGCTGGATAGTAAGAATCGGTTTTGATTATGTCCCGCAAAATATCGGATGGATAATCGGTATAGCAGCGTGCATTATTATGGCTTTTGTTTTACTCTGGACATCTGCAAAGAAAAAAAAATTGAATATAGAAACGCTCCCTTTGTGGTTGACGATTTCAAAAATTGTAATTTTCTCCTTGATAATTCTTCTATTCATTCTGAAGGTTAATCAATATAAAGGCCTGCCTTATCAAACTCTTGTTATGTTCGTTGTTCTTGTCGCTCTCTTTATTATTTCTAAAAACACCAGGTTCGGTCGCTACCTTTATGCCATTGGCGGAAATATGCAGGCGGCAAGGTTATCGGGAATAAAAGTAGAAAGAAAAATTGTCGGTGTATTTGCTTTGATGGGTATGCTTGCTGGAGTTGCGGGTATTGTTTGGATGGCGCAAAATCAAGGCTCAACAAAAAATGCCGGAGAGTTTTATGAACTATATGCAATTGCGGCTGCTGTTATTGGCGGTACAAGCCTTATGGGCGGCAGAGGGACAATTTTCGGAACCTTTTTAGGCGGACTAGTAATGGCTACGGTTATTCAAGGAATGGATTATACAAGCCTTGATAACTGGCTGCAGCTTGTTGTAAGAGGAAGCGTTTTAGTGCTTGCAGTTGGTATCGATATAATGACTAAAAATCCGCCTCTGTGGCTGCAGCAATTTAAATATAAATTGAGCCGTAAAAACTCAAAAGCATAAAATCATGTAGCTATTAAATGGATTATCCTTAGAAGATTGTAATTTAATTTATTAAATCACCTCACGTAATTTGTTTCATTCATTAATATTGAAATATTTTTTGAAAATTATAATTAATACTCAATCCATTATTCAAAATTAAATTGAAGGAACAATTATAAAAATGGATAATTCACAAAAAATAAAATGGGGTATCATAGGTGCAGGAATCATAGCGGGGAAAATGGCTGATGCTCTAAAGATATCTACAAACTGTCAATTATACGCAGTAGCATCCCAAACACCGTCTAAAGCAAAAATGTTTGCGGATAAATATGGGATTGAGAATGCTTATAGTTATAAGGAAATTGTAAACAGCAAGGAAGTTGACGTAATTTATGTTGCCACTACTCATAATTTCCATTTCGAGAATGCGAAACTTGCTTTGGAACATGGTAAGCATGTACTGGTTGAAAAGTCATTTACTGTCAACGCAAATGAAGCCCGTGAACTTGTTCGCATCGCTCGTGAAAGAAATCTTTTCTTAATGGAAGCAATGTGGGTTAGGTTTTTACCAAGCCTGAAATTATTGAAAAATAAAATTAAGAACCATGAAATAGGTAATGTAAAAGTATTTAATATTTCCTTTGGCGGATTTGTCAGTCCCGACTATGAAAAGAGGCTTAAAGATCCGTTATTGGCAGGCGGAGTTACTTTGGATATGGGAATTTATCCCATTTCTTTTGTTTGCTATTTACTTGATGAGCTTCCAATTGAAATCAAATCAATGACGCGTTTCAGTGACCTTGGTGTCGATGAAATCTCCAATTACATGTTTCGATTTCCATCCGGATGCTTTGCCAATATATCAACAAGCTATAATCTGAAAATGAGAAATGAGGCAAAGATTTATGGCACCGAAGGATTTATAGAATTTCCTGAATTTCAGGCAGGAGAGCGGTTTACAATCTTAAAACATGAAGGCTCAAATAATATAAAAGACACAATAGAGGTTATTGAAAAAAATCATAGCAACGGATTTATTTATCAGGTGGAGGAAGTTGCTAGCTGTATTCGGGAAGGCAGGCTGGAAAGTAAAATTATGCCTTTGGATGAAACAATAGCCATAATGGAAGTAATGGATAAGATGAGGGCTGAATGGGGCTTTAAATATCCTTTTGAATAAATTCATAACCCAGATAAAACAATACAACACACTGAACTCTGAATATTATTTTGCCCTTAAATATTGTTTTGGAAAATTATCCAACTCGACATTTAATTTCTTAGCCGCGTGTAAAGCCCAGTATGGATCTCGCAGCATTTCTCTTGCTAGAAAGACAAAATCTGCCTGGTCGCTATTGATTATTTGATCTGCCTGTTCTGCTGTCGTAATAAATCCTACCCCTCCTGTAAGAATGTTTGCTTCTTTTTTAATTCTTTGTGAGAATGGAATTTGATAACCTGGTCCTGCGGGAATTTTAGCATTCGAAACATTTCCGCCGCTTGAACAATCAATTAAATCAACGACAATATCTTTTAGCCACTTTGCTAATTGAACAGATTGTTCAATATCCCAGCCTCCTTCGACCCAATCACTTGCTGAAATTCTTACAAACAATGGTGTCGCATCCGGAATGACTTCTCTGACAGATTTTACTATCTCGATTGCAAAACGACATCTGTTCTCAAGACTTCCGCCATAGTTATCCGTCCTATGATTTGATATTGGAGATAAGAATTCGTGAACCAAATAACCATGTGCAAAATGCAATTCAATTATATCAAAACCAGCGTCAATACTTCTTTTTGCTGCTTCCCGGAATTGATCAATAATAACTTTAATATCTTTATAATCCATTTCTTTAGGACTAGGATAATCATCTCCAAATTGTATTGCGCTTGGAGCTAAAGTCTGCCATCCTCCGTTTTCGATACTTACTTTACCGTTACCTTTCCAGGGTGAAAACGTCGACGCCTTTCTTCCAGCGTGCGCTAATTGAATGCCGGGAACAGATTTCTGTGACTTGATGAATGATGTAATCTTTTTATAAGCATTAACCTGAACGTCATTCCAAATTCCCGCATCATCAGGAGAAATTCTTCCCTCCTGAGATACGGCTGTTGCTTCTGTAAATACTATTCCTGCCCCACCTACAGCGCGGCTTCCCAGGTGAACCAGATGCCAATCAGTTGGAATTCCATCATTACTGGAATACTGGCACATCGGGGAAACAACAATTCTGTTTTTTATTTCAACCCTACCTTATATTTCCCCTCACTCATAAATAAATTCCCCCTCAGAATCGATTTTCACATTCTTCCCCGTTAATGAAACCTTCAGTTTCATTTAATCCAATAGATGTGATTGATATTTGGCTAGAGAAGAAATCAAATAATTTTAACTAAAGTATAATACGCAGCAGATCTATTTTGTTTTTTTGCCTTCGCTCCTTAAAAAGAAAAACATTACTCATTTATATTTCTGAAATGACCTCAAATAAATTTATCCTCAACTATCTTTGCGCCTTAAAATAATTGCGCCTGCCCGGCTATTTCGTGCTTGCACGTTTTTTGTAAAAAAAGCAAGGGTATAACCTTGTTTATTGCTTGCATAATTAAGGATATAGCCTTAGATTTGTGTAGTTAAATTAAGGATATAACCTAATGACAGACCTAAATAAAAAGTTAATAATAGAACAATTAGACAGAAAGTTTCAAAAATTGACTATTCTAAGCGATTTTGAAATTCCTCCAAAGGGCTGGATAAATGCCATCCGTATCGGACTAAACATGTCGCTGGTTCAACTTGCTAAACGGCTTAAAAAAACTTCCGTTTCAATCAAAGAAATTGAACAGCGTGAAGAAGAAAAAGGAATTACTCTAAAAAAACTAACCGAAGTAGCCGAAGCTCTTAATTGCCGTTTTGTGTATGGTTTTATTCCTAAAGAGGGGTCGTTGGATAAAACAATTGAAAAACGTGCATCGGAAGTTGCCTCTGAAATTGTAATGCGTACCTCACATACTATGAAACTCGAAGACCAGGAGAATTCTGCTGAGCGTCTTCAAAAGGCTATTAAAGACCGTGCTGAAAATATTAAAAACGAAATGCCTAAATACTTATGGGATTAAACCTCGATTATTCGGATGGACACACTCCGCTTGATGAAGATGAGAAGGATGGGCTGTTAATTAAAACAATCACAACCCGTGGAGAACTTGATGAATTTGAACAGCTTGGCGTTGAAAAAGCAAACGTATGGCTTTTAACCAGAAGGCTTGATGCCAAGAGAATTTTAACAGAAGAATTTGTCAAAGAACTACATAAAAGAATGTTCAGCGATATCTGGGAATGGGCGGGTGAATTCAGAAAGACCGATAAAAATCTCGGCATTGATAAATTTATGATTGGCATCGAGCTAAAAAAACTTCTGGACGATTGCCGGTTCTGGATAGAAAAGAAGACTTTTACGGAAGATGAAATTGCTATAAGATTGAGCCATCGTATGGTCTCAATTCATCCATTTGCAAACGGCAATAGCAGACATTCCCGTTTAATTGCAGACGTTCTAATTAATAAACAATTTAAAAAATCTTATTTCTCATGGGGCAGCCGTAACCTTGTAAAACATGGTGAAGCGCATAAACAATATTTAAAAGCTCTCAAAGAAGCGGATAAGTTAAATTATAAACCATTAATAGAATTTTCCAGACAGTAGAAAATCTAATTAATCATTTTTCCTAATTGCAAGCCACTGGCTTACATGTGCTCCTTCGGACTAAAAGCCATCCAAAATTTCATGAATCTTCCGGTAATAATTCCACAAACAACAGCCAATCTGACAACAATCGACTAACTTAATCGACTCCACGCATTAAAAGAATTGCGTTAAAAAATTTCATGTAGTACAGCGCCTGCCGGCGGCAGGCGGAGGGCCTGCCCCGTTTGCGGGGAGAAATCCCACAAATAAGCCCAACACTCCTATTACCCGTGGAATCTTTCAGAGTAGTCATTCTTCTGATAAATAATAGCAACACTTTTATAAAAGACTAAAGTAGCCCACAATTTCTAATCGTGGGTGCATGCAATAAAAGAAGTTGGCTTTAACCGTTTCAACGGTTTCCAATTATATCATTTAGCATTATAACCTCACATTTATTTTTAATGTTAAATTGCGGTCTACATGCTGAAGCTGAACTCATCAACCTTCCATCTTACAAATCCACTCCAATTCGAAAAATTTTCCTCGTCATAAAGCCTACCATTTGTAACCCTCTCTTTCCTTCTTCTATATATTTCAATTATACTTTGAATCTAATAAAACTTCCTGCTTTGTTGTATTAGTAAAAATGTATCCGTATTCCCGACTTTTGTATAGGTCCTGTTATTTGCGCCTATTTATATTAGTATCGTAAATTTTAACTTGTTTTTACTATCAGTCTAAATAATTATAAGGAAAAGAAACGATGCAAAAACGCAAACTTGGAAATAGCAACCTTGAAGTATCTGACATTGGATTAGGCTGCATGGGTATGAGTTACGCCTATGGAGAAATTCCCGACAAGAAAGAAATGATTTCTTTGATCCGTAAAGCAGTAGAACACGGTGTTACGTTTTTCGATACCGCCGAAATGTACAGACCTTTTACCAACGAAGAACTATTGGACGAAGCCCTGGCACCGTACCGTGAGCAAGTAGTGATTGCCACTAAATTCGGAATTAAGATGCAGGACGGAATACAGACACAGGATAACCGTCCTGATCAAATCAGAAAATCAGTTGAAGGCTCGCTTAAACGCCTAAACACCGGTATCATAGACTTATATTATCAGCATAGGGTTGACACAAATGTTCCTATTGAAGAAGTAGCCGGCACTATTAAAGATTTGATCCGCGAAAGTAAAATTAAACATTGGGGACTTTCCGAAGCGGGCGTTAAGACCATTCGCTGTGCACATGTCGTACAACCTGTAACCGCTGTTCAAAGCGAATATTCTCTTTGGTGGAGACGCCCGGAAGAAGAACTAATTCCTACACTCGAAGAACTGGGAATCGGCTTTGTGCCGTTTAGCCCTTTAGGCAAGGGCTTTCTTACCGGTACCTTTAATAAAGAATCTAAATTTGGTAAGTCTGATTTTCGCAGCATCGTTCCGCGATTTAATCCGGATGCACTTAAAGCAAACCAGGTTCTGGTGGATTTATTAAAGAATGTGGCTGAACAAAAGAACGCAACACCTGCACAAATTGCACTTGCCTGGCTGTTAGCTCAAAGACCTTGGATTGTACCCATACCAGGGACAACGAAACTGAATCGTTTGCAAGAAAACATTGGTGCTGCAACAATTACATTGTCATCAAAAGAATTGAGCGACATTAAGTCGGCACTTGAAAAAATCAAAATAATGGGTGACAGATATTCGGAGGAATTAGAAAAAAGAACAGGACTATAAAAAAACGAATAATTCTCAACCTGCAAAATTGAATCTTACTGACGCTGCAATCAGAAATCACGAAGAATTGTTTCCCGATCATAAATCAACATTACAAATAACGGACCTGGAACTGATTGAAGTTTTTGATAACTTCTTATAATGCATAAACTGAATAAAAAAAAGTTAAACAAAAGGAACAAAAATATGGAAATCAAAAGAAGCGGCTCACAACCTTCTACCAAAGGACCGGCCGATTGGTTTACCGGTACCGTTCGCATTGATCCGCTATTTCAAGCAAACGACCCGGCACGAGCGGTCGGCGCCAATGTTACGTTCGAGCCCGGCGCCCGTACAGCATGGCACACCCATCCATTAGGTCAGACTCTAATCATTACTTTCGGCTGCGGACTTGTGCAGCGATGGGGTGGTCCGATAGAGGAAATTAGGCCCGGTGATGTAATCTGGTTTCTCCCGGGTGAAAAGCATTGGCATGGTGCATCGCTTACCACAGCAATGACACACATTGCCATACAAGAACAGCTGGACGGAAATACCGTAGATTGGCTGGAAAAAGTCAGCGACGAACAATATCAGGACGGATTAAAATAGAATAAAAAAATCAGCCCACGTCGAAGCGGTCAAGACTCATTACTTTATTCCATGCCGCTACAAAATCCTTTACGAACTTTTCCTGAGAATCCGCACATGCGTAGACTTCTGCCAGTGCGCGAAGCTCCGAGTTAGAGCCGAAAATGAGATCGACACGGGTGCCCGTCCACTTGACTTTGCCTGTAGCACGATCGCTTCCTTCAAAAACTTCTCCAGCCTCCGAAACTGCCTTCCACGTTGTGCCCATATCAAGAAGGTTGACGAAGAAGTCGTTGGTTAGTGCCTCCGGATGTTGGGTGAATACGCCGTGTTTGGATCCGTCATAATTCGTGTTAAGGACGCGCATGCCACCTATAAGAACGGTCATCTCTGGCGGGGTAAGCGTTAAAAGCTGCGAACGATCAACCAGTAATTCCTCTGCCGATGCCCTATAATTGGGTTTGGAGCTCATGTAATTGCGGAACCCGTCTCCAATTGGTTCGAGAACAGCAAATGATTCCACATCGGTTTGTTCCTGCAATGCATCGCCGCGTCCCGGTGTAAAAGGTGCTTTTACATTATAACCGGCATTCTTTGCTGCCTTCTCTACAGCCGCACATCCGCCCAAAACTATCAGATCTGCAAGTGAAACCATTTTACCTCCGGACTGAACGCCGTTGAATTCTTTTTGGATGTTCTGAAGTTTCTTCAGCACTTTAGCAAGCTGAGCCGGGTTGTTTACTTCCCAATCCTTCTGCGGTGCAAGTTGAATTCGTGCACCGTTCGCGCCGCCCCGTTTATCGGAGCCACGGAAAGTTGATGCCGATGCCCATGCAGTAGATACCAGCTGCGACACAGATAATCCTGAAGAAAGAATTTTACTCTTTAGTTCAGCTATATCTTTATTGTTAATCAGTTTATGTTTAACTGCCGGGATAGGATCTTGCCAGATCAGGTCTTCCTTTGGGACCTCAGGACCTAAATAGCGTGCTTTCGGACCCATATCTCGGTGAGTAAGTTTAAACCATGCACGTGCGAATGCGTCCGCAAACTCATCAGGATGTTCGAAGAAGTGTCGTGAAATTTTTTCATAAGCCGGGTCGAATCTAAGCGAGAGGTCAGTAGTAAGCATTGTTGGTAAATGTTTCTTTGCTGGATCGGCAGCATCCGGAACCGTAGCGGGGCCATTCTTCGCAACCCATTGTTTAGCACCGGCCGGGCTCGTAGTAAGTTCCCATTCGAAACCAAACAGATTCTCAAAGAAGTTGTTGCTCCACTTTGTCGGTGTCGTGGACCAGGTAACTTCCGGGCCTCCGCCTATTGTATCTCCGCCTTTACCTGTGCCGAAACTGCTTTTCCAGCCGAGGCCTTGTTCTTCAATACCAGCACCTGCGGGTTCCGGTCCGACGTATTTGCTAGGAATGGCGGCGCCATGGGCTTTGCCGAATGTATGTCCTCCCGCAATAAGCGCTACGGTTTCTTCATCGTTCATAGCCATGCGCCGAAAGGTCTCGCGAATGTCGCGTGCTGCTGCAATCGGATCAGGATTTCCGTTAGGACCTTCAGGATTAACATAGATCAGACCCATCTGAACTGCGGCAAGGGGATTTTCGAGATCCCTATCACCGGAATAACGTTTGTCTCCGAGCCACTCGCCTTCAGAGCCCCAGTAGATATCTTCCAAAGGTTCCCAAACATCTTCACGTCCTCCGCCGAAGCCAAAAGTCTTAAAGCCCATCGACTCGAGCGCGCAGTTACCAGCGAGGATTATAAGGTCAGCCCAGGAAATTTTCTTACCGTATTTCTGTTTAATCGGCCAAATCAACCGGCGTGCTTTATCAAGATTAACATTGTCGGGCCAGCTGTTGAGCGGTTCAAAGCGCTGGGAGCCGGTGCCGCCTCCACCCCGACCGTCTGCAATGCGGTAAGTACCCGCGCTGTGCCATGCCATCCGAATGAAGAACGGTCCATAATGACCGAAATCTGCAGGCCACCATTCCTGAGATTTGTTCATTAAATCGAAAAGGTCTTTTTTTACTGCATTTAGGTCGAGCGTCTTGAATTCCTCAGCGTAGTTGAAATCATCTCCCATAGGATTAGATTTTGAAGAGTGCTGGCGGAGTATATGTAAATTCAATTTATTCGGCCACCAGTCCCGGTTTGAAGTACCCCTGCCTGCTCCGTGCCCAATAACCGGGCACTTACTTTCAGCGTTAGTATCGTCTGCTGAATTGTTTGGATCTTTCTCCATTTTATATTCCTCAATAATTATAGTTAATAAATAGAATTAGATTTGTATAAATCTATATTACAAATATTTATTTGCTGGTCAACTCAATAGAAAAAAACATAAAGAAATAAAGTTTGTTTAGCAAGACATAATAATTGATACAGCATTCTCGCATTGGATCAAAAATAAGGTAACCGAAGCAGACTTATAAAATAGTCATTAGGTCATAATATAAGTAACCCCAAAAAAGAAGGTTATCTATGAACAATTTTGCCCAAAAAGAATATTTTTTTGAAATCAGGAAGCGATACCTGAATCGGTATTTTGGTACTGGTTATATTTAAAAATTGGATCAAATCTTAGGCAAACTTTATATATTTGCCTAAGAAATGAACCAAGTATTTATGGAAAATCTTAGTAAAATATTCAAAAAGCATAGTGGCTACGCAAGAATGCAAGAGCTGTGTAATCAAAAAATTCATTCAATTCCCTCATAAATATTATGAAACCGGCATAAGTGAAATTGATACTAAAAGCGGTCTCATAAAAATCTTTGACCGTGAAAAAACAATCTGCGATCTTTTCCGTTACATAAATAAGATTGGCGAAGATATCGCCATAGAAACTCTTAAAAGAATATCTAAGAAATCACAAATCAAGAAATATCCAGAAACTGTTTGAGTATGCTGAGATTTGTGGAGTTAAAAAGAAAATTGAACCAATGACCAAAGCTATACTTTCATGAGAGTGAAATATTAATCTTTGATCAAGAAAGCAATTTCTTCAGTAATTTAGGAAGCTCATTGATATAATTGTTAAAAGTATTATACATTTTTCATTTCTTGATAAAAATTATTGAATATTTATCTTCTAATCCCATCCGTTTTGAGGTCTCTACCGTTTACGGGCAAAATCCCCAAAAATAATTTATGGTGTTTATATCCTAAATTTGCTATCTTTTAACTAAAGTTTGCCTAACCTGAGTTAATAGATTTATGAGAATGCATGGATAAGTTAATTGATAATGTTTCAACGCTTAATCCAGCCACGCTTGGTAATAATACCGCAGGACAAAATTACTTAAATTATTTTATGGTTAACGGTTTAGTGCAGCATGATATCTATCATGCAGACGAATAGTTTTGCTTAAGAAAATCTAAAAATAAAATTTAGGAGAATAGGAATGGATCTTAGTAAGAAAAATGAAAACTTCGGACGTAATAGTCTGTACCTTATCTCCGCTTTCGCTTTCTTTGAGCTGCTAATTCATCTATATACAAACGCATTTGCGAGCTACGGATATTTCCGCGATGAACTATACTATATCGCGTGCAGCAACCATTTAGCAGCAGGCTACGTTGACCAGCCTCCGCTTTCAAGTTACTTACTATTCATAAGCATTAAATTTTTCGGCGATTCAATCTTTGCCTTGCGGCTTTTTCCTGCTATTGCTTCCTCATTTACCATTTTTATAACAGGCTTAATGGTACGCAAACTTAACGGAGGATATTTTGCAATTACCGCCGCTTGTATCTCGCTTGCACTTGCACCGCAGTTTCTAGGTACAAATACAGTTTATTCAATGAATACCTTTGATTGGCTGTTCTGGTCTCTTGCTGCATACTTAGTAATATTAATTGTTCGCTCAGGTAACTCAGTCGGATCGAAAGCAACAAAAAAACTATGGATCTGGCTCGGATTGGTTTTAGGACTTGGACTTCTAAATAAAATTGATCTTCTCTGGTTCGGCGCCGGTTTGTTTGTTGGTCTTATTCTTACCCCGCAAAGAAAGTATTTTAAAACTTTACAGCCCTATTTCGCTGGAATAATCGCTTTAGTTTTGTTTATGCCTTACGTTGTCTGGAATATTACCCATAATTTTGCAACCCTTGAATTCATGCACCGTGCGGCAACAATAAAATATTCCTCACAGAATCCGCTTACTTTTATTTCTGACATACTGCTTGTAATGAATCCGCTAACTATACCAGTCTGGATTGCCGGAATTTATTTTCTGTTTTTCAATAAAGATGGAAAAACATATAAACTCATTGGTTATATTTTCCTTGTTTCGTTTTTGATATTGATAATAAATTGGCATTCGAAAGTTGAGTACATTGCACCGGCATTCCCGATGCTATTTGCTGCCGGCGGGGTTATGCTTGAAAAACTTGCCGTTCGTAAAAGCTTTGCCTGGATTCAGTATACACTTCCTGCAATGATTGTTTTAGTGGGACTGATTCTTATGCCCTTAGCGCTTCCTATTCTTCCTGTAGAAACATTTATAAACTATTCTCGTACTTTGGGTATGGCTCCGTCAACTAGCGAAGCACAACAATTGGAAAGTCTCCCTCAGTTTTATGCAGACATGTTTGGTTGGAAAAATATGGCTGACTCTGTTTCAAAAGTGTATCTAACTTTATCGCCCGCAGAAAGAAAGAAGACCGTTATATTTGCACAGAATTACGGTGAAGCCGGGGCAATTGATTTTTTCAGAAAAGATTTTCCGCTGCCGAGAGTAATTTGCGGACATAATAATTACTGGTACTGGGGCCCGGGCGATACAACCTTTACAACTTTAATTGTTATCGGCGGCTCTAAGGAAGACCATTTAAAAACTTGCGCTTCGGTAAAGCAGGTAGGTACAGTTCAAAGCAAGTATGCTATCCCGTATGAAAATAATTTGCCGATATTTATTTGTAAGGATTTGAAATTCCCCGTTTTCGTTATTTGGCCGCTAGTAAAATTTTTTATATAGATACATTTTAGAAATTGAATCCAGAATGATGGAATTTTAGCAATTCATATTTATCTATTAAATTTCATTTTTAACTAAGAAATTTGCTTTCCTTTAACTATTCCGGGACTTAGTCAAAAAGACATACTACTTTACGTCCCTAAAAATTTCTTATTATAATGGTTCTAAATCAAGGTAAAACCATTATATTTACCTTGTAAAAGAACCAATGCAAAACAAATGGATGCTATTGTAAAAATATTTAGAGCAAATAACGGCTATGCACGTATGAGCGAACTTAAAAACGCTCATATTCATACCCGTAATATTGCCCGTGCTGTAAATGAAGGCACAATTGAAAAAGTCAAACCCGGTCTTTACAAACTTGTAGATTATCCCTGGGATGAACACGGCAGCTTTGCCGACGTATGCAATTCAAATAAGAAAGCAGTCATTTGCCTTCTTTCTGCGGCGGACTACCACCAACTTACAACCTTTAATCCAACGGAAATTTATGTTGCGGTTCCGAACAACACGGATAAATTTGTTCTTCAGTATCCGCCTATAAAAGTTTATTACTTCGGTGATAATTATTATGAACCCGGTATCGAAATCCTTGAAACAAAGAGTGGTACAATAAGAATCTATAACAAAGAAAAAACAATCGGCGACCTCTTCCGTTACATGAATAAGCTTGGTGAAGATATAGCCGTCGAATCTCTAAAAGAATATCTGAAGAACCGTAAAGGCAGAAACATATCTAGGCTTCTTGAGTATTCTGAAATCTGCGGCGTTAAGAAAAAAATTGAACCTATGGTAAAGGCTATCTTGTCATGAAGCAGAAAAAAGAACTTAAAAACATTTCTGCTTCCGTTAAAGAAAGGCTAAGAAATATTTCCGTACAATCCGGTAAGGAATTTCAAAGTATCTTGCGCCAGTACATTCAGGAGCGTTTTCTCTTTCGTCTATCAAAGTCAATATACTCAAACAATCTAATTCTAAAAGGTGCACTGCTTTTTGTTGCGCATGATATTAGCCGCTCTCGTCCCACTAAAGATATAGACTTCCTTGGATCATCTTTGACAAATGAGAAAGATGAGATAGCCGGAATTATAGCAGAGATTCTAAATATTAATTATGAAGACGGCTTGCGTTTCGATGCAGCTCATATTGATTCCGAAAATATTGTAGAGGACGGAGATTATCACGGTGTCAGGATTAAGTTCAATGCTTATCTCGAAAACTCTAAAGAAAGAGTTCAATTGGATATTGGCTTCGGTGATAAAATCACCGGCGGTCCTATTGAGATTGATTTCCCGGTATTGCTCGATTTTCCTGCTCCACGGTTAAAAGTATATTCTGTCGAAAGTGCAATCGCAGAAAAGTTTGAAGCTATCGTTTCACTTCAACTTGAAACAAGCCGTATGAAAGATTTTTATGATATTCTCTTCTTTGCTGGAAATTATCAATTCAAAAAAGATTTACTTAAACAGGCTATTATAACAACCTTTGAACATCGCGCTACCGATATTAAACTTCGTAAAGAAATTTACACAGATAGTTTTAAGGCTAATCCTCAAAAGCAAACTCAGTGGTTCTCTTTTCTTGAAAGGAATAAGCTAACGGCAGAAAATAATTTTGCTAAAGTTGTAGGTAAAATTAATTCATTCATCGAACCGGTCTTTTTTGATAATAAATCATCATGGGATCCTATAAAATTTATTTGGGAATAATTAATATTCTGTTCCATAATTTAAATCGCTAATCTAATTCCCAGTAGCATTTCTTTTTGTCGCTGGTTTAAAGTTTAATATAAAAACATCAAGAGTTACATTTGCAACCCTCAGCGTAATTATTGTTACATTAAATTTTGTCTTATTTTCTCAATTCTTATAAAAAATTCATTGGCATATTCCTTGCGAATAATAAATCAATTCCAAATGATTAAATAATATAAAATTATAATTTATTTTGAAACAAACATCAAATATGTATTCTTTCTTATTTCTTACTTTGATTAGACTTAACGAATCGCTATTTTCATAAAAGGGTTTAATAATTGTTTACAATAGTGCCGACAAGTAATTTTAAATTTCTCGAAAATAAACTACCTGAGCTTGCTGCTCTCGGAAATCTCGCTGAAGACTATGTTTATGCAGATCCTTCAAGTGCTGCGGTTAAGCTTCGCTCTTTTGCGGAAAAGTATGTTGATATTATTTATACAATTCTAAATCTCCCTGCTGATTTTGAAGAAAAAACTCTCTATAACCAGATTAACACCGTTACTTTTAAAACCTCCGTCCCTCTTCCAATTATAAATCTTCTTCATTCGTTACGCATAACCGGCAATAAAGCTGCTCATGGCTCGGTGCTATCTTCCGAAACAAGCTTAAACCTTTTATCTCAAGCGCATAAAATTGCTTTATGGTTGTTTGCTTCTTATTGCGGTGGCGACTTGAAATCTGTTCAAGAATTTAAAGAACCCGAATATTATAAAAAAGCTGACTGGCAAAAAGATAAGCTCAATATCTTAAAAGAGTTGCTTGATAAAGAAAATCAGCTTCAAAATGTTTTTATCGAACTTGAAAAGGAAAGAGAAAAGTTCGCTAAAATTGAAAAATCAAAACAAGAACTTGAAGAATTACTTCTTAATGGTCAAAAAGTCTCTAACGAGCTTCAGTTCTCTGAAGAACAGACTCGTAAACTTCTTATTGATGAAGCTCTCGCAGCTGTTGGTTGGTATGTCGATCCTAATAATAAACCTACCGAAGATGTTTTCCCGGAATATCAGGTTGATCATCAACCGACTGAATCCGGTATTGGTTATGCCGATTATGTTTTATGGGCTGATGGAAAACCTATTGCAGTAATTGAAGCAAAGAAAACTTCCAAAGATTCAAATATCGGTCGTAAACAAGCCCAGCTTTATGCCGATGGTTTGGAAAAAATGCACGGACAGCGCCCTGTTATTTTTTATACGAATGGATTTGAAACGTATATCTGGAATGATGCTGCAAATGAACCACCTCGTCCCGTTTATGGTTTCTATTCAAAAAATAGTTTGCAGTATTTAATTTTCCAGCGTGCTAATAGGCAGAACCTCGATTCACCTAAAATAAATTATGATATTACAGACCGCCCATACCAGATTGAAGCGATTAAGCGCGTATTGGAAAAATTTCAATCAAAAAGAAGAAAATCTTTGATAGTCCAGGCAACCGGAACAGGAAAAACCCGAGTTGCTATTTCCATTTGTGATGTCCTTACCCGCTATAATTGGGTTAAAAATATTTTATTCCTTTGTGACCGGCGCGAACTTCGTAAGCAGGCAAAAAATACTTTCAAAGATTACCTGCCTGGCTCGCCTTTGGTCATACTAAATGCTTCTTCATCCAAAGAAAAGGACAAAAGGATTTATCTTGCTACTTACCCGGCAATGAATCAATACTTTCAAAATTTCGACCCGGGTTTCTTTGATCTTATTATAGCCGACGAATCTCACCGCAGTATTTACAAAGCATACAGCGATCTGTTTAAATATTTTGATTGTCTTCAAATTGGTCTTACAGCTACACCCGTTGATTTCGTTAATCGCAATACATTCAAAATGTTTGACTGTAAACCGCTTGACCCAACTGCAAATTATAGTTATGATGAGGCAATCACTCATGAACCTCCTTATTTATCCCGTTACGAAGTTTTTAATGTAACCACAAAATTCTTACGTGAAGGAATTCGATATTCCAAACTTACTCGTGAACAGCAGCTTGAACTTGAAGAGCAGCTTGAAAATCCGGAAATCATCGAATATGATTCCGATGAACTTGATAAATACATTTATAATCTTGATACTAATCGTCATATTATTCGTAATCTGATGGAGAATGGTCTCAAGTTTCCTGACGGTCGCCTCGGTAAATCAATAATCTTTGCACGGAATCATATTCATGCAAAAATTCTTGAAGATGTATTTGATGATCTTTATCCTCAGTATGGGGGTAAATTCTGCCAGGTAATTGATAACTACGATCCACGAGCCGATCAACTTATTGATGATCTAAAAGGTATCGGGAATAACAATGATTTAACAATCGCAATCTCTGTTGATATGCTCGATACCGGAATTGATATTCCCGAACTTCTTAACCTTGTATTTGCAAAACCTGTTAAGTCTTTTGTTAAGTTTTGGCAAATGATAGGGCGTGGAACTCGTATAAAAAAGGATTTATTTGGCCCCGGTCTCGATAAAACAAAATTCAGAATCTTTGACCATTGGAGCAACTTCGAATGGTTCGCTGTTAATTTTAAACCTGTCGAGCCGGCGGTAAGTAAATCACTTATGCAGCGTTTGTTCGAAGAAAGAATCCTTCTTGCGGAGAATGCTTTAACTAAATTTAATAAATATACTTTCGATTTTGTTACCGGTCTTATATTAAAAGATATTTCTTCACTTGCATCAACAAATACAATTTCAGTAAAAGAAAATATCCGTGATATAAAGCTCATGGAGAATGAAAATCTAATAAAGACTTTCGGCGGTGAAGTTAAGAACCAGCTTCAAAATGTTATTGCTCCTTTAATGCAATGGATAAATATTCGAGGCGAATCTTCAGCCTATTCTTTCGATCTGTTAATTGCACAAACACAAAATTCATTGCTCCTTCAATCCGGAAAGTTCGATGACTTAAAAGGTAATATTCTTAATCGTATTAATTCCTTAAAGAGAAATCTTAATCAAGTAAAAGCTAAATCAGCGCTTCTTCAGAAAACTCTTACAAGCGAATTCTGGCAAGGCATTACAATTCAAGAATTGGAAAACCTTCGCCTTGAACTTCGTTCAATCATGAAATACCGTGAAGGCGAAGATTCAGATCCTGTTCCGGTTCCTAAAATCGATGTAACCGATTCCGACGTTGAATTTGAAGAGTACCATGTGCGCAGTAAAAGTGTTGAAATG
This sequence comes from Bacteroidota bacterium, assembly GCA_021817845.1. GTDB lineage: Bacteria > Bacteroidota > Ignavibacteria > Ignavibacteriales > Ignavibacteriaceae > FEN-1297. The sequence continues at coordinate 28,955 of JAKAFW010000023.1, forward strand.
GTCGCTTATAAAGAACGTGTTGAAGATGTCCTAATTCGCCTTTTTGATCAAAGTGAAACTCTGCATAAAATAAAAAATGGTATTCCTGTAAACGATGCTGATATACAAGAATTGATAGCACTTGTTCTTACACAGCATCCAGATGTTAATCTTGAATTGTTGAAAGAATTTTATCCTGATACAGCCGGGCATCTCGATCTTGCAATTAGAAGAATAATTGGTCTCGATTCAAAGTTTCTCGATGATCAATTCACAAAATTCATTCATCAAAATTCAAATCTGAACTCAACGCAGATAAAATTCATTCAAATGCTGCAAAACCATATCGGTAAATACGGCGCTATAAAACTCGAAACTCTCTTTGAGCCGCCCTTTACTAATATTCACTCGGAGGGTATTTACGGTGTCTTCCCAGATACTAACCAATTTAACCAAATAATCGGTTTAGTAAAGGAGATTAATTATCCATACGCTCAACCATCAGCAAATGACAATGACCAATGATTATTTAAAAATGGGCTTAAAATAATGCTAAATAAAAATTCGACAATCTACAATCAAAAATCGACAATCAAATGATAACCGGTGAAATAAAAAATAAAATAGATCAACTCTGGACTCAATTCTGGACCGGCGGTGTAACAAATCCGTTTACCGTTATCGAACAAATAACATTTCTAATGTTTTCCCGTTTGCTCGATATTAAAGAAACAGTTAACGAAAATAAATCAAAGCTAAGTGGTCATACTTTCAAAAGAATCTTTTCACCTAACGAGCAGCATATAAGATGGGAAAATTTCAGACATCTTGAAGCTGAAGAAATGCTGAAGGTTGTACGTGATGAGGTTTTCCCTCACTTCAAACGCGCGTTCACAAATGGCTCAACGCTTTCCGAATATATGAAAGACGCTCAGCTTATGGTTGTTCGACCAAGTTTGTTGGTTACCGCGGTTAATACTATACACGAATTGCCTCTTACCGAAGGTGATACCAAAGGCGATCTTTACGAATATTTATTAAGCAAGCTGCAAACATCTGGTATAGCAGGACAGTTCCGTACTCCCCGTCATATTATTGAAATGATGGTAAAAATAATTGATCCTCAGCCAACGGATTTAATCTGCGATCCCGCTTGTGGTACTGCTGGTTTTCTGGTTGGTGTTATGGAGTATCTTAACAAGAATAATATGGAAGTCTATCCCGGTGATAAGCTTTTTGATTATCAAGATCATATTCAAAATAAATTACTAAACGGTTTTGATTTCGATTCAACAATGCTTCGTATTGCCGCTATGAATCTTCTTCTTCATAATATTGATAGTCCTCAAATTCACAATCAAGATTCTCTTAGCGGTACATTTTTGGAAAAATTTCCTCAGCTTGCTGAAAACTATTACACTGTTATTCTTGCAAATCCGCCTTTTAAAGGCAGCCTAGATAATGAAAATGTCGAATCATCACTTGTAGGTAAAGTAAAAACTAAAAAGACAGAACTTCTTTTCAACTTTCTCTTTTTGCGTATGCTTAAGCTTGGCGGTCGTGCCGCTATTATTGTACCCGATGGTGTTCTGTTCGGTGCCTCTAAAGCTCATGTAGCTTTACGCCAAACTCTAATTGAAGAAAATCAGCTTGAAGCAATCATCTCACTCCCTTCAGGTGTGTTTAAGCCTTATGCAGGCGTATCTACTGCAATAATGGTTTTTACCAAAGGCGGTAAAACGGAAAACATTTGGTTCTATGATGTCGAAGCTGATGGCCTATCTCTTGATGATAAACGTCAGCCCGTTCCGGAAAACGATCTCCCGGACGTAGTTGATAGCTGGAAGAAACGAAACGAAGAAGAAAATTCCGATAAATCAAAAAAACATTTCTTTGTCTCTGTTGATGATATCAGAAAAAATAAATACGATTTGAGTATTAGTAAATACAAGGAAATTGTTTATAAAGAAATTGAATACGAAAAGCCCCAAATTATTCTTGAAAAGATGTTTACGCTTGAAGACGAAATTCGTAATGAAATGAATAAACTAAAAGAGATGTTGCCGCATTAAAAATATATTAGCCCAGACTTTTAAGTCTGGGGAACTTGATAAGGAAGTGAATAAAAAATTCAAAAAATGATTAATGAAATAGCCGCTAAATCCGAAAGCCGAAAACTCGAGTTCAAAGAAACTCTGCCCTCCGGCAATAAAATTGAAAGAACTGCCGTTGCTTTCAGCAACGACGCCGGCGGCGAGATTTATATCGGAATCAAAAATGAACCAAGAGTAATTACCGGCATCCCGGAAAATGACTTAATAAAATTGGAAGAACAGATAAGCAACATAATTTATGAGAACTGTCACCCAACAATTTTACCGGATATATTTTTTCAAAAAATAGAAAACAAATACGTTTTAGTCGTTAAAATACCGCGCGGCAGTTTACCGCCTTATTACATTAAATCCCTCGGCAAAGAAAAAGGAACTTTTATTCGTGTTGGCTCCTCAAACCGCCTTGCTGATAGAGAAATAATTGAAGAGCTTGAAAGGAAAAAGAGAAACATCTCCTTCGACTCTACCCCCGTTTATGAACTTAAACCGGAAAAATTAGACCTGAGCGCCTTCACAAAACTTTATCAAGAAAAAACCGGCAAGAAGATAACCAAATCGTCATACTCTAAGCTTGGTTTAATAAAAACCGAAAACGAAAAACAATATCCGACTGTTTCGGCAATTCTTTTATCCGGGAAAGAAATAAAAGCGCCTCATTTCCCCTATGCTAAAATTGAATGCGCACGCTTCAAAGGAACTAAAACTGATACAACTATAGACTCCATATCAATAGACGATTCCATTTGCCTGCAGCCCGATTCAGCGGTTTCTTTTATTGAACGAAATATCAAAAAAGGCTCAAAGATCGGCAGAGTCTATCGTGAGGAACGTTGGGAATATCCGATGCCCGCTGTAAGAGAATTAATTATCAATGCCGTTATTCACAGAGATTACTCGCTGCAAGGTAAAGATATTAAAATTGCTATTTTTGATGATATGCTGGAGATAACCAGCCCCGGCACTATTCCGCCCAGCATCGACTTAAACAACCTTACATCCGGGCAGTCTGAAATTCGCAACAAAACACTCGGTCCTATTTTCAAGGAGCTTCAGCTTATAGAACAGTGGGGCACCGGCTTCCAAAAACTTTCAGAAGGACTAAAAGACTATCCCGAAATACAAATAAAATTCAACGAACCCGGGCTGTCATTTCAGGTTCAATTTATTAAAAAGAATTACAAACCGGCAATAAGTGAGCAGCAAGAAGGCACTAAGCCTGTTCCGGTTTTATCGGGACCGGCACTAAGCTGGAACCAAGTTGGGACCAAGCTGCCCCGCAAGTACCCCCCAGGCACCCCTCAAGTACCAAGCAAGCCCTTAATTGATGAGGCTTCTCTAAAATCTTTGGGTCTAACTTGGGACAATTTTAATGAAATCGTCTCAAGTTTGTCCCAAGTTTGTCCCAAGTCTGTCCCGAGTTATGCTTTTGCTGTCATTTTATTACTTTCAAAAAATACTGTTGATATTTTGACTCTTATGAATTATTTGAAACATACAAATAGAACAAGATTTAGAAATAATATTCTTAAACCAATAATAGATAATGGTTTTATTTCTTATTCAATTCCCGATAAACCGAACAGCCCCAACCAAAAATATATTATTTCTGAAAAAGGCAAACTCCTTTTGAAGGATTTAGAAAAATGAATTTTAACTTCAATCATATCCCGATAAACATTTTACAGACACCGTTTTTGATTTCCGAAACACTGTTTCGGAATTTACCTTTCGAAAAACTAGCACAAGATGAATTGAATAAAACTCAAAACATGTTGACGGGTAAGGTGAAATGAGTATTAATTTTAAGAAAAAGAACTTAGGGGAGGTTTCTGAAATAATTGCTGGACAATCACCACCCTCATCTTCATATAATAATAATAATGACGGATTACCTTTTTTTCAAGGCAAAGTTGATTTTGGCGATGAATACCCATCTGTTCGTGTGTGGTGTAATGAACCTTCAAAAATTGCATTACCGAACGACATATTGATTTCGGTAAGAGCACCGGTCGGTCCTACCAATATTTGTAATGTAAAATCTTGTATCGGCAGAGGACTAAGTGCAATACGTGCTAAAGAAGATAATCATTACAAATATTTATTCTATTTCTTGCGTTATAAAGAAAAAGAATTAGCAAATATGGGAAGGGGTTCAACTTTTTCAGCTATCACACAAGATGATCTGAAAGAAATTTATATACCGGTTCCATCTTTATCGGTTCAGAAACAAATTGCTTATATTTTAGATAAAGCCGACTCCATCCGCAAAAAGCGCCAACAATCTATCCGCCTTGCAGACGAATTCCTCCGCTCAACTTTCTTAGACATGTTTGGGGATCCGGTAAATAATCGAAAATGTTTTACTATAAAACGCTTATCAGAAATATGCACTAAAATTACAGATGGAACTCATGCCACTCCTGAAAGACTAAAGAAGGGTGTTAAATTTATTACTGGTAAGCACATCCGACAATTTTTTATAGATTATGAAAACTCTGATTATGTAACAAAAGAAATACATGAAGAAATTTTTAGAAGATGTAATCCTGAATATGGTGATATACTATATACTAATATTGGTGCTAATGTTGGAACCGCAGCTATGAATATTGTTAAATATGAATTTAGTATGAAGAATGTTGCCTTACTAAAACCGGATTATAATGTCATTGCCTCGCATTTTGTCGAACATGTATTAAACTTTCCAAATATGAAAGATTCTATTCTCAATAAAGCTTCACTTGGTGGAGCTCAACAGTTTATGAGTCTTGCAATAATCAACAATATTATTTTGCCTATTCCCCCGATTGGATTACAGAATCAATTTTCTCGCATTGTTGAACAAACTGAAAAAGACAAAAGAAAACACAAGTTATTCTTAACTGAATCCGAAAACTTATTCAATTCCTTAATGCAAAAAGCATTTAGTGACTTGTTATTAGAGGTTTAAGCTTATGAATATTACTAATGAACATTTTAATTCTTTGATCTTGCCTGTTGATGTTAATTTAAAACAGCTTCGTTACTTATTTAAAGCATCTAAACTAAATAGGAAATATTATATTCAAAATAAATTATCTGAATATATTAATGCTGTTCCAGATACAGAGCTAGAAAATTGTTTAAAAACAGATATAAAATATTTTAATTATAAAGGTAAAATCTCTGGATTTAGGTTTGAGCGAGCTCCATTATTCCTCCATAAAAAGTATTTGTCAAAACCAAATATGTTCCCCCCAATAACATTAGCTACAATTATTAACAATAATCTGATTAGAATTGTTGCAAGTAAAGAATATCAAGAATTGTGTTCTGAATTTGGAAAAGATGTGAATAAATCCTTATCCTCTATATCACATTTTGAGAACTGTGCAATAGAAAAGTATGATAAATTAAAAATAAAGTATGCATCTATTGATCTAGCATTTTACCTTACACTTGCTGGTGTCATCATAACAGACAATCCTGATGACCTTAATGATCTCAATGAGAAAGATAAATTAGCAGTTCCTATTAATGAATATTTTGACTATCTAGATAATAGTATATCTTATATAGAAAGTGCTATTAAAAATATTAAATCCCTAGAAAATAGTTTTGTAATACTTTTTGAAATATTAGAAATTACAACAATAAAAGAAAATCTATCTCACTATATAAGGCTTAAAGACAACATCATTAAAGTTACGGATATCTTGCAATCTATTGAGCTCAATTCAATTTATCAAATTGATAAGAATGCCAGAATATTCGCAAATATATTTTTAAGCGATTGTGAAAATTATTTAGGGGGAAAAGAGGAATTTGTGAGATACACTGAAATTATAAATCAGTACTCACAACGAATTGAAAGGTATAGAATCAAAAATGATGATTTAATTGAGTTGATATCATATTTAAATAAAATTCAAGAATGTTATAAGAAGATTAGTGATCAAATAAAATTAAAAATTGATTTTACAAAGACAACTCAAGAATTATGCTTTAAATATAAAACATCATTGAAAGAATATTTATCAAATATTGCATATGGTTATGAACTTAATGGAATAACTGATCAAATTGAAATTCCTGACTTAAATGAAAATTGTTTTCTATATCCTACTGAACTTAACGAGATTGTAATTAAGGTTGAATCCGAGAAAAACATTTATGAAGTGAAAATTTTTGAAGAATTAGCCTCTCGAGAATTATTAAGATTCGAGTCTATATTAAGAGAATTGAACAAAGTCGATAGTAACCTAATTGAAGACATTAAAAATCAATTATCAAAAGGCAAAGTGAATACAATTCAAATTTTATCACAAGCAAATTCAAAAATATTAAACCTAAAAGGGTTAAATATGATTGAAGAAATTGATGAGGAAAATAAATGTATTGTAATTTATTCTAATAACATCATGTTAAAAACGCTCGATATAATAAAATCTATTGAGAATATAAATGAAATAAATGACGATGAACTTGAATTAATATTCGATTTGATTGAGCTTAAAAAAATGAAAAGCAAAAATGACATTTTCATTCTGATTGAGTTGCTAAAGAAAATATTGCCTAAAATTAAACAAGAAATGAAGGATTTATCAGAATGCAAAGCCAAGTTGTTAATATTATTAGCTTATCTTGGTAAATATAGTAATGGATTAGAATTTAATAATTACATTGATAGTTTAATTGCTCTAATACCTTATGACAATAACGATAGGTTTAAGAATCTTATAAAAAATATTCGTTCAAATATAGATGTAAAAATAAAGTTAAATGAAGAAAAGGATGATAAAGCATATTATGAATTATCCAAATATTTTACTAAAGATAATAATAACTACAGCCATCCTTTGGCAACAAGAGCCCAGTATAAAGGTCTAAATAAAATCTTACAATACGATTTTTTACCATATATGGAAGATCATTTTTATAAAAAATTACTATCAAGTAATAGTTCTGAGACTAAGTTAATAAAATTAAAAAAAATGATAAATTCCTATTCTTTGGAAAATACGTGGGACGCGATATCACTAAAAATAAAGTTGAAAAACTTGAAGGATTATCAACAAGAAATGCTGGGAAAAGATTTTAATACAATAAAAAAATCAAGCATATCATTTATAGATGAGTTATTAGGCCAAATTAAAACTAAAAATAACATTTGCATATACTATAGAGATGAGTTTCAATCAAGTACTCAAAAGGCTGTTGAAATACTTGATTCATCTTTAATTATAGCTATAAAAGATAATTCAACGAATAAGAATGTTAGCGTTATTGAGTTTATAAAAGAATTATATACCATTCAAGAATTTTTAATGTACCAAGCAATATTAGTTACTGCATATTATTCTGAAGACATTGCAGATTTTGATAGTGTGGTGACAAGATATATTGTGCGTGGAAAAGATGATAAAAAACAACAATTAGTAGCATTTGAACAATATATAGACAAATTAATTCTTTCTCGAAATGTAATTATGTTATTAAAAGATTACGTAGATACAGATAGATATAAAGAAATTAAGGCTAAATATGAGGATTACATTAAAAAAGTAAAGTCATATGAATCGAAAATAGAACCAGAACTAAAAAACATTTACGACCAAGCTATTGAAGAAGAAAGACTGAATTACGCAGAATTTACTTATTATAAATCCGAAAAAATCAAAAAAGAAAGATTTGAAAAAGAAAGTTTATCAAATAAAAGTTCATTAGAAAATTTAACAAAAAGATATGAACGGATAGAAAATTGGATTAGAAGTTTTAGCGACGATAAAGAAAAATTTGATCTTTTATATGGAATAGCCTCAGAAATAAATAAAACTCTACTTATGAGGGATTCTTCCAAATATTCCTTTGTGGATGCAAAAATATCTCTTTTAGAAAAGAACATGGAGGAAAATGAAATTGATAGAGACTTAGAGACTCAGATCAAAGATGTTGAAATAAATGAACCAACGAATAATATCCCTGAAAATATTTTGCTTGATGATATATCTAGGTATTTAAAGAGGTTAGAATCTATAGATAACCTTAAGCTAAAGGGAAAAATCATTTTATTAAAAAATAATTACAATATCGATGAATTTCTAGAAAATTATAAATGCCTAAAAGATCAGCAAATCCAAGTCCAGCCTTCATCGACTATAAGGGAGTATTCTAAAAATGTCGTTAGATCATTCCTTACTAGTTTCGCAAAAACATTTAGGCTTTATATAGATACGGGTAAAAATGATGATAGCAAATACCATTCAGATCGTTATCCTGTATATTTAACAAAACGTTATGTAGCCGAAACAGATGCTCATCCTATTATTAATAGAAATATAATTCTAACTATTTTGAATAATAGAAAGGGTAAATTTGATCAGAATGACTTAAATGATATAAATGGTTTGATAAAAACTATATTGAAAAATAGTTATTCCCCAGATGAATATTTTATTATTTGTTTCGTTCTAAATGGCAATTCAAAGAGTATAAGTGAAGTCAGTAAGCTCCAAGATTTTGATAATTTAACGTTAATTGATTCTAACACTTTGGCTGAATTATTGCTAGATGATAAAACACCATCAAAAGCTTTAAACCATCTTTTAATTAGACATTTATCAATTAAGTCACTAAATCCCTTCGATACAAGTCATGAAGTTACAAGTCAAACAGGAATATTTGTCGGTAGACAAGAATTAATAACTAAGGTATTAAAAGATAATAACTCATATGCTATTTATGGAGCAAGAAGAATAGGTAAAACTTCCTTATGCCTAGAGTTAAGAGATAGGTTTGAAAAGACGAATAGTAAAGTATTTTATTCTTCGATTTCTTCTCATAATTATCAATATGATACTAACTTCAATGAAGGATTAAACATTGCAAATAATATTTATGGAAAATTCACTGGTGAAGAAAAAATCTTTAGAGATTTTCAAGAATTTAAGAATGAATTATCAAAAAAATTAAATAATGAAAAACAAACTAAGTTTGTAATAATCCTAGATGAGTTTGATAGATTTATAAAAGAAACTATCGATTATCATGATAGTAAAGGAACTGTAAATAAATATTTATTTATAAAAGTTTTAAGAGATCTAAGAATTGAAAATGCGAACCTTAAAATAATTCTATCAGGTTTCCTTTATTTATATAGAGTTTTGCATACAAATTTACCAGGGATTGAAAATGCTGAAAATCCTTGGAAAGGTTTCGTAACTTCAAAACAACTTAGTTTACTACAACCAGATGAATCAAAAGAATTAATATTAAAATTAGAGGAAGAGCTTGCTCTAAAGTTAGAACATAAAAACTTAATACATTATATAGTCGAAAACGCGTCAGATCATCCGGCACATATTCAAGAATTTTGTAAAATATTAGTTAATAAAATATCATACAGAATAAATAGTAAAAATAGAACCGTGTTTAAAGATGATATTGACATGATCTTAGATGAATATACGAAATCCTATGATTCAAATTCCGAAGACATACCATTTATAAAATATATTGATGAGACCACTCGCTTAAATTTAGATGAAATATCTTTAGCCATTATCGCGATATATGCACTTGAAGATGAAGAAGAGATAACTAAAGAAAAATTATATTCACTTTTACAAGAATGGGAAATCAGAATTAATCCAAGTCATTACGAAAGCTCTTTAATATCATTGATAATTACTGATGTATTAACTGATAATGTTAACTACATTAAATTCAGGAATAAATTTTGGAAGAAATATTTGTATAAACTTTTCAATAATAACTATGAAAGATTTAATGAAATAATATCTTCCGCAAAAAAAACATCCGAAACCTTATGAAACTAACCAAACTATTAAACGGACTTGATTATAAAAATATTTTTGCAATTAATGGACATAGTCAAGATTTATTATTAATGCATATTTCAAATTTAATTGATGATAGAATAATTATTAAAGTAACTGAAAATCAATGGAACAACCCAATTCTTTTTGTAAAAGAACTAATTAGGGCAGACACCTCTTCATTCTTTTCAATTAATACAGAAGTAGATATTGATATTATAACTTTAGCACAAAGGTTGGAGAATTTGCCTAAAATTGACAAACACTTTTTCCTTTTAGTCGATTTGTTTGGAGCTAGTGATAATACTATAACCCAAATATTTTCATCAGTTCGTGATTTATCATTTACCTCAATAATAAAAAATAATTTTAAAATATCATTTTGGGGGAATTGGTCACATCCATTGATTAAAACAATGGTAAGGGGAAAGGGATCATCATACCCCTTTGTTAAGGGGATGAATGAATTTTATCTTTCAGAACTGTGTTTTACAGATAGTGATTATGAAGTAATTGTGAAAAAATATCACCAAATAAATGAAATAATATGGGAAAATATACTAGACTATACAAAGGGAGAAATATTATCAACAACTTTTATGCTTAATAATCTAAAGATTGGCACAGAACAAATTAATTACAGAGATTTATTTACTCAGAAATGTTATGATTATTATTTCCATTATAAGATGAAAGATCAAAATTATGAAGCAGTAAAAAACACCCTAAGTAATAAACTTGTTGTTGGATCGATTTTATCTGGGGACGAACTAAATGAAGATATTTTATATAGATCAAATCTTTTAAAACCTATTACATATACCGGCGAGCGAGTAATATTTTCTCCATATAATTATTTTAGCGAATATACATTATATCAGCTTTATAATGATACAAGGTATGACTATCAACCTACACCTCAGCTGAGTATGAAACACAAATTGATCATTAATGAAATAATGGAAATAGAATTATTTATAAAACAATGTTTTAGATTGCTTGATTCAATGCTCGGAAATAATATGATTAATAATTTGCCCTTATTTATGAAACAGAATTCCAAAAGAATTCAAATTTCAACTGGTAATAGTATTTTTAATGATCAACTTTATAAAGATAAACTGTTTTGGCAAAATGAAAATCAACCAGAAGACTTTATCTCCGTATTTACTTTAGGTCAGCTCTATAGTTTATTTCAAAAATTAGAACAAACATACGCAGTGGAAAAAGATTTTGAATTTAATTTTGTGGATGATGCGATTGAGATGGATAGTAATGGCATCTTATTAGATACTATAAATAATATTAAATTGTTGAAAGAAGATTTATTTAGTCTAATTAGTTGTTGCAATAATAAATATGTTTGTCGATTAATTCGTGCTGGAGTTGTCATTAATGATTTAGTTATAAAAAAAAGCGATCATGATGCTTTAATAAATTTAGAGATACAAAAAAAGGTGGTCCCTTTATTAAATAGTACTTTGATTACTAAAAATATAGGGCTATTTGTTAATTATTTTAGTATTAAAGATACCTTTAACGATCTATTAAGATATAGGAATGCATTAGCTCATCTTAAAGTGTTATCAACTGATGCAATTGAAAAATATACAGATATAAAAAAAGAATTATTTAAGAATATGTCGTTAAGATTTTAATGAAAAGATTAAATGATATGATCTATTTTACTTTCATTGGCAACCACGATGCAGTTTTACCCTCCGGCTCTTTCGGCGCCGTAACGAATATCTTCCAGAACTACAAAGAAAAAATAAATAAAATATTTTTCTTCATTACACCCAAAACAAACATTGCAGATTATCTTTCAATCGCTAACGACAACGCAAGACTAATTAAACAAGCTAAAGCTTCAATTGAGATAGAGTTCATTCAACTCAAGCTTCCCAATCCTGTCGATTACGACATTGTGTACCCGGTTATGCTCAATGAAGTCTTCAACATAATTGATAAATACAATCTGGAAGATGAACCTAAAATTATAAACATCACATCCGGCACACCAACAATGGCCGCATGCTGGATTCTTCTCTCACGATCTGGAATTATTAAAAATGCAAAGCTTGTTCAATCATTTGAAAAAGTATTTGCGCGTGATGGTAAAACTACTCTTGAAGTCAATTTTGACATTGATGACTTTCCTCAAATCAAAGCTCCGGCGCAGTTAAAAAGACAGCTAACAATTCTATCTCGCGAAAATAAAAAGCTTTCTCAACGCTTAAACGCGGAAGAACTTTCTCAAAAAATTCCGGGGCTCATAGGTAAATCAAAAAATATTCTTGAGATCAAAGATCAAATACTATATCAGATAGACAACAAAACTCATGTCCTAATTCTCGGTGAAACTGGCACTGGTAAGGAAGTAATAGCGCAGGCGATTTGGCAGCAATATCATAATACAACGGATACTAAGCTTGAAATTCTTGATTGCGGCAGTATATCTCAAAACCTTATTGAGTCTGAATTGTTCGGACATATAAAAGGTGCATTTACCGGCGCAGATAAAACCAGGGAAGGCATGCTTAAAAAATGTAATAATAAAATGCTCTTCCTTGATGAAATTGGAAATCTTCCTAAAGAAGGTCAGCAGAAACTTCTTCGCGTTCTATCTAATGGTGAAATCAAAAAACTTGGTGCTGATTCAAGTGAGACAATTGATATTCAAATTATAGCCGCAACAAACAAAAACGTTGATGATGAAACAATATTTGCTCAGGATATTAAAAACAGATTCGATGAAACAATTACCCTTCCGCCGTTGCGTGAAAGAAAAGAAGACATACCGTTACTCCTCGAACATTTTTTAAGAATTAACTCAAAACTAAATAACATTCAGTCCCCGGTTGAACTTTCTAAAGACCTCATAAGAACATTAATTGATTATTCCTGGCCAGATAACATTCGCGGACTCGAAAAATGGGTTCAGCAGCTTCTCCGAAGATTTAAAGCCGGCGGTTACATTTCTCTTTCGGATTTACCCTCAAACCATTTGGAACGCTTCCGCAAAGAATCTAAAAAAGATTTAATTTTACCTGAACTCCCATTATCCATTCCCATCGATGAATATATCGAACAAATCCGTAACAAAGCCCGCAAAATTGCCAACGGCAACAACTCCGAAGTCGACAGACTACTCAAACAAAACATCGGCACCGAAAAAGTTCGCCAGCATAGAAAAAAGAAAAAATAATCTTTAAGTTACATTAGCAACTGATTAGGGTTACAACGGTAACCTAACACTTTCATCTTTATTCATTTCCTGTTCATTATACCATTTTTTACGTTGGCATTTCTTTTGACTTATTATAACAAAATAATAGGAGCATTAAATGTCAAGAAAAACACATCATGTTGTCCACAACCCTAATGGCGGTTGGGATGTTAAAAAAGGTGGCTCTGAAAGAGCATCATACCATTCTGATAATAAAGCCGATGCAGTAAATACGGGTAGGAAAATTAGTCAGAATCAAAAAACAGAATTTATAATTCACAATAAAAACGGTAGGATTTCACAGGCAGATAGTCATGGCAATGACCCAAATCCTCCAAAAGATAAAAATTGATTATGAAGCAGCCTTAGGAAGAATTTATTAACAAAAAATATAAGGAATATTAACATGGAAAATAAAAATGAAGAGAAGGGAAAAGAAGAGCATCCACATCCAGGACACGATCATGATAAGAAATACACTATTATAATAAATGGTCGGCCCAAAGAAGTAACTTCAAAAGAACTGACTTATGAGGAAATCGTAAATTTGGCCTACGATAACAATCCTCCCACCGGTCCTAATGTTGTAATAACAATTACCTACGCTAAAGCTGAAGGGAATAGACAAGGTACCTTGCTACCAGAACAATCTGTAAAAATAAAAGACGGAATGGTTTTTAATGTCAAAGCAACTGATAGATCTTAGTCCTGACCTAAAAAAATTACGCGATGAGGGATATGATTTAGAGATTCGTTCTAATTACTTGCTTATTAAAGATGTACCTTATGTTAGCTCTAATAAGGAAGTGAAGCGTGGAATCTTGATCTCAGAGTTAAGTACGGCAGGTGAAAGGACAGGGCCACCTAAAGATCATGTAGTTGAATTTGCTGGCGAAATTCCTTGTGATTCCATTGGTAATCCTTTAACAAAGATAATAATCGAAAATAATCGTCGCGTTTTATTAGATGATTTGGTGGTGCAATGTAAATTTTCTAGTAAACCCATTCCAGGCGGAAAATATCAGGACTACTATGATAAGATGACTTCGTATGCAAATATACTTTCCAGCTTTGCTCAGGCAATAGACAAAAATGTAAAAGCTCAAACTTTTCCTGTTTTTTCTGCTTCCGAAGAAGAATCTGTATTTGAATATATTGACACAGCATCAAGTAGAGCGGGTATTAGCATTGTCTCTAAAAAATTAGAACAATCAAAGATTGCAATTGTTGGTTTAGGTGGCACCGGTTCTTATGTATTTGATTTAGTAGCTAAAACTCCTGTAAAAGAAATTCATCTGTTTGACAGCGACACATTTTTTAATCATAATGCTTTTAGAGCTCCTGGCGCAGCATCTGTTCAGGAATTGAATGATAGACCTACGAAAGTAAAATATTTTAAGTATATTTATTCAAAAATGAGACGTGGTATTTTTGATCACGCTTATGACATTGATGCTTCAAATGTTTCTGAGTTGCAAGAAATGGAATTTGTTTTTCTTTGTATGGATGCCAGTGACTCAAAAAAAATTATAGTTGAAAACTTGGAAAACTTTAATATTGCATTTATTGATGTAGGTATGGATGTTGGTCTAGTCGATACTTCACTTAACGGTATTGTTAGGGTAACTACTAGTTCTCATGTAAAACGTGATCATTTCAGGAATAGAGTCTCCCTTGCAAATCCAAACACATTTAATGAATACGAACAAAATATTCAAATTGCCGACTTGAATTCTCTCAATGCATCTCTCGCAGTAATAAAATGGAAAAAATTGTGTGGCTTTTATCTTGATTTTCAAAATGAATTTCATAGTACTTACGCTATAGATTGCGATGCACTAACTAATGATGAGCATTTATGAGTATAGATGTTTTCAATTTTGAATTCGTTGATTACATTCCAGACAAGCTCAAAAATGGAGTCATCTATATAAGCATTCAGTACACCACAGTCGTTCATAAATGTGCTTGCGGTTGTGGTAATGAAGTTGTCACACCTCTTTCCCCTGTGGACTGGTCACTGATTTTTGATGGCCAATCAATCTCACTTAATCCTTCAATCGGTAATTGGAGTTTTCCTTGTAAATCTCATTATTGGATAAAAAACAATGAAGTAAAATGGGCACCAAGGTGGTCAGAAGAGCAAATAGCAGCCGGCAGATCACATGACAAGTTTTTGAGTGAAAGTTATTATAATGATCTGAATAACCCGCCTAACTCAAATGTTAAGCCAATAGATAAGGATAAGAGCTTATGGTGCAAGATTAAAAAATTGTTGTCCTAAAATTTCTTTGCGTACTATTATATTTTTTCTCCCGCCTGCTGCACTCCACACCTTGCCAATAATCCTCCCCACTAATATCATTTTAAAATTATTAAACGAAATAAAAAAAGGTAAATTAAGCGGGCATCATTTATGTTCATGCGGCAGTAAAAAACCATTTCGTAAATGCCATTGGAATGTTGTTCAATAACTTCTTGTTGTACCACCCAAAATAATACTTCAAGAAATTAGATATTTTGAAATAATCTCACACTTAGCTTAATATTATTCCTTTACTATTTTTTTACATCTATGCTAACCTATAACATATAGTACGTTCTATGCATCTTATCTACTAAAGTACTTTTCTATAGCTCGTCCTTTATTCATAAAAAAATATCACTACGAAAACATTCTTAAAGATATTTCAAGACACATACGGCAATCCCAGTTCCACAAGAATCACTATGCTAATCATAGTCCTTGGTTAATAGCAACCTGGCTTATGGAATTCAATTCTAGAGGAATATAAACATTAACCTGAGAGAAGCTTACTCTTCTCTCATCCGCCTTCGGTCTAAAAGCCTTCCAAAAATTCCCTGAGAGCAAATGACCTAAAATAATGGACACTTATTTCATGCTTTACTTTCACCGCACATTAAAGGAATTGCGTCAAAAAAGGAAAGAGCATATTTATTTTAATTATTGCACATCATATCAATAACTTAACCCTAAAAAACCATACGAAATAGCGTAGGTTTTAGCCCATTTTTTCCTCTCAGAGCCTCGATCTTCCTATCTACCCTACATTTATACCCCTACCCACAAATAAATCCCCCCTCAGAATCGATTTTCACATAATTCCCATAAATAAAACCTTCAGTTCCTAGTAATCCAATAGATTTTTGACAGAAGCACACTGCGCAGCAGATTTAATTAGATTTTTACCTTAGCCTCTTAAAAGAATAGCATCCCCTTTTTCTGTTTCCCCTTCGACCTCAAAAAATCCACATCCAAAAAATAGCTGCCCTCGCCACTTGATGCGGGGCCAAGAAAAGTAACCTTTTTTATTTGTAGTCTGCCGGGAGTAGTTCAAAGAACGAAGACGAGTCTTGAACTGGTGTTTATTCCGATGAAAATCGGTAGTTTGATTAGAGATAGAATAACTAGATGGGGTAGATGGTATCTTACTGCTAGTAAAGCAACGAGACTAAGGCTAGCGGCTGGAAATTTGCAGCTAGAAACCATAGACAAAAATCTGCTTGCAAGTTCATATACCAAAGTATATGCTTGTATACAAAAGTATATAATATAAAACCATGGTAACAAATAGAGCCCTGAACAAAATATTCCGCACCTGGTCTAACGTTGCAGTGTTGCGCACGTTGCTAAATACAAATACCGGCTTCTCGGGCAATGGAGTTTCTCGCGTAGCCGGAATGAATCCAAGATCGGTATTTAAAGCTTTAACATCTCTGGAAGAGCTTGATATAGTAAACAGGGTATTTGGTGGAAGAGATAATATTTTTATCCTTAATCGCAAGCATTTCCTGGTCCAACAAATTATTCTTAAGATTTATCCGGTAGAATGTAAGTTCCTTGACGAAGTAGTTAGCGCTCTTTCTGCAATATTAAAAAGGCATGTTTATCGTGCTGTCATTTTCGGAAGAGTAGCCCGGAAAGACGAAAAATCTTCAGCGCTTAATCAACTACGAAGAATAATTGAAGAAAAAACAAAAGTCTCATACTTAGGAGAGCTTTATACTTCTTCACAAACCAAGGAAATGTTGAAACGTCTTGATAGATTTCGGAAATGGTCACTAGAAATATTAAATAGATAACAAGAAACATGGAACCTTAATCCAGTAACCAAGGATTCTGTATATAAACATGATAAAATCATTCACTCCTAATATTAGTCTTTCAACCTATACAGTGATAAAAAATTAATCGAGTTTCTTATAGTTACATTATCTCTTGACATAAAAACTGAAGTACTTTTGAAGTACAAATTGACTCAAAGTTGACCAAAGTGGACGATTTCCCTGTCGGCGACCAGATGATTCCCCAGGTAAATAGTTAAAAAGTTCACGTCATTCCCCAGTTACAGGTTCATTTGATTCCCCAGTTTCGGGTTCAGATGATTCCTCACTTTCAGGTTCACTTTATTCCCCACCCTCTGAAGTAATTATTTATTAAAATCATTTGCATCTTTACTCCTCAAAAAAAAGGAGTAATGGTGTCATACAAGAAGGTGGTAACAATGGAATTATCCGAAATAGTAAGAAGAATTAAGGATGGCCAAAGTATAAGTGAAATATCCAGAGCAACAGGACGGGACAGGAAAACAATAAGAAAATATATCTCCCTTATAAAACAAGAGAATGATCTGCAGTCAGAAGCACTTTCAATGGATAAGTTATTGTCAATTGCCGAGAAGAGCAGAAGATCTTCGGAACGACAGAACATTTTTGAGCCATATGCTGAAGAGATAAAGGGTTTTCTATCGGACAAGCAGTATAAACTTAAAATTAAATCCATATATGAAGTAATCATTAGGAAACACGACATCACAGAAGAAACTAGCCTAAGCAGTTTTAAGCGGTTTCTAAAGTCAAAGAATCTTAGCAAAGAAATCGGTATTACCTGCCGGATAGAACAGAAACCTGGGCAGCAGATACAGATCGACTATGGAGAAGTAGGAAAGATGTTCAATCCGCTAACCGGGAGAAGATCTGTTGTTTACGCCTTTATCGGCACACTATGTTCATCCCGCCATAAGTTCGCAGAGTTTGTCTTCAGTCAGGATCAGAAAAGTTTTGTATCATCACACATAAGGATGTTCCGGTTCTTTGGAGGAGTAACAAAATCTCTGGCAACGGATAATCTTAAATCCGCAGTAATAAAACCAGACCTCTATGATCCTAAGATAAACCGAAGCTATGCAGAAATGGCAGAACATTATGGCGTATTTATAAATCCCTGCCGTCCCGGAAAACCAAAGGACAAAGGAAAAGTAGAGCGGGATGTTCCAACCATAAGAGAAGAGTTTAAGAAAATGCAGATTCTTTCGCCCTCTATCAGTTGTCATGAGGCAAATCAGAAGATCAGGCAATGGCTTGTAGAGGAATATGGACAAAGGAAACATGGAACGACACAACACAAACCGATAGAGTTTTTCCAGGAAGTTGAGCTGCCCTGTTTACTACAACTGCCTGAACAGGACTATGAGATATCGGAGTGGAAACAAGCCAAAGTGCATCCTGACTGTTTTATCCAGGTTAATAAGAAATCCTACAGTGTACCTTACCAATATGTTGGAAAAACATTATTTGTAAAGGTTAAACTGAGAACAGTAGAGATTTACTACAACGAAGAACTCATTAAACAGCACATTATCCCAAAGAACAACCGTCAGACTGACTATGCCGATTTCCCGGAGAACATACAAAAAGTCTTGGACGGCACATTGCCTGCTTATCTGATACGGCAGGCAGAAATAATAGGAGGCAGGAATTTTAAGGCTCTTATTGAAAAGATACTTACGGCTCACTTATTTATGAACATGAGGCGGGCACAGTCAATAATAGCCAGAGCTAAAAAATACAGCAGTGATGTTGTCGGGGAAGCTGTCTTGATAGCTTTGAGAGATCTAACCAGTTATCATCCAAATGACTTTGAGGCAATAATAATAAACCTCCTAAATCAACAGGATGAAACAGCCTGGCAGATGCCCGTATCGGATAACACTTTACAGTTTGTCCGTCCCGCGAATTATTTTATAAACAACAAGGAATAAGGAAAAAACATTTATGTCTAATTACGCACAAATCAAAGAACAGCTTAGTAATCTGAAACTTACAGGAATAATAGACACTCTTGAACAAAGAATAAAGCAGGCAGAAGAAGGTCAGTTTGCCTATACTGAGGTTTTATCTCTTCTTTTAGATGATGAACTTGAGCTTAGAAGAAATAGAAAAATAGAGCGTCTTCTAAGCAGAGCAGGGCTCAAGGGGAACCAGACTCTGGAGAATTTTGACTTCAGAGCCAATGCTTCAATAAATGCAGTTCAGATAAGAGAACTTGCTACGTTAAGGTTTATCGAAAAAGCGGAGAATATTTTTTTCGTAGGAGCTACAGGAGTCGGGAAAACTCACATTACGAGGGCTATTGCTCACCTAGCATGCAGAAAAAATTACAAGGTATCCTTTTATAGTTTTGCAAATCTGATCTCAGAACTGGTAAGGACGGAATCGACAAACAAAGTTAACTCTCTGCTCAGAACTCTTATTAAAGCAGACCTGTTAGTTATTGATGACTTTGCATTTAAGAAAATATCACCCCAGCTATCAGAATATCTTTATACCATTGTAGATGAACGCTATCAGCAGAGGTCAATGATTTTCACTTCTAACAGAGTAATCAGTGACTGGATTGGAATCTTTCCAGACCCCGTAATGGCTAACGCCATTATGGACAGGATAGCACATAACTCACATCAAATTACGGTCAAAGGGGAATCGTATAGGAAGAAAAACAGCATCAAAAAACAAAACGCTTAGGAGGCATTTTTATTGGAAAAATAAAATCGGTATTTTAGTATTTAGGGTGGGGAATAATGTGAACCCAACCCTGGGGAATTAGATGGTTTTTGACAGATTTCCCTATGGCTGGACAAAAAACAACCTCCAAAATTTCACGATTTTGAAGGTTTTAGTGCACCCTGCGGGACTCGAACCCGCGACCTGCTGATTAAGAGTAATAAGGATTCTATGCCTTTTTACGTTGTAAATTGAGTTTTTTGGAGTAACTCCATACATAGTCCATACAGGCGAAAGGAGTTATTAAAATGTATCTAACAAAAAACAACAAGTCGCCTTTTTACCAGATTGTTTATTTTCCTGATGGTAAGCGCACTACCGTTTCCACAAAAACAACCAACCTTCAAGAAGCCTACAAGTTCATGGCAAACTTTCAAATCCCATCTCAAGAACAAAAGCAGCATATCAAAAACATCATGCTATCAAAATTCCGTGATGAGTATGTCGAATATACAAAAGCCACAAAATCAAAAAGCTATCTATCCTCAGTTAATCTCTCATTCAAATTACTAATAGATTTCACAGGTGATGTTTTACTTAACCGTCTAGATGTCCGAACACTCGATAAATTTATTATAAACACATTTGCAAGAACCCAGAGAGGAGCTAGTCTTTATTATCGTACCTTAAAAGCAGCCTTTAGTAAAGCTATTACTTGGGATTATCTTTCAGAAAATCCGTTAAAGAAAATCAAGGTTCCAAAAATTGCAAAATCATTTCCAATTTTTATATCCTTATCAGAACTTCAGATCATTCTTAGTAATACTAAAGCGGATTATCTAAAGAATCTTTTTACTACCGCCTTTTATACCGGGATGAGATTAGGAGAATTGCTTAACATGAAATGGAACTGGATAGACTTTCAACAAAATATTATTAAAGTTCAGTGCTCGGATACATTCACAACCAAAAGTAAAAAGGAAAGAATTATTCCAATTAGTTCAACTCTTAGAATTCTTTTAACAAATCAATTTCCCAAGGTGATTGATTTAGATAAAAATAATTTTGTCTTTACCAGGGTAAGCGGTATTAAACTCAATGAAGATTTTATTAGTAAACAATTTAAAAAATCCGTTCGTGCAGCCGGCATGGATGATAAAATTCATTTCCACACATTACGTCATTCATTCGCTTCTATGTTAGTACAACGTGGGGTTTCTCTTTATGTAGTGAAAGAATTATTAGGTCATGAAGATTTAAGCACTACTCAAATTTATTCCCATTTGCAAAAACAAAATTTGATGGATGCGGTTAATTTGCTTTAGTCATTATTAATTGTACAATTCTTGAATTTGTTCAGCAAGCTCTAAAACCATATTCCGCAGATCTTCAGGCGCAAGTACCCTCACTTCATTGCCGCGCCCTGTTATCCATCTTGCTAATTCTTCTAATGAGTTAATCTCAAGCTCAATAATATATGAACCATTTTCTTTTTGAGTTACTTTTTGATTTTTCATTAACAGAGGGACAGTTCCGCCTACATTCCAGTAGCTGCTAAATTCTAATTTTACTTTATAACATTTTTCATCTATCCATGTGCCGAATGAATTGCTTAATAAATCCTGATATAAGTCTATCTTTGGCGCTTCAAATATTTTATCAGTTAACATAACAGCATGAATTTTCGATAATAAAAATTGCTTTATCTCTCCATCGTTACGCCCTAACATCCTCCAATTATTTTCTCTTTGATAAATCAACAATGGTTCTACAGTTTTGTTTACCGGATTAGATTTATCATTCTTTTTATATTCAATCTCAACGACAAGATTACCTTTGATACTTTTCCATAATGACGTTAGCATAACAATTGATTTCTCTTTTTGAGCATCTGCTAAAAAGTGAGTTGCATTATCGTGCGAAATATCCATGTTATTAACAAGCATATATTCACTAATTAACTCTTTTATTTTTCCAATGGTAATGTTATTCGTGATTTCAATTCCTCTTCCTTTGATCGCATGGATATCTATCCCTCTTTCCCTTATATCCTTTAAATCCCTTTTAATTGTAGCCGAATTACAATCATACTTTAGTTCCAAATCAACTATTTTGTTTTTACCTGGCTCGCTTATTACTGAGCTGATAATTTCAATCTGTCTTTTGATCTTTTCTCTGATATCCGACAATTCTGACTCCTCTTTTTAAATAATAATTAAATCCTCACTGTTAAAAATAAAAAAGATCATTCAATGATTCTCATAACTTGTAGATTGCCGTTTAAGTTTGCAATATAAAAATATTGAACCTGACACATCATAATTAATTCCAGGTAATCAAGCAATAAATAAAACTATATGACAATGATTTCAGAAATATATGGCGACTACATAGATGGATCTTCTATTGTTTATCGAAAGAAAGGTCTGTTCCTTGAAAAGGGTTTATCGTTGGATAACGGATTGAACATATTTTTGAGCTCTAAATATTTCGGTGATTACTATTGTGGTTTGGCTCCAGTTGAATTCGATCATTCATTTGGATATTTGAAAAGAGATGGAACTCCTGCATTTGATTTCCTATATAAAATCGGCGATGACTTCAAAGAAGACCGGGCATTCGTATCCGATAATAATTACTTGTTTCTCATCGATATTTTCGGCAACCAAATTAAACAATTTAAACTCTCGTTTACTGCAAATCAATTCAGCAATGGTTTAGCCCGTATTTCATTACTTAATAATAATGGTAATCTAAAGACTGATGGCTTCATAGATAAGGATGGCAGATATGTGGTACCATGCATTGCCGAATATATGATTGAAGATCCCTTAGACTTAATTGATGATAATGACGATTATTCGGATGGACTTATTAGGATTAAACAAAACGGCAAATATGGTTTTATTGATGAAAATATTTCTGTCAGAATCCCATTCGTGTATGATTGGGCTTCTAAATTTGTAAGTGGTACTGCCGCTGTAAAAAAGGATAACAAATTCGGATTTATAAATACTCATAACGAAATAGTTGTTCCTTTAAGCTTTGATTCTGCAAAATGCTTTTCTGAAGGATTAGCACCTGTCTGCAAGTCCGAAAAATGGGGCATGATAAATTCATTTGGTCAAACCTGCATAGATTACAAATATTCAAATTTGGGTAAAATGATAAATGGAAAAATTCCTGCTTTATTCAATAATCTTTGGGGAATGATTAACGCTGAAGGACAAACAATTACGCCTTTTAAATATGACAAGATTGACTATTTCCACGAAGGTCTTTGCAAAGTAGTCTATAAAAAACGCAACGGAATAATAAATAGTACAGGAACCGCTTTAATAGGTAGTTTATTGTATGGCAACGAATATAATCTTGTAAATTAAAAAGAAAATAAATATGGATGCATTACATAATAATTTGATAGATGATTATAGAAACAATTCTGTCTGCGATAGTATATTCAATGATTTTATGATTTCACTTATGAAAAACTATTTATACCGTATTTATATAAATCAATTAAAAAAAGACAATTTAGTCATTGTAAAAATGCTTTCTATTAGATCTCAGTCTAAGCCAATACCACGCTTACCAATTGTTAATTATGACTCAACTAATAATAATTTCATTTTCCCTGATGACTTGCTAAATTTTTCCGCAGTCTATAACAATGAAGATTATGAAATATGTTTTTCGACTGAAGCATTGCATTCGGTACCATTTGAGTACTTTAATTCGGTTAGCGTTATCGGGATTAGTAAAAATGCCCGGAACGTTAAATCACTAATTGAGACTATTGAAAATGAAGCTATAATAAATTCTGTTTACAAAAACCGGATAATCTCGTTTGATTATCCTGAAGAAGATTCGCCTGTTTTGAAAAGCATCACTTTAGTACAGCCTCTTAAAACTAAATTAGACGACATTTATATTTCTAGCGAAAAGCGGGTACAAGTCGAAAGATTTATTTATACTGTAAATAATTTTGATAAAAATAAAATACACTTAAGATATTTATTAAGCGGTCCTCCTGGAACAGGTAAAACACAACTAATAAATTCAATTATAAACGAAGTTATTAATAATATTACAATTGTAATTGCTAGCGGCGCCGACAAACACATTAACGATGCTCTAAGCATCTGTTCAACATTTAATAAATGCCTGCTCGTTATTGACGATATAGATTTTGCTGTTGCAGATAGAGAATTGAATGTAGATAAAAGCCAGCTTGGGTATTTCCTTCAGCAACTCGATGGATTTATGCCCAATAATATTTTTATCCTCGCATCCACTAACGACAAGACATTGGTAGATAAGGCTGCTTCCAGGCCCGGGAGATTTGATTTAATTTTAGACGTAAGTGAAATTAATTCTCAAAATTATCTTGCTCTTATAAAACGGGAAACAAAAGACAACGAAATTATAAACCTATTTGATACCGGTATTCTTGAAGATTTCAAAAGCAAGAGAGTAACAGGTGCTTTTATTGTTAATTTAATCAAACAGCTTAAAAGCCAAAAGAAAATGAATGGTTCAATATTAAAAGAAGAATTAATTGATTTTATAAGCCTGGCGCATAGTGGCTATTACGGAAATAATTCTGAATACCTATTTAAATCATTCGGTTTCCAATAAGGGGTTTAATTTATGCAAGTATATTTTCATCATATTTTCGATTCATCAATAAAAGGACTTTACCGTGTTGACGGATTATATGTCCGTGAGAACAATAGAATAATATACTACCAGCTGATCCGGGATGACGACAAGAAATATAAAATTGTAAGAAACATTTCTAGCTGGGAATCAATTAAAGAACTTATTAATTATTATTCAATAAAGACCTATTCGGGATTAGGTATAAAAAGACTTAATAAACTAGAAGATGCTCTGTTATATTTAAGAAGCCCAGTCAAAATAATTGATTCATTTAAAAAACAGGCTTGGCTTAAAATCGATAATCTGGGTCGTTATAAAATCCAATTCAATAAACTACCCGAAATAATTGATGAGAATATCAATAATGAAACAATCGAAAATTATTAAATACCTACTTATTTAAATAAGTAATTGAACAAATATTTTGCTGCAGTTTTGGAATAATAATTATTATAACTATTTTAAATAAGTAGAAAATTCACGTACGTAAACAGGGCATAAATGTAATTAAACGGGATGAGCATTTCATTATAAGCTTTATCGCTGAAAATAATTTTTTTAATCAAAAACACGCTGTCAAAGCAATTCATTAAAGACAATAAACCAACTTAAAAGGTTAACAATGGATAACATGGACCTACGAAAAATTTATAATCAAACTAATAAAATATGTCATATTTGTGGGGGCCGAATAGATGACAATTCTGATGATTTTGATTTTCATAATATAATTCATGAATCTTATTCGGATTGTTCTCCCATATACTTTCCTATTCATAAATCATGCAAAAAATTAAGACATAATTACAGTCCTAAAGAATGGCGCAAAATTTTGTCCTATGGTGTTTTTCTAAAAACTTTTTCAAACAAAAAAATGCAATTTAAAACAATAGGAGAATGTTATGCTGATTGGCTCAAGATAAAAAATTGGGATAAAATCAGCAGAACAGAAATTGAAGCTAATCCTAAAGGCAAACCATTAAGACTCACTGATGAGAAAAAAAAGATGGTTTTGAAAAAAACTAATTGTCATTGCCATATTTGTGGAGGTAAAATTAATAGTTATTATGAAATTGAACATATTTTACCCCGTATAGCTTTTAACATTGAGGAAGAATATAATTTATTACCGGCTCATCAAATATGTAATCGTAAAAAGTGGTTATATAAACCAAACGAACTAATTGAAGTTATTCTATTAGGTATATTTGCATTCGAAAATATTAATGCAATAAATGGCTTATGTAGTAATAAAAATTTAATGGTAAAGTATAAGGAATACATTCACAACAATCTATTTAGAAAACTAAAAACTATAAAAAATAAAGTAGAAAAATCAAACAGTGAAAATTTCAAATTAAATTTAAGAAATGATTATTATCAGTTATCTTTTAAAGAAATAGAAAAAGATGCTGTTCATTATGAGTTTTCAATTGCTAAGGATAGAATATTGTTACATCTTGATTTAGAAAATATTAATTCCATAAATCTCTTTAAGAGTTCTATTGATTCAATTAAAATTGATCTTGAAAATAAACTGCAAGAAAAAATCGAAGGTCAATTTAAAAGAAATAATAATTGGTATTGGTATTTAATTGATCCGCAAAATCAAGAACCATGGTATCTCGTTAAATTGATGAAAAAGTTTATTGAACTAACAAAACCGGAAATTGTGAATTGCCTAAGCAATACCACCACACTGAAATTGCCGGTCTAAATTTATAAGCATTTTGGACACTTGGACACTTTCAAAATCGTTTCTACCTCCAAATGCTAAATCAAAGTGTCCATCTGTCCAACTCTCCCTTTTGAATCTAAGGAAGCTGATTTATTCCCGGAATAACTAATAAATCTTTCACTCCCGGATTTCCTCTCACTTACCCTGTAACTTTTTATCCTCCCCGCTTCCTTCAACCATCGGGTAAACTTAGTCAGCTTCAATTCTTCAAAATCATCATATTCCTTCTTAAAATTTTCCATTAATATTTTCCTATTGTGTTCAACAGAAAAATCTAATGCTTCAAAATATTCCGCAAACTCCTCACTCGTTGCGTCAATCAATTTCTTCTTTTCAAGATTTACATGCGTACACTGAACCAACCCTCTATTCAGATAAAGCTGCATACACCCGACCATATAATTCAAAAAATAATTCCATTCATTATTACTCCACTCATCAAAAAATCTATGCCCGAACTCATCAATCGGTCTATGCGATTTATTGTAGTGATCCGAAAACTCAATAATAAATTGACGGTCAATTGTCGAATCATCCGACCCCTCAATCGTATAATTGGTAGAAATGATAATCTTTGGCGACTGATGAAACGGAATAATTATTTCATTCTGATTTTTCTTCTCAACAGTTATATCATCAGTAATGATGGAAAAAAGTTTATCGAAATTAAATTTCTTAGTTACATCATTAAACTCAATAATAGCAGTATCTAGCGTTACCGACTGAAAACTAAAACTCTTAGAAAAATTAAAATTCCTCCCGTCAAGCCGGACGGTCTTTCTCAGCTTCCCGATAGCTTGCGCTACCAATCCTTTCCCGCTTCTCCCATAAGCTCCGTCGCTCAACTTTTCATCAAGAAAGATTATCGCCTTCGCATTTGTCGAGTCTTTGTAATTATGCAGCAAATATCCAATCGCACTCCGTATTGATAAAATTCTTTGTTCATCAGCCTCACAAATATTCCGGATAAACCTTTCAAACTCCGATTCCTTATTCTTTACCTCAAATCTTTTTTGTATTACCTGCTTATCCCAGATATATCCCTCCAGCTCCTCATACCTCTTTACCTCTACCTTTGCCTTATTTACCTCAACAAAACAATTTGCGAAGAACAAAAATCCGTTATCCTTTGTATCCCGTAAAAACTCCAGCTCCCTTGTTTCTAAGAATTCAAGAAAGCTGTTTACAAAATGCTGTGATGCTCCCTTAATAACCGCATCAATTACTTTCGCCTTCGGCGAATCACTAAAATATTCATCATCCACGCGCTTCAAATAATCAATCACAAAATCTTTTATATTAAATATCTCAACTTCCCGGACAATATTTTTACTCACCTTCAGCAGAATATATCCATGCTCTAATTGCAGCTTGCAAAAACCATTCTCTTCAAGAAACCGCTTGAAGTTCTGTTTAGAAATCTTTGTCTTATCATTTTCGATATACCAGAATTTAACAAAAGGCTTTTGCCAACCGTACTTCTCTGCAATATGATAAACAGAGCCGAGCGTAATTCTCCCGTCATATTTCTTTAAGAGATCATCAAACTTCTTATTTATTGCAAACTCACTATCGTGATAGTTTGGATTACTAAGACTTAACTTCAAAAAATATTTTCTTCCTTCCTCACCTATAGTCACCAACCCAAACCCCAGTCGGTACCACTCCTCATAACAATTACATGGAAGACCGGTACCTAAAAACTCAATTGCACTATCTAATTTTTCTTGATCAAAACCAGCCGGCTCAAAAGTCCTTTTTCCAACTGCAAGAACCTCATTCTCTTTTTGCAAATCGCAAAACTCTTCTAAACATTCCAGAAGAATTTCCGCATCAACCTCTTTTGGCGCTTCCTTTGGATCCTCATAAAAAAATGAATACATCTTTCCGCTGTCATGCTTTGAATAGGGAAGAATAGTTTGCGAGCTGCTCCATCTTAATTCTATATGATCGCATAACCCTTCCTCTTTAAGGTTTAATCGATAAACACTTTTAGGACCATTTAATCTTTTGCTTAAAGTTTCACTGTCTCTAACCTTTACCCAAATATGAAATCCGGTGCCGCTCCCACTTTTTACAATCCAATTATAATTCACTCCTAATCCCAAACGCTTAGAAAACATTTTAATAATGTTTTCACCTTTCCCGTTTGGGTTATCCGTGACTTTGTCGAAATCCAAATTCCTTAAATCATTTATACCGCAAATTCCGCCTATGCCAGTAATTTTTTCATTCCATCCCAGGTCTTCAATGTCATTCACATTTTGTTCTATCAATTGCCAATTTTCCCAGGCTATAGTAGGTCTCTTACCCCGGACAGGCAAAACATTAAATCCGAATTTCGAATTATAAACCTTAGCTAACTCAATAAATTTCATTGCTACTTTCCCTTCAAAATAATTTTATAGATCTGTTTTTATATTTTCCGTATATCTTCTTTCGCACATTAAAAGAATTGCCTTTGCTTAGCTGTTTCTATGTTGACCTCAAATAAATCACGTTAAAAAATTTTACGTAATGAAGCGTCAAACGAAAAATATTGTCTGAGCGAAGCGAGTTTATTTTTCGTAGCGTAATGGAGTAAAATTTTAGTGATTTATTTGCAGTCTTGATCTTTTGGTACTTTTGTATCAAGACAAAAGTACATATAAAAAAAAGTAAGTCTTGATTTAAAGCTAGCCCCGCTAAAAAGCGAAAATACTTTTCCATTAAGGAAAAAACCCAGTGAAACATTAATAATATTAATATCATTTCTTTACCTTTATTCTTTCAAATGACTAATGACAGTCTTTTAATAAACCCACCCCTAAAAAACCTTACGAAATAGCGTAGGTTTTACACCGCTTTTTCCTCTCAACACTTCGATTTTCTTATCTACCCTATATTTCCCCTCACTCATAAATAAACTCCCCCTCAGAATCGATTTTCACCTTTTTCCCCGTTATTGATTTTAGAGTTTTCTTCGCTATATCCGGGCGGGCAAACTGACATGTAAAAATCCATAGATTATCATTCACAGCATATCCACATAAACGAAAACCATTTCTTCTTTTCATCTTATTTGCGACTTCCTTTTCGTCCGTTTGAACTTTATAATATTGTTTCCCTCTTTCCTCCTGCCATAAGTAAGTCATGATATCCTCCGTTTATTATCCCTTTAACGAAAATATCCGCAAGCTTGATAAAGAATTTCTTTCTGAAGAAATAAATTCTCTATTACCGGTTGTTGAGATCATAGCTAAATGTTCCGGCGAATCATCAAGTGTTTTTATAGCATCCCTCAATGAATCCAAATTCAGATGAGAATAGATCTCCGTTGTAGAAATAGAAGAGTGCCCGAGCAGCTCCTTTATCTTATAAAGTGAAACGCCCTTCTGTACAAGATTGGATGCGAACGAATGCCTTAATGAATGAAAATGGATTGATTTGTCTATTCCGGCTTTAATGCACGCACTTTTGAATCTTTTGGAAAAATAATCCCCGGTGAACCTCACTCCCTTACCCTTACAAAAAACATATCCGATTAATGTTTCCCTTTGCATCAAGGGGAGAATACGAGCCGGCCCACCTTCCGGCGTTACCTGCACGTCCGCTTGACAGATTGGATTTTCCTTTTCCTTCTTTCCTCTTCCATTATTCCAAAACTCCATTATTCCACTTCTCCTCTTGAAAACCTCCATCGCTTCATCACAAATCGGAATAAATCTTTGTTCTTTTCCCTTCGTCGTAAACTCCTCATCTCCGACAGTTATAATCTTGTTATTCAAATCAACATTCTTCCATTTCAGATTTACAATCTCATTCAACCTCATCCCCGTATAAAATCCAATCACCACGACATCTCTAACAACATCATTTTCTTTGTGCCTACAGCCTTGTCCCTTTTGCCTATTGCCCTTTTCCTCTTGCCTACTGCTTACTGCCAACTGCCTATTGTCCTGTTCCCCTTGCTTATTGCCCACTGTAAACTGCCTACAGATTTCTTCCAGCTGCCTATTATCAATGTACGCCGGTTGAACCCTTTGTCTCTTGGGTAATTTTATTTTAGTAAAGTAATTCTCCTTAACATATCCCCAGTCCTTAGCCTTATTAAAAGCAGCCTTCAAATTCCGGAAATAAACCACATAACCTTTAACGACTTTTTGCTTTAAATAAACGAGAAATGATTCAACATCTTTTAGAGTAATACCGCTTATTACACGTTGAGGTTTGAAATAAGATTCCAAATAATTTAATGCCACAGTTACAGAGCGATAATAAGTTGCAGATCGATTATTTTGTATTAAAGTTTTATACTCATTAGTAAACAAACGCAGCGTAATAACCTCTTTTGTCTCAGCCTCCGCCGAAAGTGACATCAAGACTTTCAACTTCTCAATATCCTCCATACTCAGCTTACTTAATAAATTTGTTATACCATTCATAATTGTACCGTTAATAATTTTCTACTCATTTGTATTTCTGAAATGCCTCAAATAAATATCTCTTAAACTGCCTTCGCACCTTAAAAGAATTGCGTTAAAAAATTTCATGAAGTGAAGCGTAAAGAGAAAATATGTTTGAGCCCGATTCCTATCGGGCGAGTTATTTTCTCTTAGCGTAACGGAATAAAATTTTAGCAATTCTTTTTAAGTGCATGTTCTGGCGCCTGCCCCGCAACCTATGCGGGGATTCTTTTCTGGAGTTTACCCCGCCCCTGATGCGGGGCCAAGAAAAGAAATTATTTGTTGATTAAGGCGGTTCATTTTCTTCCTCTTTTTCCAAATCTAAACTCTCAGTTCCGAAGCTTGCCTTCCCATCCTCCACCTTTGAATTATTCGTAATCCACAAATCCAACTCATTCTTAAAAAAATAAAGATACTTTCCCGTTGGCTTGTGAAACGGAATCTTTCGATGACTTGTTAACTTGTAAAGATGTGACTGTGAAATGCTTAAATACTTGGCAGCTTGAACAAAATTGAACGGCGTATCATTTTTACCCCTTAGAAGATTTTTGATCTCCCTAAGATTCGTCTCAATTAAATCCGTTTTCATTTCTACTCCTTCCTTTGAATGAAGTGATTGCAAAAAAAAACCGCCATACATCCTGATATTATAAAATCAAGACGATGACGGCGCAAAACGTACGTTTTTACTTCTATTTTTCTTTCCCGGGAATTTCACCTACATCTTTTTCACATAATCGTAACACATTTCTTTGGTCCAACCACCCCACTTAAACCTATATTTTTCAAATAGATAGTTCGCTGCCTCCCTAAGACTGCTGTACCTATCCTGGTTATCTAAATATTCCTCATTTACAAAAATAGCAAACTCACCTTTCGTTCCCCTCCAAATCTTCCTATTGTCTACTTGCTTGTTATTATTGAGGTTATGCGAATCTGTTTCCCCATCAATTTTGATTTTTTCACTTTCACTATTTTTTTCACCTTTTTCATAATCCTTCGATTTTTGCAATATTCTTCTTTTTTTATCAAAAAAATCAATCTCATTTATTACTATCGTATTTAATTTTTCCAGCTCAATCGCCTTTTTTTTAACATGTTCATACAAATGATCAATCGTTAATTTAATCTTTTCATTGTGCCTCTTATTATGCTGATCTATTTGGAATTCTAAATAATACAATGCCTCAGGAGAATTGCTTAACAACTCCATTTTTTTACATCGTAAAAACTTTAATGTTGTTTTATTTACATCTGCTAATCCTAGCAATATTTTTTTAATATCCTTTTTAAGCTCAAGCAGCAAAATAATTTTCTCCATATCACTCTTTACCTTACTCAATTCCTTGTTCAAAACTTTAGGGCTGATAAATAAAACCTTAAATTCTTCATTCTTATTTTCCTTATCCGTATGTAATGCAAACTCCTCATACTTTAAGTCAATTAAATTTTCATTCACCCTTTTTATAAAACAACAGTCTTTAATGCTTTTTGCTTTTCTAATCCTTCCGACATATTCCAAATATTTTTCACTTTCCGGAATATGAAATCCCAGCCTTAATTTTTCATTACAAAATGAAATCTCTTTCTCAATTATTTTAATGTAATCTCCGAACAGCTTAATAAAATAATTATGATATTTTCGGTACAGCACATAATTTGTAACCTTATTCCGGTAGATAAATGAAAAAGCTCCGTATGAATTTCTATACCTTAAGTTAGCAGTCCGTACAACCTTATTTATAAAAACAGAAACATGGAATACTTCATAGCAGTTTACCCCTCTTAAAAAATTGTCCCGGGAAGTTATATAACTAAAAAACGTAATCCGTTTCTCATTCATACAATTAAATAACCTCTCCACAATATTCTTTTCCTGTTCAAGGAAAATCAACTGTTCAACGATACTATTTAAGGCTGCTAATTTATTATAGAGATAGGATATATCTTTTCGCAGGAATGTGTCGCTCATTTCCCCTTAACTCCAATGGATTAGTAGTTGTGATTATTAATGATGAAAAATTATTTAAGATTCTAACCGGTGAGCTGCTTTCGTAAGTGCGGACATAATTCTGAAGATCTATTTTTATTATCATTTTCCCTCATCCATTTCTGCACCCTTATTAAGTTTGTAAAACTATCCTGTTAAACTCAATAGAAATTTATCATAAAAGACTCCCCTAACAAATATTACAAAAACAGGACAAAAATTTATCTTATTTTATAAAATAAAACAATAGTAATCAATCATGACATTCCCCATCTTCCATAATCCCTAATCCATATTCCTTTTCCCCCTGTCCCTCCTCCTTCTCTAAACCTCCATTATTCCATTACTCCAGCATTCCACCACTCCATTCTCCAACATTCCAGGATTCCACCCTTCCAAATCACTATCCTAATTTACGGCAGCATTTCCCATTTGCTGCCGTTTTATAGTTTTATTATATTTACATCAAAACTTTAATAAACATCGCTGCAAACAAACTAAATATTGATAATCTAAAGGCTCGTTTTGAAAAACTGCCAATCTTTAGCAATAAGGATATTTTTGCTTTTTACAAAAAGTCTGAGCCTGATTTAAAACCTTCAACGGTTAATTGGAGGGTTTATAATCTTGTGCGGCTTGGTGTATTAAATCGGATTGGTAGAGGTAAATTCCGTATTGGCTCTGCAAATAATTATCTACCCGAACTCCCATCTAAAATTTATTCTTTGAATAAAAAATTAAAAAGACAATTCCCGTTTCTTACGTTTTGCATTTGGGATACTTCTGTCTTAAATGAATTCATGATTCACCAGCCTGGAAAATTTTATCTTTTGGTTGAGGTCGAAAAAGATTCTATGGAACCGGTATTTTATTTCTTAAAGGATAATAACTATCCTGTGTTTTTAGAGTATGATAAAGACGTTATCACCAGATATTTATCTAATGAAAATAATGCAATTATAATTAAATCGTTAGTATCCGAGGCTCCTGTTCAAAATATAAAAGGAGTAAATACAATAACAGTTGAAAAAATGCTTGTTGATATATTTTGTGATGATAATATTTTTTCTTCACAACAAGGTTCCGAAATGAAGAATATTTTTAACGAGGTATTTAATAAATATACTGTTAATGTAAATCGTATACTTCGTTACGCCGATAGAAGAAGAAAAAAATCAGATATAATTAATTATTTAAAAACAGTTTCTAAGTTTCGGCAGCAACTGTAATTTGCTGCCGTTTTATAGATTATGATAGATTTAGAATCAATAACACTAGATTGGATTAAAAAGGTTTCAAAAGAAAATCGCAATGCTGATAAAATACTTGTTGAAAAAGTAATTCGCGCATTACTGCTGGTAGAGGGCTTAGCAAAACTTAAGCTAAAATTTGTGTTTAAAGGAGGAACCGCTTTAATGCTGCTATTAAATTCCACAAAAAGACTTTCCATCGATATTGATATCATTTTGCCCGAGTCGCCGGAAAATCTTAATGATATTTTAAATGATGTAGCATCAGAACAACGTTTTATTAGAAAAGAACTTAATCAGCGTAATACTCAAACAAAAATTAAAAAAGAACATTATAAATTTTTCTATACCCCTCTCCATAAATCAAAAGGTTCTGAAGGAAACATACTTCTAGATGTACTTTATGAAAATGTAAACTATAATAATGTTATTCAAATCCCAATTCAGTCCTCATTTCTTCCTGTTTCCGAAGACCCTATTAATGTAAGCGTCCCTTCGTTAGAAGATATACTTGGTGATAAACTAACCGCTTTTGCGCCCAATACAACCGGAGTTCCATACTTTAAAAATGAAGACAGCATGAGTATGGAAATCATCAAACAATTATATGATATTGGAAACCTGTTCGATGTTGTAAATAATATTGAAATAATAAAATCTACCTTTTCTAATTTTTCCAAGGCTGAACTCATATATAGGAATCAAAACACCTTAAATGAAAATGATGTGTTGGAAGATATTTATCAAACCTCTCTTTGTCTTGCTCTCAGGGGTCAAGATGGTAAAGGAGATTTTGAGCAGCTACAATTAGGTATTAAGCGTATAGCAGGCTTCATTTTTTCTGAAAGCTACCATTTAGAAAAGGCAATTATACAAGCTTCTAAAACAGCCTATTTATCAACCCTAATTAAACATAACGCTAATAAACTAGAAAAGTTCCGTGAACCATCTCAGTTGGGAACTTGGGAAATAGGTAGTACGTTAAACACAAAACTTAATCGTCTCAAAAAATCAAATCCGGAAGCATTCTTTTATTGGTACAAAATCTTTGAAATAAAATCGAATGAAAATTAAAAGTAACTATATAAATCCACTTTTGATAACTAAATTTAACTTTACCATTTCAAATCCGTTCCCTGCAACCATAAAGGCATAGTTGATTTCCCCGTAAACGACCCCGCATATTTTGAAGAACTTTCTAATTTGTTAATACCAGCCGGCAGGCGACAGGTAGCGTTTGCCCCGTTTACCCCGCTTGCCCCGTATGCGGGGTTTGCGGGAAGAAATCCCAACCTCAGCTCTACAAAAACAAACCCCTGTCCATCCTCCTTCTCCAAACTTCCATTATTCCACTACTCCATTCCTCCAACATTCCATCCTCCATCTTCTATCTTCCATGTTCCATACTCCATAATCCATATTCCATCTTTTTTTAACATCCTGTTTTACATTATCTCAAATTTTATTAATATATACTCATGAAAATCAAATACTTTACGAAAGACTAAATTCACGGGGGTTCTTCTTTAATGCTTAAAAAAAATAACTCTACTAACCACTCCTACAAAAAACCAACTGTACAACACTATCATAGTGAAAAAGTACGAATTAACAATCCAAGTGTTGGTTATATAATTTCAAATACGAATATATTTTTATACCTATTCTTTTTAATTTGTATAGGAAAGGTACTTTATTAGGCCAATTATGCCCCAGCACAAACTAACTCTCTCATGGCTCGAAAACTTCCTCGAAGAAGCTTGCGAAAACCTCCGCGGAAATATGGACGCATCCGAATTCAAAGAATATATTATCGCTATACTTTTCTTAAAACGTATTAACGACAAATTCGATGAAGAACGAACTGTTCGCCGCAGTGACCTCGGTTTTAGAGGTGCTTCAGAACCCCAAATAATATATGCTTTGGATAATAATAAAGATGCCTATTCATTTTATATTCCTATGTCTGCCCGCTGGGACGTAATTAAAACCATGCACGAGGATATTGGCGAAACTTTAAGAATTGCTTTTGAAGCTATCGAAGAACAAAACACCGGCAAGATTGAGCAAGGCGTTTTAACCACTATTGATTTTAACAAGCCTGTCGGCAAGAATAAAAGAATCGGCGACAGCGACCTTAAATTACTAATTCAAGAATTCAGCAAAATATCTTTTACGGATTCCAACCTTGAATTCCCGGACTTGCTTGGTTCTGCTTATGAATATCTCATAAAATATTTTGCAGACAGCTCCGGCAAAAAAGGCGGCGAATTCTATACCCCTAACGAAGTTGTAAAGCTTCTCATTAATATTATGGAGCCTGAACCAAACTACGAAATTTATGACCCCACGGTCGGATCCGGCGGCTTTCTTATTCAATCTCATAATTATGTCAAATCGCGTTATGGACTCGATAAAAATCTAAGTTTGTTCGGTCAAGAAAAAAACGGCACTACTTGGTCTCTTTGCCAGATGAACTTTTTATTCCACGGTATCTTTGATGCTGATATAAGAAACGGCGATACTCTTCTTAATCCGCTCCTGCTTCAAGGTGGCGTACTTAGAACTTTCGACATTGTGCTGGCTAATCCTCCTTTCTCTCAAAACTGGTCAAAGGAAGGAATGAAGCATGAAACCCGCTTCGATTTTGAAATGCCAAAAAAAGGTAAAGCGGATTTCATGTTTGTTCAGCACATGATAAAATCATTAAAGAGTAACGGACGTCTTGCGGTAGTCATGCCTCACGGTGTACTTTTCCGTGGAGGTGAAGAAAAGAATATGCGTAAATGGCTTATTGATGTCGGTTATCTTGAGGCTGTTATTAGTTTGCCTCCTGCACTTTTTTATGGTACCGGCATTCCTGCATCTGTTTTAATTATTAACAAGAAAGATGCATCCGATCGAAAACAAGTTTTATTCATCAATGCCGATAAAGAATTCAAGGAAGGCAAGGTCCAGAACAAGCTGCGCTCCGAAGATATTGAAAAGATTAGCTACGTTTATAAAAATAAAATTCAAATCCCCGCTTATTCGCGGCTTGTAAATAAATCAGAATTACAACAAGAAGAATACAACCTTAATATCCGCCGCTATGTTGATAACTCTCCGCCGCCTGAGCCTCATGATGTTAAAGCTCATTTACACGGCGGAATTCCTAAAACCGAAATCGATTCGTTAGATAGTTACTTCACTAATTATTCCGGATTAAAGGAATCTCTTTTTACCTGTCATTCCGAACCCGATTTATCGGGTGAGGAATCTCCTGCTCAAGCTGAAATGCGATATTGTAATTTCAACTCTTCAATTTCTTCCAAAGACCAAATCAAAAAATTACTCGATGATTCTCTGCTGCTAAAAGCCAAGCATAAAACCTATTTTGATTTCCTCAATTCCTGGTGGGCTCCAAACCTTATGCACCTCGAAGCATTGCCTGTAAATAAAAACGTGTATGAGCTATCTCAGCTTTTTACCTCCAGTATTGCCGATGAAATGCTTAAGCTCGGCATACTCGACCTTTACCAATCCAGGGGCGCTTTCGCTAACTTTTGGAATTCTCTCGAAACCGACCTTAAATCCGTTGCTTCCAGCGGATGGAATCCTGAACTTATTCCCGATGAAGAAATCCTGCAGTCTCAATTTCCTGATGTCCTTCAAGAGCTTCATGAAAAAGAATCTCGCCGGGATGAATTGGAATCAATGTTCAAAGAAGTTAATGAGCTTGATGAGGATTCCTACAACGAAGAAGAATATGAAGTCTTGCCGAAAGATGTTTTATCAGAATATAAAGACCGTATAAAAGAAAACGCTGCAAAGGTTAAAGAAATCTCAAAAGAAATTTCTCTCCTGAAAAAAAGATTAACAGCATCAGCAAAGTCATTATTAAAAAGTACAAAAAATAAAAACTATGAACCTTTAATAAACGGCGAGCTAATTAAAGGTATAAACCAAGAACTTGATGAATTGATTATTAAAATAGAAGACTTGAATCCGCATCTTGAAGACTTCACAAATAAAAAAGAAGAAATTGAGAAGCACATTGCCCGCCATACTGAACTTGAGAAAGAGCTTCGCGAGTGCAAGAAAATCATAAATGAAATTAAGGACCGTAAAGATGACCTTGTAGCAAAAGCCCGCGAAAAAATATCCGAAGATGAAGCCAAAGAATTAATTCTTGCCCGTTGGCAAAAAACACTCCTCTCCACAATTGAAGAATACCTTAACCAGTACCAGCGCAAGTTCCTGCTATCTATAGAAAACCTTTGGGATAAATACACTATCCCTCTAAATCAAATCCTTTCCGTACGCGAAAATGAAACTGAAAAGCTTAATAAGTTTTTAGTCGAGTTGGGCTATGAGTGAATGGAGTAATGTTACCATCAACGAATGTTGTGATATTCTTGATAATCAAAGAATACCTCTTAATGAAGATCAAAGAGGGAAGATTCCTGGTTCTATTCCCTACTATGGAGCAAACGGTGTCCAAGGATTTATAGATAAATTTTTGTTCGACGAAGATTTAATTTTAATAGCTGAAGATGGGGGCAATTTCGAAGAATATTCAACACGCCCTATTGCTTATAGGATTTATGGTAAAAGTTGGGTAAATAATCATGCTCATATTCTAAAAGCAAAAGAAAATTATGACCAGAATTTTATTTTTTATTCTTTAGTTAATAAGAATATTATTACTTTTATTAAAGGTGGAACGCGATCAAAATTAAATCAAAAAGAATTACAAATAATAAAATTCGATATACCTACGAAATATAATGAGCAGCGCAAAATCGCTTCCATCCTTACCGCAATAGACAATGTAATAGAAAAAACCCAAGCCGCAATTGAAAAATACAAATCCATAAAACAAGGAATGATGCACGACCTCTTCACTCGCGGCATCGACCCCAAAACCGGCACCCTCCGGCCCAAATATGGATCCGCCCCGGAAATGTATAAAAAAACTGAATTGGGCTTTGTACCCAATGATTGGTCAATTAGTACATTATGCAATATTTCTACACTTTTAACTGATGGTTCTCATAATAGTCCAAAACCAACTCAGTCTGACTATCTGATTGCAACTGTTAAAGATATGTTAGAGGATGATTTTAATTATAAAAAATGCACCTCTATAAGTCAAAAAGATTTTATTAAACTTGTTATGCAAAACTGTTCCCCCGAAAAGAATGATATATTACTTTCAAAGGATGGCACAATAGGTTGTTGGCGCCGAAATATTTAGTTCAATTCTGCCGGTTTAAAAGTTACCACCCCTCTTATTTCCTCCCATTTAGTTCCCTGAATAATATTTAAATAACTCCGTATAGTTAGTTTGGTTGAAAAGTATG
>JAKAFW010000056.1:0-15770 GCA_021817845.1 Bacteroidota bacterium
AAAATGCTAAGATTATTGAATATTCAGTAAACCGCTGAGATATTAGCAATATTAAAATTAACACTTGTCTCTTTTTACAGAAGAAAATCAGGCATATATTTTTCCCCTTGACTCCGTACTATACTACGGTGCTTATATTTATATTTGTAGAAAGAAGGATTTATTTATGGCTGAATATTTCGTGGGTCAATTGGCAGATGAAGCCGGAATAAATGTTGAAACTGTACGCTATTATGAGAATATAAAACTGCTGCCAAAGCCGAAGCGTAAAGAGTCCCGCTACAGGGTTTATGATGAATCAGATTTGGCGCGTCTTAAATTTATTGTAAGAGCAAAAGAGCTTGGCTTTACTTTGAAGGAGATTAAAGAACTTCTTTCAATTAAAATAGATTCAAGATCAAAGTGCGGCGATGTTAAACGTCTGGCAGAAGATAAAATTGATGACGTAAAGGAAAAGATAAAAGATTTAAAGAACATCTTAATACACCTGGAAATATTGAAAGGGAAATGCGTTAATGAGGAAATATCCTCAGAAGACTGCCCGATTGTAAAATCATTAGAGAGGTAAAAAATGAAAAATAAATATCTCACATCAGGCTCGGTCATTGCAGCTATTTTAGCTTCTGTTTGCTGCATAGGACCACTCATTCTTGTCGGGTTGGGAATAGGCAGCCTAACATTCTTTTCTCAGTTTAATGAATTAAGACCTTTTTTGATCATTATCTCATTACTTCTGATAATTCCTGCATTTTATTTTGCTTACAGAAAAAGGGAAGTAAAATGTGAAGACGGTTCCTGCAAAATTGAAAGCGCAGGTAAATGGAACAAAATATCTGTCTGGCTTGCTGCGATATTTGTCGCAGGGTTTATAGCATTTCCATATTTTGGTTTTGATACACCCGGTCAGAATAAGTTACCTGTTAATCCCGGATTTCAAACTGTGGAGCTTAAAATAAATAATATGGACTGTGAAGCGTGTGCAAGAGGGTTAGAA
Source organism: Bacteroidota bacterium (assembly GCA_021817845.1). Lineage (GTDB taxonomy): Bacteria > Bacteroidota > Ignavibacteria > Ignavibacteriales > Ignavibacteriaceae > FEN-1297. Next base: position 995 of record JAKAFW010000056.1, read on the forward strand.
AATCAGTTGACTCAAATTAATGGTGTTAAAGCGGCAAAAGTTAATTACGATAAAGGAAATGCTGAAATAAGCTTTGACCAATCAAAGGTAAAAGCCACTGAATTTGTTAAAGTTCTTACAGAGTCTGGTTTTCCTTCATCAATTGAATCAAAAAAAATGAACTAATGAAAAGGAATAAAACATGAAAAAAATATTTTATTTATCGCTTTCGCTTGTACTTCTATTACTCGGTTTTGAATTTCTCGGCAGCAGCAGTTGCAGCATTGCAAAAGCAAATAATAAATTTATTAGCGACAGCACTAAAACATCAACATTGAGCTTAAGTATTTCGGGTATGACCTGCCCGAAGTGTGCTGAGACAATTACAAACTATCTTAAAAAAGATAAAGGAATAATATCTTCTGATATAAACTATAAGAACAAAATCAATACTATCACGTATGATCCTGCTAAAATCAACGAAAAGGAAATTATAGAGAAAATAAAAAAGTCCGGTCACAATGCGAAGAAGGCTGATAAGGAAGAACATAAAACCGGTTCGGTTATTCTCAAATGTGCAGATGGTTGTAATACAACCAAATAAGCATTAAGTAATTGGGCCATTATTTTTGTATTGAAGGAGAATTGAATGAATAAAATTATTGAATTAAAAATAAAAGGTATGACTTGTGATGGCTGTGTAAGTCACGTTACGAAAGCATTGAATTCGGTCAATGGAGTAAGTGAAGTTAAAATTAATGGCTGGGAAAGTGCAAAGGCTGCGGTAATATTAAACAAAAAAATTAATACTGATGAGCTGGTAAAAGCTGTTAAAAAATCCGGCTACGGTGCAGAAATAGAGAAAGGCTTTGCTGAAGATTCAGTGTCATTTAAGGCATCCGGGAAAACGGGTTACGATCTTATAATAATTGGCGGCGGCTCTGCTGCTTTCGCCGCTGCAATAAAAGCAAGTGAGCTTGAGAAAAAAGTATTAATGATAAATGAAGGACTGCCAATCGGTGGTACTTGTGTAAATGTTGGGTGTGTTCCATCAAAAACTTTAATAAGAACAGCAGAACAATTTCATATTGCGAATCATCCAAACTTTTCTTCAATAAAACCTGGCGATAATAAAATCAATTTTAAGGAAGTTGTCCGTCAAAAAACTGAATTGGTTGAAGAGTTGAGACAGCATAAATATGTAGATGTTTTGAAAGATGATTCAAATGTGACGATTCTTAAATCTCACGGACAACTTATTGATAAAAATACAGTTGAAGCTGACGGCAAAAAATATTCAGCAGAAAAAATTTTAATTGCTACCGGCTCATCTACTTTTATACCCGATATTCCCGGTTTAAAAGATATTGACTATTTAACAAACGAAACCTTATATGATCTAGAAGAACTTCCTGAGCACTTAATTGTAATTGGCGGAAGGTACATTGCTTTGGAAAACGCACAAATGTTTGCACGTCTTGGTTCCAAGGTTACAATATTGCAGCGATCATTCAGAATTCTTCCCGATGAAATGCCGGATGTAACAGAAACTTTAAAAGAATATCTAGAAGCGGAAGGAATCGAAATAAAAACCGGTGTAAAAATAAAATCGGTTGAAAGAAATAAAGGAAAAGTTGTTGTTAACGTTTCTATTAAAGATAATGGAGAAGTAATTGAAGGTACACATATCTTTGTAGCAACCGGAAGAAAAGGCAATACTAAAGATTTTGGTTTAGAAAAAACAGGAGTAGAATTACACAAACAAAATTTTATTAAGACTAATGAATATTTGCAGACATCAATTTCAAATATTTACGCTGCCGGCGATGTAACCGGAGAATATCTATTTGTCTATTCCGCAGCATACGAAGGCACGCTTGCTGTTGAAAATATGTTTGCTGAAAATAAAACTAAAAAAGATTACTCTGTTTTTCCCTGGGTTATTTTTACAGACCCGCAAGTTGCTGGAGTCGGAATGGATGAAAACCAGGCTTACGAAAGTAAAATTGATTATGAAGAATCAACAATCCAACTAAAAGATGTTCCCCGTTCACTTGCTGCAAGAAATACAAAAGGATTTATTAAACTTATCCGCAACAAAGAAAATGATAAACTTATCGGTGCAAGAATATTAGCTTCGGAAGGTTCGGAATTGTTGATGGAAATTTCTTTAGCAATTAAATATGGAATAACTGTAAAAGAGTTAAAGCAAATGTTTCATCCATATCTAACACTTTCGGAGGGAGTGAAGTTAGCGGCAATCGGTTTTGAAAAGGATGTAAATAAACTAAGCTGCTGTGCGGTTTGATTTAGTAATATTCAGGAAAGGTTATATCAAATTCGGCTATGGTATGCTCGGCTTTTCAATTGCAATCAGAGCTTACCTTTTCAGGTAAGTGCCCGAAATGACTGGGAGAAATATAAGTTATAAAACCATAGGGATAAGGAACCAAACAATATAAATATTTTTTCCTTTCTGATTTCTCCCTTGACAAACACCCCCCCTATTAAATTACTTTTGCAGTAAATCTAAAAGGAACTAAATAAATGTTTGACGAAACTGAAATAAACAAATTTAAGAAGCAGCTTCACGTTATAAAAGGTCAGATTGACGGAATTGAAAAAATGATGGATGAGGGAAGAGACTCAAATGATATTTTTATTCAATCTAAAGCTGTTGAAGGAGGAGTTCAGAGATTGATTTATGACCTTCTCGATAATCTCTTACGAAAAAAGCTTGCTGAAAAAGTTGTAAAAGTTGTTAACGCCTGCCCCGGTAATTGTCTGGATGTAGAAAAAATAAAATTAGTTCAGAAAGAATTCCCCGATATGGAACTAAAGAAGGTTGCTTCTATTATTAATGAAATGGAAGAAATTGATGAACGATTAAAAAAAATAAACAGTTAAAGAAAAGGAGTATAACTATGGCTAATAAAATTGAAGTGTTCACTGCCGGGTGTAGTTTCTGCAATTCAGCAGTTGAACTGGTGAACAGCAGCGTTAAAAAGGATGACGAAGTTATCGTTTACAATCTTAATGATGAAGAAAGAAAAAAAGATTATAAAGAAATTGCTGATGTCTACGGAGTTAAAACTGTTCCTGCAGTTGTTGTAAATAGTAAATTGCTCGGCTGCTGCAAAACTTCAGGAGTTTCAAAAGATATTTTGCTGGCAGCTTTAGGCTAAAAAAATTTATGAAAAAAATTTGTCTGACGATAGCATTGCTGTATTTATTGTTGCAGCAGGGAACAGTTTTTGCACACGAACCGATATACGGGCACGGACCGCACGTTCTTTACAAAGGAGGGTTTGCGCCGGGGATAGTTTTTAACAGCGGAACTGGCTTTATCGAAACAGAATATGAACTTGAATACGGGCTTACTTCAAGCTGGACTATTGGCGCATCAATTCCTTTTTCAAATGCCGGTAATTCATATTCGTTAGAGAATTATGTACTCAAAACTAAATACCGCTTTTATGCTGATTTCAATCCCGGGAGTATGAATGAAATTGCTGTATTCGGTGGATATAAGATTGCGAAGGAATCAAACGGAGTAAATGCTTTCAACTTAGGCATTACCAGTGGACGGGAAGCTATTGAATGGTACTGGTTTGCAAGCGCGGCTTACACAGCTAAATTTACCAGCGCAGTATTGCATCCCGGCAGCGAAATAAATTATGATTTTACATTAGGATACAGAATCAATCAGCTTGATTATTATAAACCCGATTTAGTAATATTTCTCGAGTTTCTTGGAAAGTATCAAAGAAAATCACAATTGAATAATAATACAATCAATAACAGCGGAGGGAATGCCTGGTCTATCGCTCCAACATTTATGCTGACGTTCAGAAATTATACCTTGCGCGCCGGAGTTGAGTTTGGTATTGCAGACAATGGTTATATTAACAAACCCGCTGCTAATTTTAAGATAGGGATTGAAACTCATTTATGAAAATTAATAATGAACAATTAACAATTTATAATGGAGAGTAAAAATGAAAACGTTAAAGTTAATTTCAAAAATCGTATTGCTGTTTCTGCTTTTCGCCGCTCTTTCTAACCCATCAATAGCGCAAAGTAAAGAAACAGATTCCAAAAAATACATTAAGCTGCAAGTTGACGGATTGGCTTGCCCTTTTTGTGCTTATGGTTTGGAAAAGAAACTCAAAGCATTGGAAGGCGCAGAAAATTTTAACTTAGATTTTAAAAAAGGCTTGGCGACTCTTGAAATTCCTTCTACAACTAAGGTAACAAAAGAAGAATTAAAACAAATAGTTTCGGATGCAGGCTTTGAATTGAAGAGCGTTGAATTTTCTGATAAACCTTTTAAGAAGGAGTCGGAATGAAAAAGGAAGTTAATTCTGTCAGGAAGAGAACGCAAAGACTGTTTTTTATAGGTCTTCTATTTTTATTTCCTTTTACAATGTTCGCCCAAGGTCCGCCTGTCTATACAGATACGCCTACCCTGTTCGGGCTTGAAGGCAGAGGATTTATGACTTTCGCAAAGTTTGTCGTGAAAGAAAATGTCAATGTTTATGCACAGCCATTTGCTTTGCCCGTAGATATTGGCGCTGATTTCCAGGTGGGAGCAATTGCACCTTATATGGTAATATCGCCGAAGAACATGCAATCAGTATCAGGTTTCGGAGATATATCTGTTTTTGCAAAATATGTTTTTCAGCAAAAAGACGGGCCCGGCAGAACAATCAGAACGTTGGTAAAATTTATGGAAACATTTCCGACCGGCAGCATAACTAAAACACCCTCTATTGGAAGCGGTGTCAATCAAACATATCTTGGTCTTGTAAGCGGCTATGTTAACCTAAATTACGGACTCTACGGAGAATTGGGTTATACGTTTGTATCAGGCAATGAACCTGATAATTTACTGTACGGCGCTTCCATTGGAATTCCATTACTTCCGCAGGAATATCCACCGTACCAGGTAAACATTTACCTCGGATTTAACGGCAGCCATGAATTTGAACGTGAAAAAAATGTTTTGTACATCTCGCCGGGCATACAATATATAGCCGGCAAAAAAGTATTATTTGAAACAGGTGTGCAACTACCTGTTAGAGAAGACGTCCCGGCAGGCAACAAAACAAAATATATTTTTACTTTTGGCACAAGAATGTTATTATTTTGAACATTTTTTTACCTGACAAAATGAAGAATAATCACCTGAAAATATTTACAAAGGACAGCTTACTTCTGATATTAATTTTATCATTTGTTTCTGTTTTTCCTCTTCTCATTCTAACAGGCTGCGGTAAATCCACTATTCCGACAAAAGAAAAAAAATGGAAATTCTATAAGCAGATCAAAACTGGCAATGCCAAACCAAACGGAATAGTATACCTGAAGGGAATGTTATGGATTTCCGACACACCAGATAACCGGGTTTTAGAAATTGATACGACAGGTAAAATTATAAAGGAGTTTAAAGGTTTTAAAAGACCGATGCATATTTCACTTTATAAAGATAAAATTTTCGTTTCTGAGTTTTTAGCCGACAGTCTAAAATCAATTGATGTGAACACTGGAAAAGTTTATTCAGTACCATTTAAATTAAAGCCGGATGCACCGGCGGGAATAGCAGTGGATAGCTGCGATACCGCAGTTGCCGATTTTTATAATCACAGGATTATTCTCAAATCAAACGGAGAAACAATTACAATCGGGAAAAAGGGACACGCCAATGGTGAGCTTTTTTACCCTACCGATGCAGCCTTCAGCAGCAATTTATTGTACGTTGCAGATGCTTATAACAACAGGGTTCAGGTTTTTAATAAAGAAGGAAAATTTCAAAAAGTGATCGGAAGCGGGGACAGTATAAAAACTGCACTTGGAATTTTTGTAGATGGGAAAAATATTTTTGTTGCCGGTTTTGATAACAACAGAGTTTTGATCTATGATGGACAGGGAAACCTGGAACAAAAGATCACTGATTCGCATTTAAGCAATCCCTCCGATATTTTTGTCCACGGCGATAAGATGTTCATTGCTAATTATAATAATAACTCGGTCACAATGTTTTCGAAAGATTAAAATGGAATGAAAGATTATCGAAAGTATGTCGCATCCTTAATGTAAAGAAACCGACAAAGAAATCAGAATTAATCTGTATTTTTAAATTAAATATTGAAAACCAATAGGAAAAAATTTTATGCCATACATCAGAGTTATTGACGAAGACAAAGCCGAAGGTGAGCTTAAAGCTGTTTATGATGAGATCATAAAAGGGCGGGGCAAGCTTTCAAACATAATGAAAATTCATAGTCTTAATCCTGAGTCAATGGTAAAACACTTGGATTTGTACAAAATATTAATGTTCAGCCGGGGTCGGTCATTTCGTGATAAGTCGGAGCTTTCCCGTGAACTTAAGGAGACAATTGCTGTTGTAGTATCAAAAGTAAATAATTGTGATTACTGTGTCAGGCATCATGCTGAAGCTTTATTATTTTACTGGAAAGACGAAGGGAAAGTTAAGCTTCTAATCGAAGATTATAATAAGGTCGGTTTTAAAGAAAAAGAATTGGAAATTTTAAAATACGCCGAAAAATTAACAAGGGAGCCGCATAATATAACAGAAGGTGATGTTAATAAGTTAAAAGTTGATGGCTGGATAGACGAAGACATACTGCTTGCAAATTTAATTACCGCCTATTTCAATTTTGTTAACAGGATAGCACTCGGCTTGGGAGTAGAGTTTACGGAATACGAAGCCAGCGGTTATAAGTATTGATTAAATATTTAATACTTGTAATTAATCTGCGAATCATTTATATACTCAGCCATTTCTTTTAATGTAAGAGGCTCTACGTACGAAGGTATATGTGTTCTATCCTTTATTTTCTTTTCAACACTGGTTAAAACATTCCATGTACCATTCACAGTAATTTTAACGCCTTTGTTGTGTAAATATTCCAGGAACCCGCCAAATGTTTTTAGTTTCATTAATGATCTGTCTTTAAATTCCTCGAACAGAAGCTTTTTCAAATCCTCAGGAATAGTGTACCTGTCAAAATCATTTTTTCCATCCTTGCTTTTTTTAAGATTCCAGGCTGCTTCGCCGTCGAAAAGAAATTCAACTTTATTACCAAGCTTTAAGTTTGTCAGAGCCATATCAAATGCCACACAGGGAGGACCGTCATCTTTTTTAATATTAGTAGTCAGATGAATGATCACCTTTTTTGCAGAAGTACCTGGATAGTTACTGAAGATAAATCCTGCTAACACGGGCACTAAAAGGATCATAAATAATAAGTAGATCAAACTTTTGTTTTTCATTTTTCACTCCGTTCTTTTAACTAAAATATTTTTTACAGAAAAAGTTAACTGCCCGGCACTAAAAATAAAGTCAGTTCAATTACAGTTTTTCAGTTTTTTTTCTTAATAGTGTAAGGGAAAAATCCGGCTTTCTGTAATCCTGCTGACAGTTTTAACCTCTGATTCTTAACATTTTTACTGTGCATAAATAACAGACAAAAACAGGAGAAGCAATGGCAAAAATAGCAGTTGTTGTATTAGCAGACACAGAAACACACGGCGACCTTGGCAGGGCAGTAAATGCACTTGAACTGGCAATGGAAGCAAAGGAAAACAATGATGAAATCAAAATTGTTTTCGACGGCGCAGGAACAAAATGGATCCCCGAACTGGCAGACAAAAATCATAAAGCGAATTTATTGTATGAGAAAGTTAAGGATAAGATAACAGGAGCGTGTGAGTATTGTGCAGGAGCTTTCGGAGTAAAAGATAAGATAAAGGAATTGGGGATCCCTTTGCTCGATGAATATAAAAAGCACCCCAGCATCAGGAGCTATATAGAAGAAGGAAATAATGTTGTAACATTTTGATGTACGTATGATCAAGCATAAGGAAAGATGAAAAGGGTGAAGCTTAGCCAGGCTTCCCCTTTTTTTATCTAAAGACAATTTTAAAATGAATCTAGATCAAACACGCAGCGTTTGTCCGTCATCTTTGCGCCTTTTACATTCAAACACCAATCATAAGGGATAAATTTAATATTCCAGGCGGATGGATTGCTTTTAATGGATTTAACAACTGCAGAATCAGCCAGGTATCCGGATATGAAAAGCAAAATCTTTTCATCACTGTCCCCGAAATCATCTTTATACCAATCAAAATACCTGGAAAGATGTGCAACTTTATTTTTTAAATTATACCTGTTTTTATTGGGATCATTTAAGAACAGCTTTCCCTGTTCAGTTAGCAGCGAATCCAGGTTATCTGCAGTGTAGGCTTCGGAGCGGAGATTGGGACAGCTCAGCGCACCGCAAACCAGCGCAAAATGGATGCGCGGGTCCTTAAACTTTTTCCTGAGGATTTCGTGTTCAATATCGTTTAAGCAATATTTTTTGTTGTTGATGGTAATAAATTTTTTATCCCAGACGGTTGTACCGAAAAGCTGTGCTATGATCATCCCTCCCTTGTTCAGATCATTAATGCTTTGAATCGGGTAGTTAGCGGTTATGACTTGTAAAGTAAATGCGTTATAAGCATTTATCCAAAAGGCTTCTTTTTTCGATTTGCTGCTGAGTGTGTCCGGGTCTGTAGCGGATAGAATATCGAGATATTTCTGCAGACGGGCATCTTTCTTTAAGCCGGCATAATTCACCAGCCCGTCTTTTACATATTTTTGCAGGACTTCATCATAAGTATTATGAATCCGCTGTGGAAAAACTACAAGCGTATTTGTTAATAAAAACAAAGTTAAAAATATCTTTTTCATTTTAAGCTCACTTCCGAAAATTAATTTTATGAAATATTAATGTTTCAACTACGAAAACTCTTCCGGATTATGCAGATGTGTTTTATAGTAATCATTAAATAGCTTGAAATGCTCTATGCCTGCAAGGAACTTCAAAATATACCATCCGTTTAATACCTGCTGCTTAACCAATCCGTTTTCTTCGAATCTTCTCGCAGAAGTTGTAACTGAAGCAGGGAACGAATAAATTTTTGTAAGCTTTCTTGCCCTTCTTAAAAAATCCACGTCTTCAAACAGCCGCCAGTTTTTGAATCCGTTTAGTCGTTCAAAGAAATCTTTCCTGGTTGTAATACACTGGTCCCCGAATTTAGTGAAGATCGAATCAAAAGAAGTAAGTTTTGTATAGAAAGATAAGAGCAGGTTTTCTTTATCGAATGCCAGTCTGAAAGTCCCGACTTTTACTTTGCCCGACTTGAAATATTTGTCCAGGATTTCAAAAGCGTTTTTAGGAAGGAGGGTATCTGCATGAAGGAAAAGAATTACTTCGCCTTCGGCAAGTTCAGCTCCTTTGTTGAATTGTGTTCCCCTGCAGGCAAGTGAGCTGACTATTTTGATATTTTCATTTAATGCCAGCCTGAGAGTACCATCCCGGCTTCCGCCGTCCGATAAAATGATCTGCACGTCATCTCTTCCTGTTTGCCTGATGCTGTCTATGCAGTGCCGAATATTATTTTCTTCATTAAGGGATATAATTACAACAGAGTATTTCATCAATTACCATTTACATCATTTGGGAATATTATTTACCTAAATAATAATTAATTGAGGTTAACAAAGAGTCGTTGGAACGACTATTTGTTTATTAGTTAAAATTTTCTGGCAAGTTAATATAACAGATAGCCACCTGTTTTCTCCGACAAGTACATTAAAGATCTTTTGAAAAACAAATTTTGCTTCTGTCTCCAAGATGACAATCTTACTTATCTCCACGCCGTAAATTTAAAATAAAAAATGACTTTAACATTATTTGTAACGGAACATTGCAAAGCCTGCGATAGGGTAAAGCTGCAGCTTGCAAATTTACTGTATGGAAGAAAAGATATTAAATTAAAGGTCGAGGATATTACTCATTCCAATCGGATGGGAGTAGTGATTGTTCCCGCATTGTATATAGAGAACGAGCTGTATGCATACGGAGATCTAAACGAAAAGAAATTTCTTGAAGAGATAAAGGGGAAAAGGTGAGTTTAAGTGTAAGTTAAAGTGTATAAGTTAATTTATGCAAAAAAAAATAAACTTCATCTCGATAAAATCATCCTTAATCATTTCCTGTGCTATTATAACTGATACAGATAATACCATTGCAAAGGAAAGAAAATATATAATTTTTAACAACGTTAAGCACCAGTGACTTCAGGATATTTAATTAATGCAGTTATTTTATATTCTTCTGCATTATTATTATTTTATTGCACATCTATAAATAAAAATCAACAAGGCTTAATGCCATGACTGAAAAATCTAAATTATGGTACCTGGAAAATTTTAATCTTTTAAAAGGATTAAAACAAGAAGACATGGAGCATTTAAATAAAATAACAACAATGCAGGATTTTAAAAAAAATCAGCCTGTTTATTTTGCCAAAGAACCCTCCGGTTCAATTTTCTTTTTAAAAAAAGGAAGAGTAAAGCTGACGAGAACTTCAAAAGATGGCAAGGAAATGATTTTGGGAGTTATTAATCCGGGAGAAGTTTTCGGAGAAATGTCATTCCTTGATGAAGATCAAAGAACAGATTACGCAACAGCTATGGACGACGCTTTAATTTGTGCGATCAATAAAAATCAATTTAAAGATTTTGTGAGTAAAGCTCCTGAGCTTAATTTAAAATTAACTAAACTCATTGGATTCAGGCTGAAGCGTTATACCGAAAAAATTGAAGAGCTTGTATTTAAAGATTCTTTGCATAGAATTATTTCTTTCATTCTAAGGCTTGCTGAAGATAACGGAAAAACCTTAGGCAGCGATATTTTTATTAAACCATTCTTTAAACACCAGGATATCGCAGAGCTTACAGCCTGTTCGAGGCAGACAGTAAATGCCATTCTTACTGACCTGCGAGAAAAAAAGATAATAGATTTCGACAGGAGAAAGTTAATTATTCACAATATGACAGCTCTGCAAAACATTGCAGATTAAGTTTGCTTTTTGTCTTTAACAGAACAGACAGGCTTAGGTTTTCCTCTAAGTTTGTTCTAAAAAACTATGACTTTAACTTTTTTTATTTCAGACAACTGTAATTCCTGTGAAAGAGTGAAGTGCAATATCCAAATTTAATTTCATTTCACGTTATCAATGTTTCCGGGAAGTAAGTTTTTAATTAAACTGATGATCCCCGAACTTTCTGTATTTTTTCGGTAAACAAACCATCCGAGTAATAATCCAAATACAATATGTGCGAGAGTAACGGTAACCGGAAATCCTATTCCAAAATCAACACCGAAATGTCCTACTCCTAAAGCAACAACGACAGGACTCATCATAAAGCCAATGCCAATCAATATTCCATATAACAAACCGTACCATACTTTTCCTTTTCCAACAACAATTGAATAGATTATTCCAAATGAAGCACCGTTCCAAAAGTGATAGGACCAGCCTGCAATATTGGATAAAGTATCAGGTCCTAAGGCAAATTGGTTCAATAATAAAACGCCCATCAATTTTGGTAAATCACCTGGCATACCGCCAAGATGAAACCCAGTTTCACGCACTATTTCCAATCCAATAGTTGCCACAAGCCCGCCGGTTATTCCGTTAATTATTTGTCTGCTTGTATCTTTTGCATCAATCAAAAAACCAACAGTAATGACCCCAGCCAAAAAAATAATTGATGGAATCAGATAACTTACTGCCAGTTCACTCAGCAAAGCATAACCGGCTTGTGCAGCAACAAAAAGATTTGGAGGAATACTGGCAGCAATAAGAGCAAGCAAGCTAAGAATAATTTGTTTGTAATTTTTCTTCATAATATTTATTGAAGCACAGATTATGACACAAAGAACTGCTTTGTGGATAACCTGTGCTGCGGATAATTAATAATTTATTTTGCGATCATTCCGGTTAACATCGAAAGTTTCTGATCGAGCATCTGTGCAATCTTATTTATGTCATCATTATTAAATGAAGATAAACGGGACGAAGGTTTAACGTAGTTCACATAGGTCTTTCCGTCCTTTCCTTCATAAATATTTATGCGCATAGGAACTACCAATCCCACTCCGCGGTCTGCAGTAAAAAGCTGCTTACCAACCTGTGGATTACCTACAAACAACGCAACGCCTTTAATATCGATTCCTGTCATTGATAATATTTTGCCGTGATTTACCTCCGCTAAAACCATCATCCCGTTTTTTGCAACAAGCTGCCGAAGCTGGCTTTCAGTGTCATTAAATGATAGTTTCGACTGCACTGTAACTACACCGTTATCCTGTGCATAAAGATTATTTGAATTAGTCAGAAAACCAGCAAACAAAAAAAACATTACTATAACAGAAGCGAACACAACATTGATCCTTTTCATGATCAGATCTCCTTATATTATTTTTAATTGAGTTAATGGATTTAAAGATTAAAACCATAGTGTGTTGAAATATTTTAATAAAAATTTCTGAGTTCTGAGTATAAACTTAAGAAACGAGACAGGTAAAATCTGACAAAGGGCTTACAGTTTTATGTTAGCTAAACTTTGTGGTGGGTATATTTAAGAAATTGTTGTCTGGGCGACAGTTATTACCTATAAGTGCTTTTCAGAAAATAAACACTTTTGAGTTGCTTACAATCAAAGAAAAGGGAATGATATTATTATGTAATTGGTAGTTCAATAGTAAAAACTGAGCCGCTATTAACTTTACTATTTAATAATATTCTTCCTCCTAGTAATTCGATATATCTTTTTGATAAAGGGAGTCCCAAACCTATGCCTTCAAAATTTCTGCTCAAACCTTCGCTTGCTTGTCTGAATTCACTAAAAATAATATTATAACAATCACCGGGTATTCCAATGCCGGTATCCTCTATTTTAATTTCCAGTTTCTTGTTTCCTGATCCGTTCAATCCATTTACTGAAATTATGACACCCCCTTTTTCTGTAAATTTAATAGCATTATCAACCAGGTTATTAATAACCTGGTGAAGTAATTGTCTGTCTGATTTTATATATAATTTTTTAGGTGGAATTTTTTTCTGCAAGTAAAGCCCCTTGCTGTTTGCATTCCCTGCATAAATACTAATGGTTTCATTGATTAGTCCGCATACTTCAATCTCGCTCAGTACGATTTCAATTTTCCTGGATTCTAACTCTGAAAGCTCAATTAATGAATTTAATGTTTTCATCAAACGCTGCAGGCTTGTTAGTATATCTTTCAGCATCTCTTTATTCTCGGGACTGGTAGTTTCATCATACAATATTTCTGTAAAACCTAAAGCACCTATTAAAGGGGTTCGTAGTTCATGGGATATGTTAGCAAGAAAGTTATTTTTCAATCTTGTCATTTCCTCAGCTTTTTCTTTGGCAATTACTAACTCTTTGTTATTTACTTTTAACGAGTTTATAGTTTCAAATATTTTTTGTTGCTGTTCGAGAAACGTTTCTCTCATTAGATTGGTTGACTTAACTAAGTTTTTTATCTCGCCATAAGCTTTAATTGGCTTAGGTTCCTCGTAATTTCCATTGGATATACTTTCTACAAGCTTAATAAGTTTTGAAACAGGATTTGTTATTAATTTTGAGAAAGCAATGCTTATAATTGTTATCAGTGGAATCAGAATCAGTTGGAAGTAAAATATTTTATTATATAATTCATCAATTTTTGCTAAAACCAAAGATGATTCGTGATCAACCTGTATTACCCCTACTACTTTATTTTTTGAATTTATTATTGGCGCCATTCCGCTGATCCACATTCCATACTGGTCGTCATAAATCCCGGATCTCATACCTTCTTTCTTCATAAAAGAGTTTACAAGCATTCTTTTTTCAGTTTTACTAGTAAGATGAAGAGTATCTCCGGGAAACGGAATATTGTTCGTCATCACGCCAAAAACAGCTTTTGTTGTATCAATAAGATTTAATGTGTAAATCTCTTCGTTTAATTTCAGTTTATCTTTGGTTTCAACAAGTAAATTTTTAATGTATTTGTAATAAGGGTCGTTGTCTACATCTTTACTGTTAAACTTTAGCAATTCATACTTGTCACCGTCAATTGAGGAACTAATAGAGACAGCAATAGATTGAAGCTTTTCACCGGTAGAATTTATTATGACTTTCTTGAATTCATCTCTGATAAAAAATAGTATTCCCTCAATAGCTAAATTTGCTACAATAAATACCAGCAGAGAAATTTTTATCCATATTTTCATATTGTTTAGTTTTAATTATGATATCTGGAAAATACGAGTTATAATTTATACAACAATTACACTGTCATAAATTAAATCTTTTGAAAATGAATTGAAGATTTTATTATTAGACTATCTTCTAATATTTAATCTTAAAAATAATATTTTGTAAAGTAGTTTGCTGATTTGTGTTTTTCGTTAAAAAAGTTCTTGTAAAAACCAGAAGAGAACAATCTGCTTTGACAAGCAGGGAGCTTAGTGGTGAATAATTAAGAATATTAATAAAAAACCATCCGTAAATTTAGGAAGATATAGGACTGTTAAGCTATTAAAAATAATTTTTGTTCTCTCTAATTTTTCTGCTTGAGTAAAGCGGTTGCGACCCCAGGAGAAAGTTAATTATTCATAATATGGCAGCACTGCAAAATATTGCAGAATAAGTTTATCATTTGTCTTTAACAGAACAGACCAGATTCAGGTTTTCCTCCTAATCCCTCTGCTTTAGTAAAGCTATCGCCACTCCGTTAGTCCAGCCGAATCCATCCTGCAGCGGGTATTCGCCGCCGCCACCGGAAAGATTAATATTTTCGACATTATACTTTTCAAACATCTTCTTTGCACGGTTGAAAACATTCCTATTAAGATCAAGCCACCTTTC
>JAKAFW010000057.1:0-15609 GCA_021817845.1 Bacteroidota bacterium
TTAAAATATTACTTCAAACAGATAGAGATAATCTCAGTGAAGCAGTTAAGAAAAAAGTAATTGAATTTTATAAATTGCACCACTCTGTAGTTTTTGTAAAAGACGTCAACATGATCCCTGTGACTCCGTCAGGGAAAAAGGATTATCGTTTGATCCAAGAAATGTCAGCACTATGAAAACAGTTGAAGAATATTTTTTCTCTTGCTCAGAATTTGCTAAATAATTCAACAAAATTAGTGGAAGTATGATAATTAAATCATTGGATTCTGAATTGAATGAAAAAGTATATATCGATACACTTATCAATATCAATTTATTTCCTCATCGTCTCCCCTATCCTTTTTCCGATCTTAGCATAGATTATTTATCAACTTTATCAAAAATTATTTTAGATAAATATGGGATAAAATCATTTCCAGAATTGGGGACATTATCCTATTGGTTGCAGAAGACAAATCTATTTACCTTTATTAATAATTTAGAAAAAGGGAAAGGCAAAAACGAGATTTTTGGTCCACCCAGTTTAGCATTCTATATTTTTTCGGCAAATATTGAAATCATTTTTCTTTATTTATGGACACTTTCAATTTTTGCTGGCACCTTAAATATTGTCAGTGAAAATCAAAATTTGTACCACGTTGGATGATACTCCATAATTAATGAACTAACTAAAAAAGTTAATGTACTTTAATCATCAGAAAATAGGTTTGACATGCTTGAGCAAATAAAAAAATCTTTTGAAATATTTTCCGGTAGAAATGCTTTTTGTATCAATGGAGAATATTACACCTATAGTCAATTTTCAAAGATTGTTTCAAAAATCCGGCATGAATTGGAAAATAATTGCAAAAATGAAAAACTTATTGGCATTATTTCAAATGAATCACCAGACATAGAGTCTTACGCTTCAATTTATGCCTGTTGGTTTGGAGGATATGGCTTCGTACCAATTAACCTGAATGATCCTCTTGATAGAAATCTTTCTATTCTAAAACAAACAGAAATCAAGACTATCTTATCTAGAAAACAAGATGAAAGAGTGAATCAATTTTCGCTCGCTGCCGGTTCAAGAATTATTATTACTCATGATCTAAATGATTCTGAAATTAATTTAAATACTCCCATCATTACAGGTGAAGAAATTGCCTACATTCTATATACTTCAGGAAGTACAGGTGTTCCAAAAGGTGTTCCGATAACATGGAATAACCTTAATTCCTTTATTGATGCATTCTTCAAACTTGGTTACGATATTGACGAAAACGACAAATTCCTTCAGATGTTTGATTTAACATTTGATTTCTCTGTTATATGCTATACTGTACCGCTATGTAAAGGTGCATCCGTATATACTATTGAAGCCGAAGGAGTAAAATATGCAAATGTGTATATGGCGCTTGAAAGTAAGGAAATCACTTTTGCTTGTTTGGTACCTGTAATTCTTTCTTATCTAAGACCATATTTTGAAGATATTAATTTAGAGAAATTAAAGTATTCTCTATTTTGTGGAGAAACACTTTATGCCGACCTTGCAAAAGAATGGGGTAAATGCATCCCAAATGGAAAAATCATCAATGCTTACGGTCCGACTGAAGCAACAGTCTTTTGTTTAATTTATGATTTTAACGGTAATGATTCTAGCGAAAAAAAATATAACGGCGGAGTATCCATTGGCAAACCGATGTTAAATATGGAGGCAATCGTCATAGACGAAAACCTTAAACCTGTTTCGAAAGGGACTATAGGGGAATTGTGTTTGGCAGGAAGACAATTAACAACCGAATATTTGAAAAACCCAGGGAAAAATAAAGAAGTGTTTTTTAATTATCGCATAAATGGAATTGAGAAAAGATTTTATAGAACCGGCGACTTAGCTTTCATAGATAACGACGATTTTTTTATGTTTGCCGGACGATTGGATACTCAGATAAAAGTTCAAGGATTTAGAATTGAACTTGGAGAGATAGAGCATTTTACACGTGAGTTTACAAATATTACAAATGTTGCTGCAGTATCATACAAAAACAGAATTGGTATTATTCTAATACATCTTTTTGTTGAGAACTATTCCGGGAAAGTATATGATATTGAAAAATATTTGAGAATAAAAGTACCATACTATATGGTCCCTTCTGAAATTACAGTACTCCCTACTTTTCCGTTAAATACAAATGGAAAAGTTGACAGGAAAAGACTAACTGAGATTGCGCAGTCCAAAGTTTAGCCAGGAATATATTAGATTACAAACCTTATGTATGATTTCGCTTTGGAGTAATGGAGAAGTTGGAATAATGGAAGAAATTAGTCTATTAAATCACCCCAGTTTTATAACCTGCCGGCAAGCCTACCTAAAGGCAAACAGGTATTCCAAATGATGCGTGATATAGTATTACCGTTTAAATCTTTGCCTGTCTGCCAGAAGAGTCTGTTGCACAACTTCCAGATGTCATTTCGAAGGAGCTTGCCTGCCGGCAGGCAGGTCTTCGACTGAGAAATCCCATTTTAGAAAGTTTTGAGACCTCTCTTTTCGTTCGAGACTAAATAGGAGAGTTCTGCAACGCTCTCGGTAGGTAGGTTTTTTATGTCAAAATATTTGAAATGATTTTCCATATTCCATCATACATATTCCATATTCCATTGAGGCTTGCCGCGCTATGAGTTTATTAGTTAAAAATTAAAATATATTACCGGCTGTAACTGAGCGGATTCAACTTGAACAACGACTAATATCATCAAAGCCAATAAAAACGCCTGGACATAAACGGGAGATGCAGTAATTATATTCTTAATTTTGTTATCAACAGATTTGGGAATAAAGTGCAGAATATAGCCTATCATTATCAAAACAAAAACTTGAGTGTAGCCTGCAACCCACTGGAAAAAGACCACTCCGTGAAAATATCTGAATATCTGATGAAATACATCGCGTGCTGTCCGAAGTGAATCTGAGCGAAAAATTATTGCTGTAATTAGAAGTAAATGGAAAGTAATGAATATCTGGAAAGCTTTTAAGAATTTGGTACCTGTCAAATGGACTTTATCATAAAATGCTTTCCTAAATTTTTGTGTAAGAAGTGAAACAGCAAGATAAGTGCTATGGAATAATCCGAAAACCAAGTATGTCCAATTAGCACCATGCCAAAACCCGACAAGTAGAAATGTAATGAAGATAGCGAGAGCGCTTCCGTAAATCCTCATCCTTCTAAAGCTCATTTGTAATGGTTTGAATAAATAATCTAGCAGCCAGGTTGATAATGAAATATGCCATCTTCTCCAATAATCGGCAACGCTGGTAGCAAGGAAAGGTATGTTGAAATTATCCATCAATTTAAATCCAAGCAGCGCCGCTATTCCGAGAGCCATATCTGTATAGCCGGAAAAATTGCAGTAAATTTGAATTGTGTAAGCATAAGATGCTAAAAGATTTTCAACGCCTGTAAATCTTAGCGGCACTTGGAAAACACGATCAACAAAATTCAGCCCTATATAATCTGCAATAACAGCTTTCTTAAATAAACCGGACATAATTAGGAAAACTGCTCTGCCAATATCCTCCTTCGATGCGGTCATTTCCCCTGCGATCTGAGGAAGAAAAGCCACAGCTCTATCAATCGGACCCGCAAGAATATTGGGAAAGAAATACATATATAAAACAAAGTCCCTTAAACTATTAGTCGGTTCCATCGTTTCCATAAATATTTCAATCACATAGCTCAATGCTTTAAATGTATAGAATGAAATTCCAATAGGAAGGATGATATTCAGAAATTGGATATTTCCTGAAGCAACTCCATTAATAATTTGGATGAAAAAATTTGTGTACTTAAAATAGACAAGCAAACCTAAGTCGATAACAATCACTGAAATAAATAAAAGCTTTTTCAACCAATGGGTTTTCGCCTTAAAGATCCAACTACCGAAATAAAAGTTAATAAAAGTAGATGCAAAAAGAAGAAGGAAAAAATAGCCGGAATTTTTATAATAGAAAAAGAGCGAGAAAAAAATGATAGTATATATTTTAAGATTTTTTTTCTTCGAAAAGATTCTGTAAAAAATCAAAAGTGATAAGAAGAAAAAAATAAAAAAACTTGTGCTGAAAAAAAGCCGATCGGTTGGATCGTAGACAAAAAGCTGTTGCACTTTATTGAAATCAATATACTGAAGGATATGGTTAAAACTTATAAAACAAAGCATTTATTCTCGCCCGATATTGTTAATTTTAAAAGTGAAAGCAATGTTACTGCAATTTAGAATCAACTAACTTTTGAAGTTCACCTATATTTTTCACTTTGAGTATTTCCAATCCTTTGAAACGGATGTTGTAATCTTTTTCAACTGCCAATATAACGTTTATATGATTGAATGAATCCCAACCGGGTACCTGATTTGCAGTCGTTTCATCACGTAAATCAAAACTGTCAAGTTTTAATTCATTAAGAATGATTTTTTGTAATCTTTCAGTAACCATTTTTTCTCCATAATTAAATCAATAAGAAATAAAGTAAACTATTTATAATTATAATAAGTCTGTAAAATTGCATTTGCAATCATATCACCTAACTTTGCCGAACCCTGCCAGGATGGGTGGGTATAATCCATTAAAGCAAGAGGAGGATTAGCGTTTACCCATTTTTCCATTGCTCCATAACCTCCCATAGCTTCAAAAAGATTCCAGAAGGCAATGCCGGTTCTATTTGCAATATCTTGCTGGACTTTTAATAATAGGGGAACATTCGGGTCGGTAATAAATCGAGTCCCTCTTTTAATGCCTCTATCCCCTACCCCTATTAAAAGAATGCTTGTTTGGGGGAAGGCCTTTTTCAAATTATTTATTACCTTGACCATTTGATTGGCATACCAAGTATTTTGGGAGGAACTAAAACTTGTTTCATTTGCCCCAAATTCAAGAATTATTAATTTGTAATTAAGCATATTCCCAAACTGAATAAAAGATGATTCGGGGATGTTGGTAAAGCCTAAGCCGGTATTACCACGCCACGGGAAATTATCGACATAAACCCCGTTGCCATCCTCAAGGCTCACTCCATAAAAATAAGCCTGGTTTGCAAAAGTTGTGGTTAGCTTAAAGGATTCTGCACTTCCACCGGGAGCTGTTAATTTTAGTTCTTTTAATGTATTACCAGGCTGTAAAATTGCACTCTGATTACTATTATTATTAAAAGAGTAATACACGGTTGACGGTTTTGCGTTACTATAAAATACTCTTGCCATGTTAAATGACCTTAAATAAGGCATCCAACTGGTTGTTTGATAATTTACCCAACTCTCTCCCTGAGGAATTGCAAGTTCACCATTTATACCAAGCGGCATATTTTGCGGATTACCTGTAACGACTGAAGACGAGCTCCAATTATTTGAGAAGGACTCTTTAGTAGTCGTTCTAAAAGTAATATCCTGGGAAGTTATAGAAAGGAAACCTACACCTTTTCCGCCAAACTTTTGCTGAAAATCCTCTCTAATGTTTGCTGTAATTGCATCCCCTTCAACGCCGGAATCCCCATAATGAGCAATTCTTATTTTTTCCGAACCGGATTTTTTTAATGCATCAAAAAAATATTTCATTTGAGAAACATTCCCGGTAATTGGGACATTATTTGTCGGAGGTACTTGATATTCTTCTGTTTCTGAAGAAAGATTAGCAGCTTGTCTGTTTTTATGTTCGCCATCTATTAAAGAGCGGATTAAATCAAGTGAGACACTTCCGGTTAACTCCTCTGCATGCAATTTCCTATTTTGATCCGGAAATAATTTTGAGAGTGTATAGTCTAAGGAATTGACCTTATTGAAATTATCATAGCTTATCAACGAATCAGGTTCAATATCCATAAATAAATCAACAGGTTTAACTGAATAACCTAAAATATTTACACCGCTAAGGAAATGGGAAAGTAGTATTACAAAGACAATTGTTAGAGCTATTAAGATAACTGGTTTGTTTTTCTGGTCGTGTGAGTGCATAAAATTAGGTTCCTTAATTACTTAAACATAAAAATTTTACAAATTTCTTAATTTTAATTGGTTAAAATATTTTAGAACGGCAGCATAATACTATTAAATTAAAATTTAATAGTTAAGAATCTCAATAATTATACCACTTGATAATATGCTCTTTATCAAAGAATATTGCCCCATTTTAGAATAATTTTGAGAATGATTTATCATTTTAAGACTAAATATCAAAATAAAAGGTTTATAAAAATATAGAATAATTTTGTTTGTTAATCTAACTATTATAATATATTTTTTTGTGAGAAATATCATTTTAATTTTTTTATACTTAAGAGAATAAGTTAATGGCGATACGGTTTAAATTTGAGGAAAAGAGATTTGTCATCACTGGTGCAACTTCCGGGATAGGCAAAAAAATTGCATTAGATCTGGCAGAACATGGGGCTCAAGTCCTGGCAATTGGGCGCAGGAAAGAGCGTCTAGATGCATTAAAGGATAATTTCCCTGGAAATATTTTCACTGCGGTCATTGATGTTAATGATTTCAGTACTTTAAAAATTGAATTGGAAAAATTTGGAGAAAAAGGAAAGATTGACGGAAGTGTTCATGCTGCGGGAATAAATAAGTTTACTCCTCTTCGCGCTTTTAATTGGAAAGATGCAGAAAATATTATTAAGACGAGTCTTTATGCCGGAATTGAGTTGATTAGAATATTATCCTCCCAAAAATTATCTGCCATAAAGAGTTCGCATGTAATTATAGCTTCTGTTGCCGGCATAAAGGGAGAAGTAGGTTTTACAGCATACTCGGCTGCAAAAAGCGCTGTGATTGGTGCAGCTAGGTCAATGGCTGTAGAACTTGCAATTAAGGATATTCGCGTAAATACCATAACTCCGGGATGGCTCCCAACAGAAATGACAGATGCTATAGATGCCCGTTACCCGGGTAAGCTTGAAACTATAAAGCTTTTACATCCTCTTGGAATTGGTTCAGTGGAAGATATTTCTAATCTTTTAATGTTTTTACTTAGCGAAGAATCTAAATGGATTACCGGTTCCAATATTGTTATAGATGGTGGTTATTCGATAAGATAATGCTTGGAAAAGCTTTTATAAAACAAAAACGTCAGACAATTACTTATTTGTCTGACGTTTTTTTGCTTATTCTAAATAGGAAATATATACGTCTATTTTAGTAGAATCATTTTCTTAACAGCAACATTTTCCCCAGCTGTTACTCTGTAAATATATACTCCCGTAGCAACAGGTTGACCAAGATTATTCACACCGTTCCATTGAACTTTGTATACTCCTGCTATCTTTCGCTCATTTACTAAAGTATTTACAAGTTGCCCAAGTATATTATATACTTTTATAGTTACAATTGATTCTTTCGGCAATGAATACTCTATTTGTGTAGAAGGGTTAAACGGATTTGGATAATTCTGTTTAACTGCAAAAGTATATGGTATCTGTGAATTTTTAACACCAGTAATTGTGTTCACTGTGAATGCACCAGGGAAAGAGTAAACAGAAACTTTGTTATCACTTGTAATTGATTGGACTCTCCAATAATATTGCCCCGGCACAAGATTGCTTAACGCTTCTTTTGTACTATTAATATTATTTACTGTAGTAGTTACTGAATTGTCAAAATTAGATTTTGTTGAGTACTGAATATTATACATTAGCTTAGGGCTCTCTGTATTCAAATACCAAGTGAGTTCGGGATTATCAATATTCAGATTAACTCCATTGCTTGGACCACCTATTTGAGGAACGGTTGGTGCAGTAGGCACATTTGAACCAACAAGAGCTGCTGACACTACAAAGTTTTGAGTTGCAGACCATCCTGAAAATACCGATGTTATTAAGTTATATGATCTCACCTTCCAATAATAAGTCATTCCTAGTGTAAGAGCCGACGGTATTGGATATGAATCAGTATCTATATTGGTAATATCATTATTTAACGTTGCAAAACTTGTATCAGGAGAATATTCAACTTCAAATTTTAAACCCTGCGAAGATGCATTCAAATACCAATTAAGGACAGGGGGATTAGAATTTACAGTAACTCCTCCTATTGGCCATGAAGGAATTGGGACTAATGGATTGCCACTACCAGATACTACGTAAAAACTATCGGGGCTGCAGAAAGCCGAACTATCTGTTGCAGACTTAGATCTTACCTGCCAAAAATATATTGTGTCAACAGGCAAAGGAGTAAGAGAAGGAATTGTATATGAATTCGAACTACCTGCCGAATAAATTGTAGCTGAATTCAGACCAGAGAGTGTTCGTGCATATCTTACTTCATACGTTAATCCAGCTGAAGCAACATTCAAATACCATGAGAAAGTTGGGTTGTTTGAATAAACACTATCTCCATGAATTGGTGCTGATGGAATTGGTACCACTGGGTTACCACTGCCCGCAGCAACAATGAAACTATCAACAGGAGAATATCCGGATGTATCGGTAGAATTTCTTGACCGTACTTGCCAATAATAAGTTGTATCGCTTAATAAAGGAACTGTTACAGGATAGTACATATTTGAAGTAGTATCGACTGTAGCAGAACTCAGACCTGCTACGCTAAGCGCGTACTTTACATCATATTTCATCCCAATACCCGATGAATTCACATACCAGACTAAAGTAGGTGTATTTGAATAAACCGAAGCGCCCCCAATAGGCCAGGATACTGTAGGTACTACAGGACCGGCACTTGGAATTACATAAAAACTATCAATGCCTGAACTATCAACATTTCCGGTAACAGTTGAAACAACCTGCCAGTAATATGTTTTTCCTGTCCTTAATCCTGAGAGTGTTACAAATCTAGAGGTTAATCCTGGGATCGTATTAGTGGGACTTGATAAGTTAGGATTTAGTGATAAAGTAAAGCTATAGGTTATTCCAGCAGCTAGTCCATTTAAGTACCATGAAAAAATTTGAGTTGGCTGATAGACAGTATCACCATGAATAGGATAGCCTAAGACAGGATGAGTACTTGCTCTTGAAACATGAAATTTCGCCAATGCAGAATAATAAGAAGTATCAGCATGTACGGTATCTCTTGATCTTACCTTCCAGTAATAAGTAGTATCACTTATAAGGTTATGAACTAATATTGTTGTAATTGAATCACTTGTAAATGTTTGTAAATTTCTTGTAAATGCTGTATCAGAAGCAATTGAGACGTCATATCTTAATGAAGAATCAGCATACTGCAAATGCCAGGTTAGATTTGTGCTATCTCCATATACATCAACTCCTCCAATCGGATAAGCTGGTACAGGTATTTGAGGTCCCTTCATTCCATTAATTGAAACAAAAAAAGTATCTCTCGCAGTAAATGCACTCCTATATGTTATTCCATTTATAGACCTCATTCTCCAATAATAAGGAGAACCGTTAGTCAGTGTATCAGGGACTCTAAATGTAGTGTCAGTAATAAAACTTGAGTCAACTTGTATAACTGAAAAGGTAGGGTCCATTGTGTATTGAATTTCATATGATGTGGCAGAAGCTACTTTATTCCAAATAAAGGTTAAAGTATCAGCAACACGATAAGTATTGTTCGGAGGATAAACAGTAAGCGGAGCTGAAGGAATCGGAGACGTTACTGCAGTGGTAAAACTAAATGGTGCTGAATATGCTGAATTCAGTGTCCCATCTGATGCCAAAACTTCCCAATAATATTTTGTAGATGGTGAAAGTGAGGGCCCAGCGTATATATATACAGTATCTGCAATTATCCCACCACCGGTACTAGGAGATGTATATAAAATTGTTCCGAATGTACTATCAGTAGAAATTCTGAATACCCATTTAATTGCCGTAGCAGTAGAATCCCAAACAAATGTTGGTGGGAAAACAATATTTGTAGAATATTGCGCCGGACTTACCAGGGTTGGTACTGCTGGTTGCGCCAGAGCTGCGGATAATAACCCACCCATAAAAATTATAAAAAGTAACTTAAAAAGTATATTCTTGTACTTCATATTAACCTCATTATTGTCATTTGTTCTCACTTCAGTTACCGTACAATTATTTTATACTCAAATAATTGACGGCAAATAAATGATATGATGAAATAGGATATAATTAATTTACTATAGTCCAAAAAACGTATTATCAATATGCAAACAAATTCTTTAATATCTAAATATTATTCTACCATAAGTCCCTATATGCGACAAGAGGTAATTAAATTCGATAAAAGGAGTTACTAATTTCACTCTTTAGAAACTTATACCCTCGCTTTCGAGGGAACGATATTTTGAGTATTTCAGCTTTTTAGAGAGGACCCATGTATAAAATATAATCAAAGCACGTCTTATTTACAAGTCCGGAGACAAAGCATTCGGAAAGTTCTCATAAATTTAGTCTTTACATTTTAGCCAAATATTTATAAAGATTAAATCAATCCATTACCATTTTCCATGTCTTGCTCTTTATAAGTTTCTTTTTTTACTGGTTTATGAGCATCATTTGTTTCAACAGCTGCCAATTTTATTTTCCCATCCTGCAAGTTTTTATAAAGCAAATCATTTTCCATAAGATAATAGAATTGTTTTCTAAATTCTTCCAGAGAGATTCTGCAAGTTGCTGCATATTTAGCTAATTCGTGCGGGTCTTCGAAGTCCGCCAAATTTAAGCGCAGCATGTATCTACGTGCAATATAGAATGATTCTGATGCAGGGTCTACCATTCTTACCTTTGTTTTTTTAGTAACGGGGTCAAGGATATCCTTAAAATACATAGGAACAAAATGCCCGTTTTGAATGGACACCATTGCACCGGTACCGCCGGATAGAATGAATTGGGCTGCAGAAAATCCAAGGTCACGGGTGTATTCCATATCATAAGGAATTGGGTCCGCACATCTTAATTCGTAGCCGATATTTTTTGCCACGATAGCTGCTTTAAGGTTAAATTCTTTTAACCGTTCTTGAACTTTATATTTTAAGATTTCTCCGAAATTAATTTCGGCTATTCTTATATTATCATGAGCATCTCTTTCAATATTGACTAGAGATTCTAAATCTTTCGGGTTTAAGTGTTCCACCAACCCTTCAGCAAGAATAGCAACGCCGTCGGTCCTGCCATAGCTTAGGCGTTTAATAATTGCGCCTACTAAAACGTCAACCATATGAGAAAGGCGGATCTCTTCTCCCGGAAACTCTTCAGGAATAAGTGTGATAGTAGCACCGGTTGCTTTTCCAATACCCAACGCTAAATGCCCTGCTTTTCTTCCCATAGAAACTACAAAGTACCAACGTGAAGTTGTTTGAGCATCCACCATCAAGTTTTTCACAAGTTCAACTCCGATATGCCGAGCTGTCTGAAAACCAAAAGTAGGAATTCCATGAGGCAGATCAAGATCATTATCTATTGTTTTAGGAACGTGAACGACCTTAATTCTTCCCGCAGCCATCTCATCGACTTTTAATGCACTAAAAGCAGTGTCATCTCCGCCGATAGTAATTAATTTATCAACGTTTAGTCTAAGTAAGGATGTAACTGTGTTTTCTAAAAGTTTTTTATCTTTAGTAGGATTATTTCGTGCGATTCCGATATAAGACCCGCCTCTAAAATGAATTCGGCTTACGTTTTGGATATTCAATTCCTTAATGTGCGAAATATCGCCATCCATAATCCACTTGAAGCCATCCTTTATACCAAGCACTTCAATCCCTTCCATAGCTGCTCTGATGGTTGCAGCGCCAATAACGCTGTTAATTCCCGGAGCAGGTCCTCCCCCGACTAATATAGCTAGTTTTTTTGGTGCAATAGACATTTTTTTAACTCCTTGAATATTTACAATCTGTTAAAATATTGATGAAATATTTTGAACAAACCAATTTCTTGATTTATTCTCTATATGGGAATATTTCATTGAGCTGGAAATTACTATTCTAATTTTCGGTCTAAATTAATATAACTTAATTTATTGAAATTTACGAAATGTTTTTTTGTATGAATATTGTTTTTTGATAGATGCAGGTTTTAATATGGGGTTTGTGCAAAGATTAAGGGTGAGGTTCCGGCTTTCGCCGGAACGACACTATCATTATCGGGATGACAAATACTATCTAGGAATAAAACTTTATAGTACTTTTAGTTTTGCAAACTTCAACATTAATTGTTTGACATTGTTGCCTTCAAAAACCACGGTAGCTTTTTGTTGATCGCCAACACCGACTACTTGAGTAACTTTTCCCAGACCGAATTTATCGTGCATAACGCGGCTTCCCGGGCGCAACGTTTTATTATCCTGGTCGAAACTTTCGTAGCTTACATTTTCGAAATATTCATAATATATTTCTTTTTTTGATTTACGGATAGACGATTTTCTTCCAATACCACCGTTCAATTCTGTATAAGCGGCCGGGTTAAGTTCATCGATAAACCTCGATCTGCTTTGATATGCAACTTCTCCAAATCTATATCTCGACCTTGCATGGAGCAAATAAACTTTTTGTTTTGCGCGAGTAACGGCTACGTAAAATAGCCTGCGCTCTTCTTCAAGCGATGCATCAGTACTAAATCTGTTTGAAAGCGGGAAAATGTCTTCTTCACAACCGGAGATAAAAACTATTGGAAACTCTAATCCTTTTGCGCTGTGAACGGTCATAAAAGTAACTACATTCATCCCTTCTTTATAATTATCGACATCTGAGACCAAAGAAACATCTTCAAGAAATTGTTCCAGTTTGGCATCTTTGTTAGAATTTGAAAATTCACTTAATGCAGAAAGTAATTCATTTATATTTTCCCACCGCGATATAGATTCGGGAGTATTTTCTTCTTTAAATATTCTTAGAACACCTAGCTCGTCGACGAGTGCGCGGGAAAGCTCGCCTACCGAAAGTTTATCTTTTAGTCCTATATATTTTTCAATCAATAGCCGGAATTGCTTAACGTTTTTTTGAATTCTTTCTTTTATGTCGATAACTTCAAATACTCTTGCCATAGTATCGTACAAATTAAGATCAAGCTTTCTTGCAAAGGCAATCATTCTTTTTATAGTAGTGCTGCCGATTCCTCTTTGGGGGAAATTCATAATTCGCAGCAGACTCTCTTCATCATTTTGATTTGAAATTATACGAAGGTAAGCAATAATATCTTTCACTTCTTTTCTTTTGTAGAATTCAACGCCGCCGATAATTCTATACGGCAACCGTTCCTTCCGGAAAATATCTTCAAGCGCTCTTGACTGTGCATTAGTGCGGTATAGGATCGCAAAATCTTTCAGGGATAATTTCTTTTTGGAGATTTCATGTTTAATAAATTTTGCTATTTGGTAAGCTTCGTCTTTTTCATCTGAGCATTTAATTAATGTCAGCAATTCGCCGTCATTATTTTCAGTCCACAGAGTTTTAATAATTTGGTCTTTATTATTTTTAATAACCGAATCCGCAGCTAGTAAGATGTTTTTAGTCGACCGGTAATTTTGTTCAAGCTTAAAGATTTTATGTTTCGGGAAATCTTTTTCAAAGTCAAGCATATTACCAATGTTTGCACCGCGCCAGCTATAGATACTCTGCGCATCATCGCCTACAACACAAATCTTCCCCTCTCTGGTAACCAATAACTTTAGCAACTCATATTGTGCTTTATTTGTATCCTGAAATTCATCAACCAATAGATATCCGAATTTCTTTTTATATTTTTGAAGAATCTTCTCGTTGGAGTTAAACATTTCAATCGGTTTTAGAAGAAGGTCTTCAAAATCCATTGCGTTATTTTCGATTAATCTTTTCTGATACTCCTCAAAGATATCAGCAATCTTTTCTTCGATAAAAGACTTAACATGATTCGCCCGGTACTCTTTAGGAAAAATCATGTGGTTTTTCAAAAAGCTAATTCTATGCTTTACTGAATTCGGAGTAACGCTGTCAAGATTTATTTCAAAATTTGAAATTATGTTAGAGACAAGCGAATGCGAATCTTCTGCATCGTAAATGGAGAAGTTACTTTTGTAGTTAATGTTGGCTGCTTCAATTCGTAAAATTTTTGCAAATACGGAATGGAAAGTACCCATCCAAATTTTGTCGGCTTTAATACCGGCTAATTCTCGGATTCTCGCTTTCATTTCGTTGGCAGCTTTGTTTGTAAAAGTTAAGGATAAGATGCTTTCAGGTTCATAGCCATTTTCAATTAAATAGGCAACCTTGAAAGTAAGAACGCGGGTTTTTCCAGAACCGGCACCGGCAACAATCATTTCGGGACCACTGTCGTATTCTACTGCTTTTCTTTGTTCGCTGTTTAATGATTTTAGATTTACCATAATTCCCATCTATAAACATTTGAGGATTTTTGACTTGCAAATATATTGAATTTTAAGTCGAATAAAAAGGGAAGAAAAAAGTTAATCTGAAGAATTTTGCAGCAAAATAAAGATATAAAAAATTGTGACTTGTGGATAAATTGAGTGGTGGAATATTGGGATAACAGACTACTGCAATGCAATGGAACTAATGAGAATTAGACTTTTAATCCTTAATCGGAGCCAGGGGGTATTCAGTATGTCGCATAGAATGAACTTTATTAGCAACCGGTATGGTCACTTCCCTGCTTACGCGAGTTTCAAAATAATCTCTAAATCTCGTAATCATAAATCTGACTGGCCAGGCGGCAGCTTCGCCAAGAGCACAAATTGTATTCCCTTCAATATTGCTCGCAACAGAGATAAGCAAATCAAGGTCGTGAGTTGAACCTTCGCCTTTGGCAATCCTATTCAATAATTTTAGCATCCAACCAGTTCCCTCTCGGCAAGGGGTGCATTGTCCGCAACTTTCATGATAATAAAATTTTGCAATGCGTGCAAGAACTTGCACCAAGTCGGTGTCTTCGTCCATCACGATAATTCCGGCAGTTCCGATAGATGTGCCTGTAGCTTTAAGTGATTCGGCATCCATTTTAATTCCCTCAATCTGCTCTCCGCGCAAGGGAGGCATAGAAGAGCCGCCAGGGATGATGCACAGAATTTTTTTATTACCGGGAACACCGCCGCCATATTTGTAGATCAGATCAGTTAATAAAGTTCCCGAGGGCAATTCATAAATTCCCGGATTATTAACGTGCCCGCTTAAGCCATATAGAATTGTGCCGGGGTGTTTAGGTTCTCCGATTTTGGAAAACCATTCCCAGCCTTTATTTATTATTGGAGGGACATTGGCAACAGTTTCAACGTTGTTAATGGTAGTCGGACAACCCCACAAACCATTTTGAGCCGGGAACGGCGGCTTCACACGAGGATAACCACGCTTGCCTTCAATGGAATTCATTAAAGCAGATTCTTCTCCGCAAATATAAGCTCCCGCTCCTTTATGGACATAAATATTGACAGAATAATTGCCACCTAATTTTTCCTTCATCTTATCGCCTACAAACCCATATTCATAAGCATCAGCTAAAGCTTTTTCGAGAAGTTTAATCCATTTATGGTATTCACCTCTGATATAAATGTAAGCGGCATTAGCTTGTATTGCATAAGCTTCAATTAAAGTACCTTCGATTAATTGATGAGGGTTGAATTCAAGGATTTGCCTATCCTTAAAAGAGCCAGGTTCGCTTTCATCACCATTGATACAAAGATATTTAGGTTTGCTTGAAGTTTTAGGCA
>JAKAFW010000093.1:0-3655 GCA_021817845.1 Bacteroidota bacterium
AGCCGATGAGACACCACCGTTTTCTTTATTGTAAAACCTGAACCGTTTATCTTTTGCTTTATACTTGTCTATTACATTACGTGTATTATCATTGCTGCCGTCATTTACAATGATTGCTTCCCAATTTTGAAATGTTTGCGCTAACAAACTATCTAATGCTTCTCCTAAATATTGGGCTTGATTATATGTAGGGACTACAACGGTGAAGAATGGCAATTTCTCTTTTGCTAATTCTTTAGCAGAACTGTTTCTCAGTATTCGCGCTTTTTGAATTATAGTTTTCCATTGATCTACCATCCCATTTATAGTAAATCCTTTTTCAATCATAAGTTTTCTAGGAGTAAAATTTTTCTGCAAAATTTTACTCAAAGCATTTTCGAAATCTTCTCCAAAAACACCTGTCTTTGCTTTTTCACTTTCAGTAAAGTCAGCAAAAATTCCTGTGTTTCTCATAATGATTGGAAGATCACAAAGGGCTGCCTCTATTGCAGCTAAGCATTGAGTTTCTACTGGCGAACCCAAAACAAAAAAGTCAGCACAATTTAGAAGCTTGGCAAGTAAATCTTGCGCAATACGATTGAAAGTTTTGCAGTTATCGCGTTTATATTCTTGATTATCTTTTGAAACTAATATCCAAAATATTTCCGGATGATTATTTATTAGATCTTTTACCTTTGCCCAGCCTTTCGTTTCGCTAAAATCACCCACAAAAATTCCCGTCTTCTTATTTGGAAAATTAAATTCCTTCCGTAGTGCTTCCTTGTCCATCGGTTTAAATAACTTATCATCAACACCAATAGGAATTATATCGAAATTGTAGTCGGGGTATGAAAGTGCGGTGAGTCTGGAATTTGTTACAAGAATATTAGCCCGTTTTAAATTTGCTTCCTGTTGATAAGATTTTCGCCCCATTGCCCTCAGATTATCTTGCAAATAACAAATTGTAAAACGGTCATGATTAAGAATGTCTATAAAGGTTGCATTCTGTATTAAAATAGATGAATCAGGAAAGTTTTTAGAAATATAATTTGATGCATTCTCGGTGAAGTTTTCAGTTGAACCCAGAATATCCATATCAACACCGGCAGAATTTGGGAGACCTTCTAAAAGAAATCCCCACATGGTTTTTTCTCCCATTCTACCTTCTAAGTAATCATTTGCTATAACAACTCTATTCAATTTCTGCTTAGAATTAACACTGCCCTTAGAATCCATTTCTCCGCATTGGAAATGATAAACCAAACTGTCAAAGGCGGTTTTCTGATATATTCCTTTTAAAGCTAATTTTTGCATAAGAACAACATCACCGCTTACACATAATTCGCTCTGTTTTGCTATTACGGGATTAAAGAGGTCGGTTTTGGGAATAATATTACCTTCCGGATATCCCCCAGCATTCATAAAATGATCTTTCTTTATTAGAAGAGGCATGAATAAACCGCCATCATTTACGGTTTCTTCGGAAATTGATTTTGCGTATTCTATAAATCCGCTTTCGTTGTAATCAATTACCGAACGGCCAAAATTTTTACTAATACCATATTGACCGGAAAGAAGCTTACCGCTTTCAATTAATCGGGAAGCTACACAATTGGAACCATCTAGCTTATTGAAAAGGTTTTCAAACCATTCCGGGGTAAATGCCATATCACTATTTATAAAAAGAAGATAGTCCCCTTTTGCTTTTTCAGCACCAAAATTCCAAGCTCTATAAACATTATTTATGTACCATTCCTTCCTTTGCTCTTCGGAATTATTCCAGACGTAGTGAGGTATGTAATTTTCTTCTAAATATTTTAGAACATCTTCTGATGCGTCGTTAGCAACAAAGAAAAATTCTTTATCCTTTAAATCAGTGTATTTCAAAACTTGCTGATAAACAAACTCAAGCCATTCAACACTTTTGTAAATCATGCAAACAATAGAAACGCGCGGCTTAAAAACGACTTCTCTAAATTGTTCAAGACTTGCTATAGCTTTTTCAAATGATCGCTTCTCCGGTTGATGATCTTCAACGAACAATCCATCGGGGAATATTTCCTTTGAAACATATTTTAACTGAAGTGTTTTTTCATCAAGAAGTCTTTCTAATGCCCATCCAGATTGACCATGCGCTCGGTAAACTAAATATTTAAAAGCTAGAGACCTATCCGAAGCAAAACCATAATGAATTACAGCAACTTTATTTGCCTTCTCCACTTTTTTAATACTTGACGGGTACTGCTGTTGATGTAATCCAGCTTCTTGTGAAATGAATTTAAGATCCGGAGTAACTCTCCATAACCGAACAAACCAGCCGTCATTATAAGAATTGTCTGTTCTCTGCCATGAATTGCTTCTCCATAAATTGATTTCGTGAAAACTCATTCCGTCAACTTCATTTTCATCCATATGCTGGCATAAATTCTGAATTTCTGCTGCGGCATTGGCAGTCAATACTTCATCCGCATCTAACCACAGTATAAAATCGGGATTTAGCTCTAAAGCCTTTTCAAGCAACACCTTTTTATGGTTAATTTCATTAACAAAATCGTTATCACCACCTTTAAGAACGAATATCGCTTTGTCTAATAAATATTCGTAGCTTCCATCGGTGCTTCCATCATCGTAAACAACCAATCCATCAACTACCGGTTGAAGATATTTCCAAAACCGTTCAAGATTTTCTTTGCGCAACTCGTTATAAATCTGGGTGATACAAATTATTTTATAGTGAGTGACCGCTTTTTCGGCTTCTTTTATTTCTCTTTTGTTCGTAATTGTTTGGCTGTCAAAGTATTTGTTGTTAATCCAAATAGAATCGAATTGCAGCCTTCCTTTTTGAATCGGAAAACTTGTTAACTCAAGAAGAGAGAAACCTTTTTCTTCCAAAAATTTAACAACCTCACCATGCAGCTTTTGTCCCTTAAAAAAAGGATACGACTCGGATTCCAGATGCATGATTTTTATCTCGGTCAATAATTCACCCATCCCTTCAAGAGCTTCAACTGTTGCGCCTTCCACATCAAGTTTAAGCATATCAATTTTTTCGATAAAATATTTTTTTGCAAGAGTTTCAAAGCGGTATGATTTCAACTTTATTACTTCAGTACCATATTCATCACCCCTATTAAAAATTCCATGGATACCGTTAATTCTTTTTTTAAAGAAATCCACTTCTCCATCAATATTAGAAACCACCGCGTTAATCGTGGTTATATCTTTCAGATCCTTCAGATAGTTGTTAAAGTTATCCGGCAATGCTTCTACAGCGTATACTTTTGCATGAGGAAAAACCTCCTTAAAGTATTGAGAATCTTTAGCGTCGAGCGCCCCGATTTCAACAATTGTCTGGATATCGCTCTCATTCGTAAACATTTGCTTAACCTTGCTTGCAAATGCAGGCATGGTTATAGACTTATTAAGATGATTTTCTAAATTGATAATTTTTTCCTCGGTTCCATTTTCAGAACTATTCTTCCACGATAGTTGTGTTTTTCTTTTACGAATAAGAGTTAACCCTGGATGAATTGGAATTGTCATCAGTTCAAATTCATCTTGATGTTTTTTTAATTCGTCAAGAGCTAAATATGCATCACCGCAATAACCTTTATCCGTATATTGCAAATTCTTCGGGTGTGTATCATGCAGCAAAATTATACCGTGATCATTTACA
>JAKAFW010000024.1:0-66336 GCA_021817845.1 Bacteroidota bacterium
TTTAGTATAAATCTTTTCAACAAAGTCCTTATAAATCAAATACTTAACAAAAACGAATACTTAAATCAAAATCATTGTCCTGATAACCAATTGTTTTTATTCGACTTTTAACGGGACAGTAGTGATTATAGTATTGACTTTTAAAAAAACGGCATGTTTTTTACGATTAGCTCAAAGTTAGTCGCAAAATTTATAATAAAATTAAATATATGCAATTCGAATGGGATAGGGAAAAAGCAAAAAAGAATAACAGAAAACACAAGGTGTCATTTGATGAAGCAATGACTGTTTTTTATGATACGTTATCGGCAACTTTTGATGACCCGGACCACTCGGTCGACGAGCAAAGACTAATAACCGTGGGCTACTCTTCTCGTGGGCGTTTGCTTGTGGTCTCATATACAGAGAGAGGTAAAGCCATACGAATTATCAGTGCTCGTCTTGCAACCACTCAAGAAAGGAAACGACATGAAAGCTAAAGCAAAAAAAATTAGTGATGAATTACGCCCCGAATACAACTTTGACTATTCAAAAGCTGTTCGTGGCAAGTATTATAAACGCATTTTAGACGAAGGAGCCAACGTTGTTATGCTTGAGCCGGATGTGGCAAAGGCATTTGTTGATTCAGCCGCAGTAAATGATGCGTTGAGGTCATTACTTGATTTAACACGAACGACCCGGCGCCTAACAAAACACTCCAGCGGGCGGGCGATTGTACGCCGCTGAGTTCAGTCGTTATACTTTAGTTTATTATCTTAAAGAGCTTAGAAACAAAATCGAATAAATATACTTAATTAACATTATCAACAAACGTAAGGAAATCTATCATGGGTCAACAACAACTTCTTTTAATCGTTCTCGGCGTTATCATTGTCGGTATCGCTATCGTAGTAGGTATTAACTTGTTTAATGCTAATGCAGTATCGTCTAACAGAGATGCTGTAATTGCAGATTTAAATAATTTGGCAGCTATGGCAAATCAATATTATATGAAACCAGCATCTATGGGAGGTGGCGGTAATTCATATACAAGCTGGAGTCTTCCTACTGGACTTAGTACAACCGCAAATGGTACATATACAATAACGACACCTGGTGCTTCATCAATAGTTATTACTGGCGTTGGTACTCAAACAGGTAATGGAGGTACTGTTACTGCTACTTGCACAGTTACCCCATCAAACATTGTTGTTGCAGTAGTACATTAGGTTCTAATAAATACAAAATGCTATTTCATTAGGCTGATAGATTGAAAATATTTTTATCAGCCTATTGTTTTTTAAAATATTTGATTCAACTTAATTTGAGTGAATTTTTGCAAGGTAGTCTATGTTTCTTTTAGGAATTCTATCTTTATTTCAAATAACAATTATACCCGGTTTAATACTGCTAAAGCTATTAAAGATAAAAACGAGTAGTATTATACAATCCTTTCTATATTCATTTGGCCTTAGTCTTTACTCAAATTATCTGCTTGTTTGTATTTTAACATATCTGAAATTGTACATAGCTACAAACCTTTATATTTTGTTTTGCATAGAGATAATGCTTATTATTTATCTCATGATTAGAGGGGATATATCTTTTATTTTTAAGAAAACAATCAATGATTATTATGTACAGCTAAAAAAATTCGTTAATAATCAAACACCATTTTATAGATTTATTTTTCTTTCTTCCTGCCTACTCATTTTATTTTTTATTTCTTTTATTCCTATAAATGCAAGAACAGTATTTTATTTCAATGATGCAGTATATAGAAACAGATGGCTAATTGCATGGGCTTCAGACAAAATTCCTTTATTTACAGGTCATTATCCCCAGTTATTATCGACTAATATGTCTTTAACCTATTTATTCTTGAAAGGCGAAGCAATTGAATTTTTCCCAAAGGCTTTTATGCCACTTTTTTTTATTGGTATACTTTTGATTTTCTTAGACTTAGCCCTAAAAAGAAAATCACTTGTTTATTTAATTGGTCTTTTAACTTACAGCAGTATTATAATAGCTTTTTATTCATTGATTTTCAGTGGGGATTACAATACAGATATTCCCGTATCTTTTTTTGGTTTTCTTACATTCTATTCTATTTTTATAAATAAAGACTCTGATTATAATATTAAAAATTTCATACCTTCAATTATTTTTGCATCGTCCGCAGCTAATACAAAACTTGCAGGATTTTATATTGCTTCAGTGTTTATTACTTATATCATGTTATCTTTATATAAAAATCGCGAAAAAACACCTTCTCGTGAATTGATAAAATTAATTATTGGGATTGTTATTCTAGTATGTTTAAATCTTTTTTGGTACATAATAAAACCAGCCGATATGTATCAAGGTTTAGATGCTTATTTTACACTAATGAGTTCCAATTATTTAGTCAGATTCATAAATGCTGCTAATATGCTTTTATATAGTTTTGGACCATTGATATCAATATTTTTATTGTCTACTTTAATTTTCTCATTGTATACCAAAGAAGCAAAAAATATAACAATATTAATGATTATACCTCCACTGTTTTTATGGATGTTTTTTTATAGTTATGATTATAGAAATTTAAGCATTGCAATTCCCTTTATGGCTTTTGCTTCCTCATTTGGATTAAAATATTTTTATGATAAGAATTTGTGGCTGCAAAAATTAATCCAAAGATTTAATGGTAAAGATCTTTCTTACCTCAACCTTTCAAAAAGAAGAAAAAACATTTTAAGTTTATTATTTATTTTTACTTTAATAATGTTTTTTATCGTTGCGGGTACCAATAGCTTTTTTAACTTTGGGATGAAACTTTCCTATCTAATTAACGAAATCTATTACATGTACTACAGAACTATTTATACCACAGAATTTGGTTACTATAAAAATGTACAATTTTATGTTGACTCATTGAGAATTCTAAGTATCGTATTGCTTTTATTTTTCTTATTAAGAAAAACAAAAATAAAATTTACACACCTCTTAATTCTATCTGTTGTCGCAATTGTATTCTTAAACTTTACATTCTTAACAAAAGATAATTTAATTAAAAGACAGGTATATGATACACAAATGGTTCAAGCTGACAATATTCATTACAGGGTGTATTCGTATTTAATAAATACCGGAATAAGCGGATTGATAATTACTGATTTTTCTCCCGTTTGTAGGTTGATACCACCAGAGGGCATTCATTTTAAATATTCAACCACGAGTATTGATTCAATGTCATTTATTAAACAGAAAAATACCGGCACAATTTATCTCTTATTAGAAGAAAATAAATTAAGTAAAGGATCCAAAAAATTCCTTGACCAACAAATTCTAAATAAGAAATATATCATTCAGTTTGATGATGGAGATTTTGTTTTTCTTAAAGTTGTTTCGTGATATATTATAAAAATAAAATTATTATGTTTTATCAGCCTAATGTTTTTAAAGGCGAAATAAAACCTTTAATGTTAGCAGGGTAATTCCGAAACCCTGACTTGAAGGCAAAAGTTCTTTGAAATATTGAAGGGGTCCTATATAAAGCAAGGATATTTACTTAATAAAAGATAACAAATATTTCAGTTCTTTATCAGAAAGATCTTCTTGCTCTGATTTATCATAGACAGTGAGAAGAAAAACCGTATTATCAACATATTGAATGTGGAAAATAATTCTTGCTCCACCAGATTTACCTTTTCCTTTAGAGTTAATTGTCAAACGGCGGTATGGAAAGAACATTATAGTTCATTTATCAAATCTTTTGCGTGGCGGGCTTTTAGCTTTTTATCTTTAGTTAAATAATAATTCTGTCACTTACAATAACGTTCAGATCAAAGCGCGATAACGCAGAGCGAGCTTTGATAAATTTGATTTTTTCATAGTAGTATCATATTTTAGTATTAGAATGAATGCTAAAAACAGAAAAACTCTTATAGCAATTTTCCAAGAGCCTGTTCGCTCTGATCTTAATTGGAAGGAAATAGAAAACCTATTCAAAGCTCTTGGCGCTGAAGTAACTGAAGGCAGCGGTTCGCGTATAAGAGTAGCATTAAAAGGCGTACGTGCTGTTTTCCATAGACCGCATCCTCAAAAAGTTACGGATAAAGGCGCTCTTAAGTCTGTAAGAAGATTTTTGATAACAGTTGGAGTAAAATAATGACTTATAAAGGATATTCTGCATACATAGAATTTGACGAAAAAGCCGGGCTTTTTCACGGAGAGGTGATTGATACTAAAGACGTTATCACATTTCAAGGCACTTCCGTAACCGAGCTTAAAAAAGCTTTTAAGGATTCCATTGACGATTACCTTGCATTCTGCAAAGAACGGAAAGAAGAACCGGATAAACCGTTTTCAGGTAGGTTCGTCCTTCGTATTCCTAAAGAGCTGCACA
Organism: Bacteroidota bacterium; assembly: GCA_021817845.1. Lineage (GTDB taxonomy): Bacteria > Bacteroidota > Ignavibacteria > Ignavibacteriales > Ignavibacteriaceae > FEN-1297. The sequence goes on from JAKAFW010000024.1 coordinate 4,370, forward strand.
GAAAAATTTATATCAAAGCAATTAAGAATGGACAAAGTATAAACAATTTTATTACTAAGTATCTTAATTCTATTGGCGAATAATTTGAAAGCGCCGGCAACTAAGAGTGCGGGTTTTAGTCAGTTTTGAGCGGGCAACTGAAATATTTCTTGATCCATTTATGTTGTCTATATAATACAAGGTGATAAATGAAAAAGGAATATGATTTTTCTAAAGTAAGATAATGTTTTTGTTTCGCTACTCTGTGGCTCTTTGAATTTTTTGTATATGATTTTCTACTAATGTGCCGCCCCGCCGGGGCTTTTCCCTAAAAATGAATCTCTTTTATATAGGTGAAAGAAATTTATGAAATGCAAATAACAGAAGAAAAATATTTTGCGGAATATAACAACTTAACCGGGAATCAAATTAATTCGATGATTGAATCTTTTGATTTTACAACTGCTGGCGGAAGTATTGAATATAAAACTCAAGCAGCGGCTGTTTATTCTTCAAATATTGAAGGAAACAGCATTGATCTAAATTCATTTATGAACCATAAGCTTTCTAAGGAAAAACTTAAACCGCAAAAAGAGATTCAAGAGATTGAAAATTTAATTTTAGCATATAAGTATGCCGGGGAAAATAAATTAAATAAAAAAAAACTTCTTGCATGCCATAAAATTTTTTCTAAGACATTAGTTATAAAAAGCAACCAAGGGAAATATAGAACTGAAAAAGTAGGGGTTTTTGATAAAGGCGGGTTAGTATATCTTGCAATCGAGCCTGAGCATGTACAAGAAGCTATAACTGAGTTCTTTGCCGGGATTGATTTTTTATTAGATAAAAATTTAACCACAGCGCATGTATTTTATTTTGCATCTTTGATTCATTTAAAGTTTGCACATATTCACCCGTTTAGAGACGGAAACGGCAGAGCGGCAAGACTAATAGAAAAGTGGTTTATCGCTCAGAAGCTTGGAAATAATTTTTGGGAAATATCATCCGAGAAATATTATAAGGATCATCAACCGGAATATTATAATAATATAAATTTGGGAGTAAATTATTACGAATTAAATTATGATAAGTGTATGCCGTTTTTATTGATGCTGCCGCAATGTCTTTATCAATAATCTTTAATATAGGAATTTGTTAATCCTCTACGAGGATTTGCCATTGTAAAATAAATCTTTTCCTACAATAATTTGACCTCTACGAGGTCTAAAAACATCGTAGATGTTTGATTATTGTAGAAACAAATTAATCCAACAAATAAACTATCCTCGTAGAGGATAAATAAATACTTTTAGTACGTTAAATACAAGTGATTACAAAAGTTCGGGAGTTTGGAAGAAATATTAAGTTGACGCTATATGCTGTGTGTGATTGAAAATAGATTTCCCGGAGAGTATATTTGCACACCTGCCTGCCGGTAGGCAAGTAAATAAGAGGCACTAAATGAAAAATTATTTATCAAGAATTACGATGAATCCCGATATATGTCACGGCAAACCGGTCATACGCGATATGAGGTATCCTGTTGAAATGATCCTTGATTTGCTTTCTGCGGGAATGTCGGTTGAAGAAGTTATTACCGATTATCCAGCCATTACCAAAGAAGATATACAAGCTTGTTTACAGTTTGCATCTCAGTTGACAAAAGTTAAATCTATTCGTGCTGTGGTGCCGTGAAGCTGCTTATTGATACTCAACTACCTTTTCGTCTTTCGCAGCTATTGAAAAAAAAAAGTCAAATAGAAGAACTCTTTGATGAGTATAAGCTTGTTGAATTAAACAATAGGGAAATTATTGGACACGAATAAGAATGGATTATTTAATAAAAGTAAAAGCTGCCAAATATATAGGAGATTATAAAATATATTGCTTATTCAGCAATGGAGTGGAAAAAATAGCTGTTCTCAAAAATGAATTGTATGGAGAAATGTTTGAACCATTGAAAGACAAAAATAATTTTATACACTTCAAAGTTGATGATACACTAGAGACAATCGTTTGGTCTAATGGCGCTGATATAGCCCCATATAGCCTATATGAGATTGGAAAAACAATCGCTAAAACGATAAAGAATAAGCCAAATTTTTCTAAAGTAAGATAATGTTTTTGTTTCGCCACTCTGTGGCTCTTTGAATTTTTTGTGTATGATTTTCTACTAATGTGCCGCCCCGCCGGGGCTTTTCCCTAAAAACGAATCTCTTTTATATAGTAAAAGAAATATTATGATTGAGTCAACAAAGATAAATGATATTGTAAACCGGATTGCAACAAACTTCAACCCGGATAAGATTATTTTATTCGGTTCTTACGCCGTAGGCAATGCTAATGAAGATAGCGACCTTGATTTTATTTTAATAAAAGAAACAGATTTACCAAAACAAAGAAGAGGATTAGAAGTAAGAAAACTTTTTTACCGTATCGCAATTCCTATGGATTTCAAAATATATACTTCTAAGGAATTTAATGATGAATTAAATAATAAATATTCCTTTTTAAATACAGCATTAAAAGATAGCAGGGTTTTGTATGAACGAGAAAATAGAAGTAGTTAAAAGCTGGATTGAAAAAGGCGACCATGATTTGGGAACCGCTCAAATTACATTTATACACATTCCCAAATTTCGAGACACAATTGCTTTTCATTGCCAACAAGCAGTGGAGAAATACATAAAAAGTTACCTGCTTTTCCTTGATATACAATTTGGACGTTCACACGATTTAAATTATTTATTAAGCTTGCTCATTCAGAAAGCAGAGGTAGAAAATGACCTGTTTGATAAGGCATCCAGACTTGCGGATTTTTCTGTAGAAATACGTTATCCGGATACAACGATTGAACTTTCAGATGATGACGTAAAGGATGCTATTAATATTGCGAAAGGATTTAGAGAGTTTGTTCTAAAAAGAATGAATTTATCAATTGATTATGATGAAGTTAAATAAATACTTTTTTGTACGTAGTATTGTTTTTGTAAGAAAGATTTTTACAGCAAAACCGAGGTTTAGGAATAACTCGGAGGTTTCTCGGAAATAACAAATAGATCGAGAAGCTGAATTTGAAATGATAGGATTGTGCGGTACTCAGGGCAGACAAAAAAGATAAATTTGATGGAATATAATTATGGATTTTAATAAATTACTAAATGACTGAATTTAAGTTTACAGCAGAAAAATTAAACGGACAGCTAATTAGCGGCACGCTTTCGGCAAATTCCTCCGGAGAGGGGAAAAAGAAGATTCATCTGCTTGCTGAAAAAAATCAGCTTAAAGTAAAAAGCATTCAAAGAAAATCATCTTTTCTTTATAGAGTAAAAAGAGGAGACGAAAAGCCTATTAAAGGCGAGCAAAAAGCTTATACGAAAATGGAAGTGGAAGAGGCTTTCTCTCGACTCGGTTATAAGGTTCTTTCCGTAAATAAAAAACTGTTTGAGTTTAATTTTGCTCCTCCGACAACTGAGATTGTTACCTTTGTTAAAATTAGCGCAGAGCTTTTAGATCAAAAACTTCCTTACAGTGAAATTTTGAATCTTCTAATAAATGACACTCAAAATAAAACTCTGCGGGAAACGCTAAAAGAAATAAATAACGATTTGAAGAAAGGTGCAGATAGCGAAGCTACTTTTCTTAAATATCAGTCTGTCTTTGGAAAGTTTACGGCTTACATGCTCGGGCTGGCGTCTAAAAGCGGCAATATGACGGAGATTTATAAAGCAACTGCAAAATTTTTAGAACGCCGGCAGGAATTCAAAAAGAATTTGAGAAGCGCTTTAATTACTCCGGCAATCACAATGTTTGTCCTTCTTATTGCGGTGCTTTTTTACGTCGATTATATCTTTCCGCAAACCGCAAAGTTATTTGTACAATTTAAAATTCCACTTCCTCCGATGACTGCTTTTACACTTAAAATAAGCGATTTCCTTTCTGCTAACGGACTTTTTGTAACGCTGGCTTTTATTATTCCGTTAATTGCCTTTTGGAGATTTTCAAAAACGAAGCGAGGCAAATTTATTGTTGACAGGATGATGCTAAAGATACCCATGCTTGGTACTCTAGTTCATAAAACCATAATTGAAGTTTATTGCAGAGTGTTCTACACTCTTTACAGCGGGTCAGCGGAAAGCATCGAGCCGGTAAGAATAGCTTCGGAAGCAACAGGAAATGCATATTTTGAAGATAGAATAAAAAACGTTGCCATTCCGTTAATGATTAAAAAAGGAAAAGGACTTACGGAAGCTTTTGAAGCAAGCGGAGTGTTTACTGAAACTGCACTTTCAAGATTTCACTCGGGCGAGGAAACAGGTACAATTAAAACTACCGCTCTTCAACTTGCTAATTATTATGAAAGCGAGACTGTTTATAAACTTAAAAATCTTATTGAGTTAATCCAGGTTTTTATTGCGATGATAATTATGGTTGTAATGATACTTCTTACATTAGTATCAGCAGAAACCGCAACGATACATCCAAGCGCACCGGGTGTATCGAGTAATTCTGTTATTGAAAGAAATATAGTGTAATGGGAAATGGAATATGGGGTATGGGGTATGGAATATGGAATATGGAGTATGTGAGATGGATTATGGATGGAGTGATGGAATAGTGGAATGTTGGAGTGGTGGAATGATGGAATAATGAAAATTCCTCTCAATTCCATTCCTCCATTCCTCCACCATTCCATTGTAATGTGAGTTAATAAAATTAATAACAAAAATATTATTACCAATAATGAAGTATGATTGATAGCACCCTTGAAATGACGGATAAAATCGGTTACCTCCTTTTTAAGAAGGGAATAATCGATTCTTCAATGCTTGAAAAAGCTTTGAACGCAAAAGCTAATGATAAAAGCAAAATTAAAAGAAATCTTGCACAAATTTTAGTTCAGGATTTTAGTTACGACCATGATACAATTTTTAGAGAAGTTGCAATTCTATATGCATTCAGGGAGCTTAACGTTTCCCCCGACGAAATTCCCCAGCAAAAACTTGACTCCATTAAGCAAATGATCAACGGCGCCGGCGAACAGCTTAAAACACAAATGCTTGAGCATAAAATTATTCCTTTTATGTTTGACGACAGAATAAAAGATAAACTTATTCTGGCTGCAATTGACCCGACGGAACGAAACATTCCAAGAATTGCATTCGGACTTAATGCGAAGAAATATGAAGTCATCTATATAAGGAAAAAAGATTATGAAAGAATAATACACACAATTCTTCCTCCGGAAAATGTTTTCTTAAAAATGATGGAAGAAGCTAACTCAGAAATTCAAATTGAAAAAGATGATACTTCGTTAGACGAAGAAGCGCTTGATGCCGAAATAAATAAAAGCGCATTAATAAATCTTGTCGAAGGCGCCTTAGTTGAAGGGGTAAGGAGAGGGGCAAGCGATATTCACTTCGTTCCCAAATCAGGAAACAAGACGGACATTTTAATTCGCATTGACGGAAACCTTCAGTTATGGCATGTTCAGGAAAATACTTTACCTGAAGCTGTAATTGCGGTTGTGAAAGACCGTTCTAAAGGAATGGACAGGTTCGAAAGAGAAAGAGCCCAGGATGGATTTATTCAAAGAGAAATAGACGGGCATGTAATTCGATTTAGAGTATCTGTTCTTCCGACTGTCGGTACCGAACTGAAAAATAAATTTGAAAGTGTCGTTATAAGAATTCTCGATGACCGGAAAGTTATCAGAGATTTAGATAAGCTTGGTTTAATGGGCTATTCAAAGACAGCATTTACAAAGGCAATAAACCAGCCGCAGGGAATGGTTATTTTAACCGGACCGACAGGAAGCGGTAAAAGCACAACTCTTGTTGCGGCGCTTTACCAGGTAATTGATCCGACGGTAAATGTTTTAACCGTTGAAGACCCGGTAGAATATGTTATTGAAGGCGCGCGTCAATTAAAGATCGGCTACAGAATGAATTTTGAACAAGCCATCCGGTCAATTTTAAGACATGATCCTGATATTGTTTTGGTCGGTGAAATGAGAGACAAAGAAACCGCTGATATTGCCATCAAACTTGCAAACACCGGACATTTGACCTTTTCAACACTTCACACCAACGATGCCCCAAGCGCTGTTGCAAGATTGTATAAGATGGGCATCGAGCCGTTTCTAATAGCTTATGCTATTAACTTAATTGTTGCGCAAAGATTGGTCAGACGACTTTGCCCGGACTGCAAAAAGAAAGTTACTAATTTTGATGAAGCCGTAATGGATGCCGCAGGTTTAAATATTGCCGAGTGGAGAGAGTATAAAATTTATGAACCAAAAGGCTGCGACAGATGCAACGGTTCCGGATATAAAGGAAGAATTGCAATACACGAAGCGCTATATTTTACAAAAGAAATTAGGCAAACAATCGTAAAATCCGGAGATGATGTCGATGAAGAAAAAATCCGGATTCAGGCAAAAAAGGACGGTTCGCAAAACCTGAGAGAAGCAGGACTTGAAAAAGTGAAGCTCGGATTGACTTCTATTGAAGAAGTTTTGGCTTCAACTTCGGAGGAATGACAAACTGATCGAGAAGCCGGATTCAAAATGACAGGCTGATTGAGAAGCCGGATTCGAAGAGGTTGTCATTTCGACCGGAGGGAGAAATCCAAAGTATAGCGCTGAATCCCGGAATGGCTAATCGTGGGATTTCTCCCCGCAAACGGGGCAGGCTCCGGCTGAAGCCGGATTCGAAATGACAAGCTGATCGAGAAGCCGGATTCGAAATGACAGGTTGATCGAGAAGCCGGATTTGAAATGACAGGCTGGTTGGAGTGATTAAATATTGGAGCAATGGAATGATGGAATATTGGAATATTGGAATAATGGAATAGATTAATTTCTTCCAACTTCCATTACTCCTTTACTCCAAGAGGAAATCCTGCCCGGCAGGCTGAGAGTGGCAACATTATTATAGATATAACTATTGTCTTTATTGTTTATTCATTATAATTTGGATTGTATAACAAATGGAAAATTTTAAGTGCCTGTAGCAGATGCTAAAACAATTTTGAATAATTTTGCAAGCACCATACCAGCTACCTATTTGGGGCAGGACAGGGTCAACTATCTGCTTGAAAATATCGAAAAGATGAATTCCGATGAAAGGACAGCGCTGCGTAATCTCTTCAATAAATTTCTTACAAGCACAATTGAGAGAGATGCTTCGGATATTGAACTTGGCGGGCACGGAAACGGCGGCTACATCTGGCTTAGAATATTCGGGAAGAAGGAAAGGGTTAAAGATTTTCCGCAATTTACTGAAGATGAGTCGGCGATTATTATTATTAATTTGTTGAATATCAATCAAAGAAAATATTTATTGCTCACAAAAAATTTAGACTTCAGCTACACCTATCACTACGAGAGAAAAAACAGTTATGTTAGGTTCCGGGCGGATGCCTATTTTGATCTGGATACTCTTGCATTAAATATGCGTGTAATAAATCTATCGGTCAGATCGATTGATTCTTATGGATTTCATCCGAATGTATTAAAAACTTTGAGTCACACTTATATAAAATTCGGATTAACTTTAATAACAGGGATTACAGGGTCGGGCAAATCAAGCACACTTGACGCAATAATAGACGCTCATAATAAAATCGATCCGGCGCATATTGTAATTATTGCCGCCCCGATTGAATTTGTGCATAAATCTAATGCTTCAATTATACGGCACCGCGAAATTGGGCGTGATGTTTTATCCTTTAAAGATGGGGTAATACAAGCGCTAAGGCAGGATCCGGATATAATTGTAATCGGAGAAATGAGAGATCCGGATACTATAATTGCTGCGATGGAAGTGACAGATACCGGCCATAAAGTATTTTCCACTCTGCATACTTCAAGCGCAGTTGAATCGATTGACAGAATAGTAGCAGAAGTTCATCCCAATGAACAGGAGCGAATAAGAAACAGATTAGCCGATGTACTGGTAGCTATCATCTCGCAAAAATTAGTGCCAAGTTTAGACGGAAAAAGAGCGCTGGCTAAAGAAGTATTACTAGTTACGCCAAGTGTTAAAGCGGCGATAAAGAATAATAATACAAGCGAAATATACATGATGATCAATCAAGGCGCATCTTCCGGAATGATTACCATGGAGCAGGATTTAAAAAGATTGTATCTAAGCAAAAAAATCTCTATGGAAAACGCCATTGCTTATGCAAATAATAAAACAGTAATACAGCAAATTTTATCGGCATTTTAATGAATCCAATAATATTTACATATTGCGAAGGCAACGATACCAAACTTGCAGTCTTCATAAAAGAAAAAGACAAAGTAAAGTTTCTTAAAGCCGGAAGTTTTGATGTTATTCAAACGGCGCTGGGTATGGAAGAGTCTATCACAGATCTTAAGATCGACGGCGATGAAATGTCCTTTGAGGGATCCCTGGGTAAAAGTTCTTCAGAAGAAAGTAAAGTTACTATTTCCAGCATAGGTCTAATAAATGAAGCGCTGAAAGGATTCAATTTAAAGAAAAGCTTATTCGTTCCGACTTTGACAGAGCCTTCCATTTTTTATCATGTTTTTGAAGGATCAAAAGTCAGCAATGCTTCCAAGATTACGCAAGAGATTATAAATGATATTCATGAATCGAAAAACGTTTCGATTGATAAAGAAAGTTTAGATTACGTTGAGCTTTCAGATAAATCGCTTCTTTCGGTTTTTCTTACCGGCGAAGTTAACTGTATAAAGCTAATAAGTTCGCTTGCTAATTATAATCACCGTAGATATTACAAAATTCCTTCCGTAAAAAGCGCGGAAATTTCGCTTGCTTATTATGTGGCGAAGAGGAAAAAATTTTTCCCGGATGATAATTCACTGATAGTATATATCGGAAGAGAATATAGCAAATTAATCTTTCTGCACGGGCGAAAGCTAAAACATATTGGTACTGCGCTCGACATAGGCACAATAAATCTACATACGTATGATGTATACTTCTCAAAAATTCTTCTTGAAATGGAAAACGGCGGAATAAGTTCGCTTGACAATATTGTAGTTTGCGGCGAAGACGATTCTGAAAATTTAATTCTATCATTTTATGGTACATTCCCGGAAGCAAATGTTTCTAAGTTGGATTTTTCCGATATAGATATTTCTTCACTTGATTCGATATCCAAAGAGAAAATATCCTCCTTCAGTGTTCCTATAGCGGCAGCTATTGATTACTTTGATGATTTAGAGAAGGTGCACAAAGGCATAAATCTTTTACCGAGGTATGTAAAAGAAGAGCAGAAAGTTTTTCAATTCGGCTGGCATGGTTTTGCAATGTTTCCGCTTCTATTTCTGGCTGCTTTTCTCATAACAGTAAAAGTATTGGAAAACAGAAAAGATTTAAACCAACTAAACAGCCAGCTTGAACAACAAACAATTTTGCTCCGTCAAAATCAGGAAATACTAAATAAGATTTCCGGCCTTAACGGAAAAATAAACGGTTTCTCACAAACACAGGCAATACTTGACTCCGCCTCAGTCGGCACCGGCGCATGGTCTTATGTATTAAAGAAAATTTCTTCATTTTTCGAGGCAAGGAAAAATATTTGGCTGACAAAATTATCCAAACCGGACGGCGAGACGGTAGCTCTTGAAGGTTATTCTTTGTCTAAAAATGTTTTGACGGAATTTGCCTTTTCCATAAAATCAGCACAGTTAAAGAGCATTAGCTACGAGGCGCTTCGCGATAAGAATATTTATAAATTTAATATTACTTTCAATTTACCAGGCTTTTACAAAGGCGCCCGATGAATAGGAAAATAAAAAATACTTTGGCGCTTGTCGGTCTTTTTGCTTTCATTCTTGTTACCGGCGGGGGATATATTTTTCTCTATCAAATGAGTAAGATTAAAAATGATAAAGCACAAATTGAAAAGCTTAAAGCAAATCACTATAATACAGCCGGGTTGAACATGCAGTATACGGAGCTTTCAAAAAAGGCAGCTGTTTTAGATTCGGTTCTCGCTTCAAGAAAATTTAATATTCCGGAAAAGCTTTCCTCAATTAGCTTTTTCAAATTTGTAAATGACGTAGGCAGCGGATTTTCAGAAAATACACAAACCAACGTTGAATTTGAGGAACAAAAACCGGATAAGAATTTCTTCTATTATGAATATAAAATAACCGGCGGCGGAGATTACAATGATTTGTACAAACTTGTCTATGCGATTGAACAAAGTAAAGAATTAAAAAAAATCAGATCGATTACCCTGACCAATTATATTTCTTCGGATAAAGAAGGAATGCCGAATTTTCTGGTAAACTTTGTAATAATTGCAGATGTATACTATTCGGATAACAGCAGATTTTCGACTAAAAATTATGTTGAAAATGATTTGAGCACCAGTCCGGTTTACGATGTTTTTTATCCTCTTATCAGAAACGAAATTCCTCCGAATGTTAATAATCTTTTAGATGTTCACGGCGCAAGGCTGCTGGCGTTAGTACCCGAAGGGGCATTTATAGCCGATAGCAAAGGGAATACATTTTTACTCTGGGAAGGTCAGCAGGTTTATCTCGGTTATCTTACAAAAATAGACTATGATCATAACATTGTAAGCTTTATTTTAAATAAGGGTGGAATAATTGAAAAAGTTGATTTGACTTTGGAAAAAGAAAGCACAAGTAAAACAAGTAAAGAGAATTTCAAATGAAAACATTTATTTCAACCGTATTAATTTCTTTGTTCTTTACGGTACAAATTTTTTCCCAGACTTATTTGGAAAAATCGCTTCAGAATTATCAAAATCCCGACCAGCTTGTAACGCTTTCTCCGACAATTCCTTTCAATCAAGCAATTGCATTAATTAGTAAAATCAGTGAGAAAACAACAGGCAGAAAAATAGTTTCAACTGTGAATATTGATACGGCAATAGGGTTTGAAATTAAAAACATGAACTATTTTAAGGCGCTAGTAATTTTAGTGCGGTCTGTAGGGCTTATCTACAAAGAAACTCCGGATGTTATAATTGTTGAAAAAAGCGGCACCGAATCTGAGGTACGTACCAAGGAAAATTATGTTCCGGCAAATGCGCGCGAAGTTAAAATTTCCGCAGTGTTTTTTGAAGCAGATGTAAATAAGGAAAGGCAACTTGGAATTAACTGGCAAACTTTATTATCCGGAGCTAACGGGAGTGTAAACGGGAACTTAAACGGATTTGTTCCGCAAAACTCACAAACATCCGGTTCAACTCCTGCCGGAGGAACACCCACCGGCACACCAAGCTCAACCACTGTGCAGCAATCACCCGATTTTAATATAACCGGGACTGCAAATTATAATATCGGTGGATTCTTTGGCCAAGCCACTGCAATATTTAAATTGTTTGAAAATGAAAATGTAGGACAAATTATTTCAAGTCCGAATATTACAGTGCTAAATGGCACCGACGCACGGCTGCAGGACGGACAGGATATTTCGATTATGCAAAGAGATTTTTCTGGTAATATAATTACCAGTTTTTATTCGGTTGGCTCAATCGTAACTGTTACGCCAAACATAATCACCGATAACGGCATTCGCTATATTTTACTTAAGATTCATGTTGAAAGAAGCTCGTTTGTTCCCGACCCTACCAACACAATAATTAATAAAACCTCTGCGGATACAAGGGTTGTTCTGCTTAACGGCGAGGAAACAGTAATTGGCGGCATGTATATTGACCAAACAACAAAAGTTAGAACCGGTATTCCTTTTCTAAAAGATCTTCCCTGGTGGTTTTTCGGTCTTAGATATATTTTCGGCAGCGATCAAAATCGAGTAAGCAAAAAGGAACTCGTAATTTTAATCAGAGCTAATCTCGTTCCTTCTCTTAAAGAAAGATTATCCGAACCTCCGGAAGAAAATCTACTCCGGATGGAACTTCAAAATGAAAGAAGTAGACTTAAACATTATCAGTTTAACGAATCACAAAGTAATGATGTGAAAAAATAAATGGAATCAATTTTAATAGTTGATGATGACGTCAACCTTTGCAGCGTCCTTACAGACGAGCTAACAGAAGTAGGTTACGAAGCCGCTTTTGTTAATAACGGCGATGCCGTATTTGATTTTCTAAAAAATAAATTGCCTGATTTAATTTTGCTTGATCTAAAAATGCCGGGCAAGGACGGTTTTCAGGTATTAAACGAGTTTCAAGAAAAAGGAATTAAAATAAAAGTAATTGTTTTAACCGCTTATGCGGATGTAAAAAGCGCGATAAATTCTGCCAAAATGGGCGCAAGCGATTTTATAAGCAAGCCGTATGATTTTGACGAGCTTTTGATTACAATAAGAAAAGTTTTGCAGCGTGATAGCTAACCATGAAAATAAGTTACCGGCTCCTAATAATTAATTTCGCAATAGTTGCGGTTATCCTCGGAAGTTCTGCTCTTGCGTTTTATTCAATTGTATATAATGTTCTATCTTCGCAACAGTCAAAATATCTTCTGAATTCCGCAAACGATTTTATATACGCATATCGTACACAAATCCAGGATATTGACGACGATTTCCTTTATCTGGTAAATAATAACTTCAACAACACTTATAATAATTCAAAAAATGTCGACTTTATTCTTGAATCAAACGGCGAATCTCCGGATCTGGCTATAGTAAAAATATTAAATGACGGAATTCAAATACCCGCCAATAATTTTTCGCTTAATGATTTCCTCACTAAAAATCCTTTCACCTTAGTTAGAAGATACAAGGCAAATAACGGAATAATTTATTATTACGGGAAGATAATATCCAGCGATTTTCTTAATAACATTGCTAAGAAAATAAATGCCGAAGTTGCTTTAGTCTTGAACGGAAACACTGCCGAAGTGTCAAATGAATCGCTAAATCAAAAATATTCTTATATGTTGGCAAATGCATCTAAAACCCTTGCAGGGAAAAATAATTTTGATGTTTATTCAAACGGCAGCGGGTCTTCGGATATTCTTGCAATAATTTATAAGCCGGATCTCGATTTTAAGCTTAACAAAGGTTTTCAGTTTTTAATTTTTAATACTCTTAGTGAAGCAGCAGACCTCCGTTCCAATATAAGATCTTTTTTGATAATTATTGGATCAACAGGAATATTACTTTCGTTAATTTTAACTTTACTTTTTACCGATAAAATGCGGAAACAAATTACACAGTTAAGCAAAGCCACTGAAGTCACTAAGGAAGGAAATTTTCAGAATAAAATTATTGTTCAATCAAAAGATGAACTGGGCAAACTTGGCGCGGCATTCAATACGATGATTGAGCAGCTTCAAAAGAATGAAAAAGTAAAAAATGAGTACTCGGAATTCATAACGTTGATAAATCAAAATCCTACGTTAAAAGAAATATCAGAAGCGGCATTACAAAAAATTATTAAGACGTGCGGATTTATAATAGGTGGTTTGTATGCTGTTGAAGAAGGAAACATTTCTCTTGTAAGTTCTTACGGTTTGGGCAAAGAAATAACGTTTGACGAAAAATCAAATTTCTTCAATGCTATAATTAAAAGCCACGAGCCGTTTGAAATATTTTCCTCGAAGGAAAATCTTCCGATTGTTTCGGCGGGATCCATTAAGATTGAAATAAAATATCTTTTGCTTAATCCGGTAATTTACAACGGTAAAGTAATCGCAATATTAGAGCTTGGTTCTTTTGATAAGCCGGGTGATGAAGCAAAAGAATATTTATCTAAAATTCAAGAACAGCTTGCTATAGGGTTAACAAATGCTTTTGCCTTTGTTCAGTTAGAGAATTTTGTTGCGGAACTAAAAAAGCTGAATGAAGATTATCAAAAGCAAAATATCCAGGTACGAAGGCAGAATGAGACCCTAATTGAACTACATCAAAAGCTAAAGGAAAAAGCAGATGAACTGGAAATCCAAAAAGGCAAAGCAGAAGAAGCGACGGAATTAAAATCTCACTTTCTTGCCAGTATGTCTCACGAACTGCGAACGCCGATGAACTCCATTCTTGGTTTGACGGAATTAATTCTTGAGGATAATTCCCTTAAAAATAAGAACCGCGAAAGAATAGAAGTTGTTTTGAAAAGCGGAAAGCGTCTGATGGGATTGATTAACGATATACTCGATCTTTCGAAAATTGAAGCCGGGAAAATGGAGGTTCATAATGAAGATGTTTTTCTTGAAGAATTAATTGCGGAGATTGAAAATCAAATTGCCCTGCTTGCCAATCAAAAAGGCATTGCATTTAGAATTGTGAAAAATATTAATACTAAGATTGTCATCAATACTGACAGAGGAAAAGTAGTGCAGGTATTAATTAATTTACTTGGCAATGCTGTTAAGTTTACCGATACCGGATTTGTGGAGCTTCGTATATCGTCGCTTGAAAATAAAAACTTAAAATTCGACGTAATTGATACCGGTATTGGCATGTCTGCTGAAGATCAAAAAATAATATTTGAAGAGTTTAGACAGGTTGACGGTACAACAACCCGCAGATACAGCGGTACCGGACTTGGTTTAGCTATTTGCAAAAAAATTGCTACCTTGATGAAGAGCGCTGTTTCCGTGGAAAGCGAACCGGGTAACGGTTCAATTTTCTCTTTTGTTATTCCGCTTAATATTATAAAACTTAGAGACGATGGAGATTCACCAAAAGTTAATGTTCAAACATTAATTAAAAATAGAAAGAATCCGATTTTGGTAATTGATGATGACCCGGAAGTGCGTTATACCATCGGACAATATCTAATTTCAAAAGGCTACGAAGTTGTTTACGCCGAAGACGGCGAAGCTGGAGTTGAACAGGCAAAAAAAATTCAACCGTTTGCTATTACTCTTGATGTAATGATGCCGGATAAAGACGGCTGGACAGTGCTGAAAGAGCTTAAACAAAATCCTTCTACAAAAGATATTCCAGTTATTTTAATTTCAATTATCAGCGATAAAAATTTGGGTTATGGGCTGGGCGCTTATGAATATTTTGTTAAGCCAATTACTCCCGACGCATTACTTTCTGCCTTTAACAAATTAGAAAATCTTGCAAAGAAAAAAATCGAAAAAATCGTTGTTGTAGATGACGATGAAATGGAATTTGAAAAATTTAAAGCAGCATTTAAAAATGATAAGGTCAGAATCGATTTTATACAGGACAGTCAAATTGCATTTAGTAAAATTTTGGAAACGCAGCCGGATTTAGTAATCCTTGATCTTATGATGCCGAACGTTGATGGAATTACGCTTTCTTATAAGCTCAAGTCAAACAGGGAGACAAAGCATATCCCAATAATAATCAGCACGGCAAAAGATTTAACGGAGGAAGAAAGGAACTCGTTAAACAATATCGTTGAGCAGATTACGGTTAAATCCAACGGGCATCCGCTCGATGTTCTGAAAGTGGTTCGAGATAGAATACGGATGCAGGAGACAGAGTCACTTTCTTTAGCGGCAACCAATAGATCGTCCGCTGAGGTTGCTCTTGAAGAAAAAATGGATTTGGTTGATGAGGATGAAAATCATATTTACCGCGGCAATGTTCTGGTAGTAGACGACGACCCGGACACACTTTTTACGATTAGTGAAATTGTCCGTGCTTGCGATTGTAAAGCATTCACCGCTAAGAACGGAATTGAGTGTTTGAGAAATTTGGAAATGAAATTACCTGATCTGATTTTGCTCGATATTATGATGCCTGAAATGGATGGTTTTCAAACAATTAGCAGAATTAGACAAAATAAAAAATGGAAGAATATCCCAATTTTTGCAGTAACAGCAAAAGCAATGCTTGAAGATAAAGAAGTTATTATGAGACACGGTTTCGACGATTTCATTCCTAAGCCGGTTAACGCAGGTGTAATGGCGTTCAAAATAGAAAAATTGTTCTCAAAAAATAAGATTAGTTGATATGAAAAAAATTTTAGTAATAGATGATTTGCCTGAAAATGTTTTCCTGCTGCAAGATAGGCTTGAGCGGGAAGGTTATGAAGTATTAAAAGCATACGAGGGCAGAACAGGTATTGAAAAAGCAAAGAATGAAACTCCGGATTTAATTTTGCTCGATGTTATGATGCCGGAAATGACAGGGTTTGAAGTTTGCAAAATTTTAGTGGAGGATCCTGCAACTTCCAGGATTCCAATTATTTTAGTAACCGCAAAAACAGATGCGGAAGATACGAAGGAGGGACTTGAAGCGGGAGCTTTTGATTATATAAAAAAGCCCTTTAACCGGATAGAGCTTCTTGCAAGAATTAATTCTGCCTTAAAGTTATCCGAAGCACAAAAAAAACTTCTTGAAGCCGAACAAAAGAATACTTTTACTGCTACCGTTGTAACCACTAACCACAAAATAAAGCAGCCGCTTACATTATTAAGTCTTTCTACGGCAGCTATAAAAAGAGAGTTGAAAAAAAATGAAGTCTCACCCGATGCAATTTTAAAACGGCTTAGTTATATAGAAATTGCAATTAAAGAAATCAACGATATATTAAATCAGCTTAACTCAATAAAGAAGCCGGTTTTTTCTGATTATATAAAAGATATAAAGATGGTGCAGTTTGATGATAAAAAAAACGAAAGCTTAGATTAATTTTCTTATTGTCTCAAGCATAGTATCAAATTCATAAGGTTTGGGGAGTACACCGTTGATGCTAAATTTCTTGTAATCAAAATTATCGTTTAATGACAGGCTACCGGATGACAGGATTACCGGAAAAGCAAAGTTTAGCTCCCTAATTTTTTTTATGCAGTCTAATCCATTCATTTCAGGCATATTAAAATCGATTATCGCTAAATCAACTTTTATTTCTTCCGTAAGTACCTTCAAAGCTTCAATACCGGAGGCGACTTTGATTACATTGTAGCCGTAAGATTCAAGAAGCTCGGTGAGTAGATCACGAAGCATAATTTCATCATCGGCTAAAAGAATAATTTTTTCAGACTGTGAGATATTTGCAATATTTTTAGGTTCATATGCAGGGATAAAAACATCGAAAGTTGTTCCTGAACCTAAAACGCTCGAAACCTCAATATGCCCATTGTGGGCTTTAACGATGCCATAGGTAACATAAAGACCAAGCCCCGAGCCGGAGCTGCTTTCCTTCCCCTTGGTAGAAAAATAAGGATCAAAGATTTTGATCTGGTTTTCTTCTTCTATTCCGGCGCCTGAATCAGACACAGAAATCCAAATATAATTTCCTCTAGACAAAAGAGGATAGTCAATTAAATTATTTTCATCAATGGAAATATTTTTTGCTTTTAAGATTATTTTCCCGCTTCTTTCAATTGCTTCTTTAGCATTTACGCATAAATTTAAAAGCACTTGATAAATCTCTGTACCATTGCCTAAGATATCAAAAAGACTATTGTCAATCTCATAACTAAATGAAATTCTTTTAGGAAAAGTTTCTTTTATCACAGAAGCAATTTCTTCAAGCAATATATTCGGTTTAATTAATTCTTTTCGTTTCGGAGTAGGTTTGCCGAACGATAACAAACCTTTGGTTAAATCTTTAGCCCGTATGGAGCAGCTCTCAATGTTATCTAAAAGACGTGTTACATCTTCTCTTTCCGGAATTCTTTTCTTCAAAAGATTAAGGCTTCCAAAAATGCTTGACAACAAGTTGTTAAAATCGTGTGCCATGCCGCTGGAAAGTTTTCCGATAGTCTCTAATTTTTGTGCCTGCAGAAGTCGCCCTTCAAGTGCGGCATTTAATTCACCGGTGCGGATGCTGCTTATTGCAAAAGCCAAAAGAAGTGCAAATTGTTCAACGCTGCTGACCGAGATGGCATTGTATTCCCCGCTTCGTTTGGCAACAACAATCGAAGCTAAAAGCTTACCGTCAAAAAAACACGGCGAAATAATTAATGAACTACAATTAAGTAATTGGGTAAGGTTGTATCCAATATTATCCGGATTGTTTTTGACATATAATGAACGTTTATTTATGCCAATCCATTTATTTATGAAAGAAAAATTTGCAGTAATGTCTTTCTCAATTTCCTGGCTTGTCTGAAATTGTTCGGTCGGATCAAAGAATATGTATTCTACTTTGCTATTATCGTGAATTAGATAAATAAAACCGAAATTGCTGTCGGATAAAGTAGCACAGCGTTTTAAAATCATGCCGGATAAGTTCTTTAGTGATTTTTCTTTTAACAGAAAGGGAAGAAAATCACGCATTTCTTTTTGGAAAAGTAAAATCTCTTTTGATACTTCCGCTGCTTTTTGCTCCTGTGTATAATTTTGGGCAACTTCTTTTTCAGTCATGAAAGCTAAAATTTCTTAATTTGATATTTTCTAATCTTTGTATATAAAGTTTTGGGGCTTATACCAAGTTTGACAGCGGTTTTATTTCTATCCCAATTCAGGACGTTAAGTGTTTTTGCAATATGCCTTTTTTCAACGTCATCTATACTGAGGATTTCGTCACTATCGTCTATGGCTAAAGAAATATTTTTTTGAATGGCAATCTTGTGCGCGTTTACCGGTAGATTCAAATCATCAGTAGCAATGTGCTCATCTTCTGCAAAGATTAAAGCTCTTTCAATAATATGTTCAAGTTCCCTAATGTTTCCGGGGAAATCATAATGAAGAAGAGATTCTTCAGCGCTGGGAGAAAGTTTTTTAGGAGATTTAATTGAAGATTTAACTTCGAGGAAATGATTTGCAAGAACTAAAATATCTTCTTTCCTTTCTCGAAGCGGGGGAATGGTTAAAGTAATTACATTAAGTCTAAACAAAAGATCGCGCCGGAAATTTTTATTATCGGCTTCTTCCAAAAGATTTCGATTCGTTGCGCCGATTACTCTAACGTTAGAATTTAAATTTGTAACACCGCCGATTCTTCTGTACTCGCCATTCTCTAAAAACCGAAGAAGTTTTGGTTGAAGAGACAAACTAAGCTCACCTATTTCATCCAAAAACAAAGTCCCGCCGTGCGCAATTTCTACCAAGCCTTGCTTAGTAGATTTTGCATCAGTAAATGCTCCCTTTTCGTGTCCGAATAATTCGCTTTCTATTAATTGATCGGGGAGTGAAGCGCAATTTATCACTACAAACGGCTGATCGTGCCTTGAAGATTTTTTGTGAATATATTCGGCAAATAACTCCTTACCGGTACCGGTTTCGCCTTCAATTAAAATATTTGAATCTGATACTGCCGATTTGTTTGCGAGGTTTATTACACGCTGTAGTTCTGAGCTGTTGCCTATAATTCTTGTTGAAAGTTTTCTATTTACCTGCTCATTTAATAAAGCTGTTTTTACGATTAAGTCTTTGTGTTCAAGCGCTCGGTTAATTGTAAGGAGCAATTCATCAAAATTATAGGGCTTGGTAATAAAATCATAAGCGCCGAGCTTAATACATTCGATAGCGTTTCTAACATCAGTCTGTGCGGTTAGCATAACGACCTGGAGCGAGGAATTGTATTCAGCAACAAACTTTAGAACTTCCTCTCCCGGAACGTCCCTCATATTAAGATCAAGAAGTAAAAGATCATAGTTTTTTCTTTTGATGGCATCGATAGCGAGGCTACCATCATAAACGGTATCAACCAAGAATCCTTCTTCAAGAAGCTGCTCTTTTAGTAGATAACAAAGTGTTTCGTCGTCGTCACAAACAAGAATTTTGGAGTTTTTAAGCATTTTATGTTGAACTTTTTTAATGATTGATATATTTGGAATAGAAAAACCAAATAATTATATTTGTCACTCTAAAAAAAGGGCGCGTAGCTCAGGGGTAGAGCATCTGCCTTTTAAGCAGAGGGTCGGTGGTTCGAAACCACCCGCGCTCACATACCTTTTTTACCACTTTCTTAGTGGTATTTTTTTTTGATGGAACCCCTAAAATCCAACCCCAAACGAATTCTTCAATTAAAATTACTAATAAATATTGATTTATAACATAACAAATTTTATTGTAATGGAAAAGTTAGTCTATTTATTATTATCAAATTGATTTTTATCTTCAAATTAATATTACAAAATTATTTTTTGATTTATCCTTTGGAAATGAATTTTGGGTGAAGTAGTATTTTGGACAATTATACGCATCGTAATTACAATCCCAATTATATGGGTGTTGAAGGATTATATTAGCTTCCCTGTTTGGTGGCTGATAAATCTTGCTTCAATTTACGGAGTAATTATTCATCCAGCTATTATTCATTATAGACTATTTAAAGAAAGAAATAAAGAAGTAATCGAGTATACTCTTTGCTCGACATGCACAAACTTTGATAAAACAGCCGTGTTGTGCGTGCTTCACGACGAGCATCCGACGAAAGAATATCTTCCATGCGAAGGATTTGATTGGGAGCCAAAACAATCCGAAGTAGACAACCAGGATATTTTTAGCTGATTATATTCTTCCTTGTAAATTATTTTTTTGTAAATTTGCACCTTAAAAAATTCTGTTCCGGAATATTTTTCTTTTTTGCAAATAATATCTCCCTCCGGTTGCAGGATAAACAATAAAAATCAGAAAGGTTATTTATGCCCCTTAAAAGCAATCAAGTGGTATCGATTGGTTATACTCTTACCGATGAAGATGGTAACGTAGTTGATTCAGCAAATCATGTTAACCCTTTTTCATTTATGAGCGGAAAGAATCAAATACTTCCGGCTTTAGAAGAAAAACTTGGTGAAATGATCATCGGTAGTAAAAAGATTGTAGTTCTTGCCCCCGAAGAGGGCTACGGTGTTTATGATGAGATGGCGTTGCAGGTGGTGGATAGATCGGAATTTCCAGCCGAAACAAAATTGGAAGAAGGAATGGGTTTTGTTGCAGATACACCGGAAGGTGGAGAAATGCCGTTTACCGTAAAAAAAATCGACGGTGAAAACATTACCCTGGATTTCAATCACCCGCTTGCTGGAAAAACCCTAACTTTTGATGTTGAACTTCTTAATTTACGCGATGCTACACTGGAAGAACTGTCTCACGGACACATTCACGGTGCAGGCGGTCATCATCATTAAAATTAATTCTAAGATCATTTTTTGCCGGACTCGTTCCGGCAATTTTTCCCTCCTTTGTATCAATTTCAACATTCATAATTAAACATACTTTTATCCTATAATTTTCGCAGAGTGATTAACATCATAATTACATTAATAAGTGTGATGGATAGTAGATTCTTATAATTAAAGAAACAATAACATTGTGACAAGACAAAAGAAAATAGTTTGATTTGATGAGGAACTATTGAAAAGAATTATATGCGGAATTAAGTTTATTGTAGTGAATGTTATGCTGTTGGCAGGGATCCCGGTTCTAATTTATGCACATTCCACGGGAATAACTGGTTTAACATTGAAGGGTAGTACTCCCGGTTGCACTTGCCATAATCCATTGCCATCGTCAAATGTACTGGTAATGATAAATGGGCCCAGTCAATTGGCTGTTAATCAAACGGGTAATTATTCCGTAACAATTACGGGAGGTCCTTTAGTCAGAGCGGGGACAGACATTGCAGTCTCAACTGGGTTATTAGCTCCTGTTAGTTCAGATTTATATCTTTCTAGTTCAGAACTTACTCACTCGCTTCCAAAAGCCCCGGTTAATAATGTTGTAACTTTTCAATTTACATACACTGCTCCTGCAACGGTAGGTAACCAAACTATTTATGCAGACGGCAACAGTGTGAATTTTGATGGTTTAGCCGACCCACAAGATCAATGGAATTTTGCGCCTAATAAAATTATTAACATAGTGCTTGCTACCGGAGTAAAGGAAAATAACATTGTAAATTCATTTAAGCTTGATCAGAATTATCCAAATCCTTTTAACCCGGCAACCAACATCAATTTTTCGATTGCAAAGCCGGGTAATGTAAAATTAGAAGTTTATAATTCGGTAGGAAACAAAGTTGCTGTTTTGGTGAATGGTTATAAGGCAGAAGGCTTTTATAGGGTTTTATTTAATGGAGATAATCTTTCGTCCGGAATTTATTTTTACCGGCTTGTTACTAATAATTTTGACGAAACAAAAAAGATGATTTTGATGAAATGACATTCCTCGTACCGGCTATAGAATAATTTTATTTGGGAAAACGAGGGAATTCAGTAAAATCTTTTTGGAAAGATTCGTAATTTAAAGCCTGCAAATAATGCTTGCAGGCTTTTATTATAAATCAAAGAGAAAAAATTTGATTAGAATTCATCGTCAATTATGCGAAGACAGAAATAATAAATTTTTAGTTCTTACTTTAATTCTGTTTCTCTTAGCATCAGCAGCAAGCAAAGCCCAATCGAAATGGAGTGAAATGGAAAGCGCTCATTTCAAGGTTTTATATAAAGATTCATATTCATATTTAGCGCC
Organism: Bacteroidota bacterium; assembly: GCA_021817845.1. Lineage (GTDB taxonomy): Bacteria > Bacteroidota > Ignavibacteria > Ignavibacteriales > Ignavibacteriaceae > FEN-1297. The sequence continues at coordinate 26,629 of JAKAFW010000024.1, forward strand.
GCATATTTTACTTTCCGCCGAAAATGCCTTGAAACCACTTATGAAGATATTTCATTATAAACCTACTGCAAAAATTATTATTATAGCTTATGATTTTACCGATTATGGATTCGGCGCCGCCACAACTGTTCCTCAAAATGAAATTCAACTGGAAATTGAGCCTTTCGAACCTGGTTATGAAAATGTTTTATATACCGAACGAATTCAATGGACACTTAGTCATGAGCTTGTTCATATTGTTGTAAATGATAAAACCTCTGCCGCAGAAAAGTTATTTCGCTCGATCTTTGGTAAAGTTGCTCCCGAACAAATTGAGCCTTTAACTATCTTTTACAGCTTGTTTACTAATCATAATCGCTACACTCCCCGTTGGCATCAAGAAGCAATAGCAGTTTTTTTTGAAACCTGGTTTAACGGAGGGTTCGGTAGAATATTGGGAAGTTTTGACGAAATGTATTTCAGGACGCTAACATTAGAAGGCAAAGTCTTTCCGTCATCAGCCGATCTTGAAGACCTCTCAAATACCTCATATTTATTGGGAAGTATATATTACCTCTACGGCACAAGATTCGCTGCGTATTTAGCTTTGCAATACGGACCGGAGAAATTAATTTCCTGGTTTAATACCGAGTCTTCCGAGTTCTACGACTGTTATACGGGTAAGTTTAATAAAACATTTAGAGTAGGATTTGATAAAACCTGGGATGAATTTTTCGGGACTAATTTTTATAACGAATGGAAAAACTTTATTGTCTACGAAGAAAAATTCCAGGAAAAGAATTTGGAAAAATTAAAAACTGCCCCAATAACTTCTGTTAGAAAAATTACCCAAAGACCTTTCGGATGGGTAACGCAGCCTTTCCTAAATTCACACAACGGAGATATTTATTTCGGATATAATAAACCCGGGAGTTTGGCTTCGCTTCAAAAATTAAATATTAAAACTTCGATATCTAAAAATATTTCTACTTTGCCAACGCCAAGTCTATTGCAAGTTACGTCCCTTGCTTATGACGATAGCTTGGGATTACTCTTTTATACAACTAATAATAATGAACTTTATCGCGACATTTGGGCTATTGATCTTAAATCGGGTAAACAAAAAGAATTGTTTAAAGATTATCGCACTGGTGATATTACTGTTTCTCCGGTAACACACGAACTTTGGGGAGTCCAGCATGATGCAGGTTATGCTTCATTAATGTACTCAGCATATCCTTACCGGAAAATGATACCGCTGATAAATTTTGGCGCTGAGGATAACGTGTTTAATCTTTCCGTCAGCCCGTCTGGTAAATATCTTGCAGCAGTTTTGCATCGAGCAAGCGGCGAGCAATCCATTATTCTTGTTAACACATTAAATCTTAAAGCTACCGGGAAATTTCAATTTGAAACTTTAAGCGATAAAGGATCTCCTGAAAATCCATCCTGGAGTCCCGATGAAAAATATCTTTTCTGGGATGCATACACAAACGGCGTTTCAAATATATATCGCTATAATATAGAAACATCGACAGTTGAAGCTTTGTCTAATACTCTTACCGGCTTGTTCAGACCTCTTTACCTAAGTGCCGATTCTTTGTTTACATTTGAATTTTCTACTGACGGATTCATTCCGGTTATTATCGCGAATAAACCTGCAGAAGAATTACCGGCTATAAATTATTACGGCGAGCAAATATTAAATCACTATCCTTCTCTAGCAAACTTACTTTTGAAACCGGTTAAGCAATATTCCGATTCTTCCGGTTTATCTAAAGAAAAAACATACAGCGGTATTTCAAATTTGAAAGTCCAAACCTTTATCCCGGTTATTACGGGCTTTCAGTCGGAAAAGGTTTTTGGATTTTACACACATATTGCCGATCCGCTTTCATATCATGACCTGACGATGGAGTTTGGTATTTCTCCGCTTAAAAATGATGCGGGTTTACCGAGATATCATTTCAGAGGGAAGTATCAATTTAAAAAAGAAATTGAAGTCGGTTATGATTATAATGCGTCTGATTTTTATGACCTCTTCAACGACAGAAAAAGGGGAATGGTCGGTACAAAAGTTACTCTGGCAGATAACTATTATTGGGTTTACGACAACCCGCTAAAGGTTAAGCAAAAAACCGAAATAGATTACTACGGCGGAATTAAATCAATGAACGACAACTTGATAAAGGTATCGCAGTCAGATTTTACAGTTGCGCAAACGAATTTAAATTCTAAGAACCTCCGGAGAAGCATTGGCAGCGTTGATTACGAAGCAGGAAATGAATTCAATCTAACGGTTTTAGGCTTTGGTGCCGGTTCGAGAAAACTTCAGCTTGCAGGTGAAGCTTACGGAGAATGGGATAATTATTCAACTTTTCTTTTCCCTCATAATATTTTCCATTTAAAGCTTGCCGCGGGTTACGTTCAGAAAAATAATAACTTGGATCAAGCACATTTTTATTTTGGCGGCTTTGGAAATCGCTACCTCGAAGATGCACCCGTCAAACAATATCGCGATGTCTTAAGATTTCCCGGCATTCCAATTTATAGTTTGTTAAGTGATAAGTTTGCCAAACTACTAATTGAAGAAAATTTTCCACCCGTACGTTTTGACGATGTTAGAATCGGTGAACATTTTTTGAATTATATCGACATGTCAATCTATTCTGAAAATTTATTTACTAAATCAGATCAAGATAAAAATTATACTGATGCAGGCGGACAAATAAATCTTGTTTTCAAACACTGGTTTAATTTGGAATCTACTTTATCTGCGGGAATAGCAAAAGCCTGGTATGGAAAAGAAAACTCTTGGGACTGGTTTTTGTCCTTTAAACTGTTGCAAAATTTATTTTAACAATATATTTGAAATTGCCAGCATTATATAGTATTGCCATTTATCCTCCATAGGCGGATTGTTTTTTGTGTCAAGGTATTTCAAATTTGTTTTACATATTCCATATTCCATCAAACATATTCCATTGCGGTCTGCCTGTCCGGCAGAGACTGTTGCACAACTCCAAAATGTCATTTCGACTCCCGCAATCGGGATAAACTCCGGAAGAAACCCTCATAATATTAGTGTCATTTCGACTGAGCTTGCGAAGGAGAAATCCAATGTATAGCTCAAGTACACGAGTTGAACATGGGATATCTCCCCGCAAACGGGGCAGGCGCTCGATGATTTATCCCGTATGCGGGACTCCTTCGATATGACAGTCGAGTGCCATTTCTACTCCTGCAATCGGGATAAACTCCGGGAGAAATCCCTAACATAGCGCTGCCTCTAATATTAACCTTGGTACAATTGTCCACTTGTCACTCGTTACTTGTTACCCGTCACTCTTTCCCCCGTCTGCCAATTTTGGCCGATTCTTATTTCTATATGTGAAAATTTGGACAGGTTTTTCTTTGAATAGGACTAATAGAAGTGTTCACTAATGTTATTTGGAGTTTTCCAATTTCTGTGATTATTTTTAATTTATGTGTAAAACATTATATTAACTATTAAATGAAAACAATTTTTTCCCGGTAAAGAGTAATGAAATTTTCTGAATTCAAGAAAAATGTTGATAATGCCGCATCCGGTCGAGTTAACTTCGATGAATCTTCTTCAAAACTGAAAAATCTTGAAGTTATACTGGATATTGTTAGAATTATCAATCACACATTAATTCTTGAAGATGTTCTTGATCTTGTATTAAGGCACTCGATAAAGCTAACAGAATCCGACCGCGGATTTATCGTATTGAAGAATTCATCGGGCAAGCTTGAATATAATGTCGGACTCGACTCAGAGGGAAGTCCCCTTCCCGAATCCTTATTCAATGTAAGTACTACAGTTGTCGAAGATGTTTTTCGTACAGGGCAATCAAAATTTATTGAAGCAGCGCAGAGTGACACGAATAATGATCCGAGTAAAAGTATTCTCCGGCTCGATCTTCAAACAATTTTATGTTCTCCTCTTATAACCGATGATAAAAAAATCGGTGTAATTTATGTTGACAGCAAACACCTTCACAAAGTAAAGATAAAAGAAATTACCGATACATTTGAAATACTTGCCGGACAGGCGGCAACCGCTATCCGCAACGCACAATTATATAACGGACAAATAAATGCCTACAACGCTTTAAATGAGGCTAACATTCAATTGATTCAAGCCGAGAGAAAAGCACTAAAGTCCAGTATCGATTCTGAAATAGGTAAATCTCTTCAGGGATTAGTTCATCTTGCGCTTTTGGAAAATGAAAGTTTGATGAGAACCATCGAGAAAGCCCAAAAAGATTTTGAGGAGAACACAAAAAATATTGATCCGTTATTGTTTGATAGGTTAAACTTAAAATGTAAAGTTGCGATCGACAGTATTAGGAATATTCAAAAATATGCACAGGTGCTTCTCGAAACATCAGTGATGAATTTAAACAAAGACTCCGGGGATTTAAATAGGACTATTCAATCAGTTATAAAGTATATTTCCCCGATGAAAAAGTTTTACGGAGCCGTATTCAAAACTGAATTTAATTCACTGCCGCTTTGCAATTATGATTCCGAGCAGATACAACATTTACTTGTTCATTTGTTTAACAATGCAGTGGAAGCAAGAAACAATTCAACTATTACAGTTAAATCGTACTATCAAAATAATTATGTTTATGTAGAAGTTGAGGATAACGGTCCCGGTTTTCCGCCTGAGGTTGTTAATCCTTTCTATGAAGTTTTATCTGCAAGAAAGACAAGTTATGGACTTTATTTGTGTAAGAGTATAATCGACCGTCATAACGGTCAAATAAAAATATTGGATAAAACCAACGGAGCATCTATCCAATTTTCATTACCGGCGAATTAAATATCATGGCAGAGACAATAATTAGATATTTTAAGCTTTTGTATGACAGCATTCCTTTTCCCATTGAAATTATTAATGAAGAAGGGAAAATCGTATACATTAATCAGTCTTTTTCAATTCAATGGGGCTATAACCTCTCAGAACTCAATGAATATAAAATCTTTAATGATTCGGACCTAAAACGAAGCGGGGCACATTCGGCAATCCTTAAAACTTTTGAGAACAAGGATTTTAGATTCTTCGAAAACTATGCCGACTCGCTTCTAAAGGGGAGCGAAATCACACTTCCGATTTTTAGAACAAAAATATTTCATATAGCTCTTGATGAGAAAAATTTTGTTGTGCTGTTTCATGAAGATCAGACCGAAATTGTTTTAACAGAATCCGAAGTAAAAAAAGCGAGGGATGGAAATAAAGAAACTGAAAGATTGAAAAATACTTTCTTAACCGTTCTTTCTCATGAATTGCGAACACCTTTGAATATTATCCTCGGCTATTCTTCAATAATTAAAGAAAGTATGGAAGATAGAATTAATCCGGAAGACAGAGTTTATCTCGATAACCTCTATAGCGGTACGGAAAGGCTCCATAAAAGCATAAGCCAGATGCTTGAGTTTGCTCAAATTGAAGCAGGAAATTATAAATTAAAATTAGAAGCTGTTAATCTTGAAAAAGTAGTTAGAAATTGTATTGATACAAACAAACATATTGCAAACGGGAAAAAAATAGAAATCAAAACAAAATTTTTTGAAAGCAAAGCGGAAGTATATGCAGATCTGCAAAACTTAGAGAGTGCTATAAACAATTTGCTTAACAACGCAATTAAGTTTACCAAGGTTGGTTTCGTTGAAATCGAAACAAGCATTCTAAGCGAAAAGGAACTTGCAGTCTGTAAAATAAAAGATTCAGGCATTGGTATCTCTACGGATTATTTAGATCATCTCTTTAGACCTTTTAGTCAGGAAGACCTAAACATCGGGCGTAATTACGAAGGCAATGGATTAGGACTTGCTCTTTCAAAACGTTATATAGAAAAAATGGGCGGCTCGCTTTTGGTTGACAGTATTAAGGGAGTCGGTACTACCTTTACATTTACTCTTCCTCTTGCATTAGATACAAACAAAGGGGAAAGGAATAATGCATCTTCAAAAAAATTATTAAAGAAAATTTTAATGATAGATGATAGGAATGAATCCTCAGCTCTTCTTAAAGCATTCTTGAAAAATAAATTTGAAATAGAAGTTTATTCCTTTAATGAGTTTAAGCTTGACTTCATAGATAGGAAAGATTTTGAATATTTGATTTTTGATGTAGAACAAGATCATTGGGATAAGTCGATAAAATTATGCCGTCATATTAAAAAAATTGACGCTTTGGAAAGAGAGATAATAATTTTATCTAATGAATTTGACGATGAAAAAATCGAGCAATTTAAGAAAGCCGGCGTCGGTAGATTCCTTGTAAAACCGTTTACTAAGAACGACCTAGTAAAAGCTATTACTGAACCGGTTTCTTCAAACTAATAATTTATTACGAACAAAATTCGAAGAACCGGACAAATAAATTATGACCAGCCTTGAAGAATTAAAAGACAAAGCTCAAAAGGCTTTTAACGATTGGGAAGAAAAATCCTATAAGCGATTTATTCAAAAAAACCCTGAAAGACAGAAAGAATTTTCCACCATTTCATTTGTACCGGTAAAACCACTCTATTCTCCGGATCAATTTACAGATGAAAATTATTTTGATAAAATCGGATTCCCCGGCGAATACCCTTATACACGCGGTATACAGCCGACAATGTACCGGGGAAAACTTTGGACAATGCGCCAGTATGCAGGCTTTGGAAATGCGCTGGAGTCTAACCGCCGTTATAAATATCTGCTCTCGCAAGGGACATCCGGCTTATCAGTAGCCTTTGATCTTCCGACTCAAATTGGTTACGATAGCGACGATCCTGCTGCATTCGGTGAAGTTGGACGGGTGGGGGTTGCAATAGATACACTTGCCGATATGGAAATTTTATTCGAAGGAATTCCGTTAGATAAAATTTCCACCTCAATGACTATAAACGCCTCCGCTTCAGTTTTGCTTGCAATGTATATAGCAGTTGCAGAAAAACAGGGCATCTCAAAAGACAAAATCAATGGCACTATTCAAAATGATATCTTAAAAGAATATATCGCTCGCGGCACTTACATTTATCCTCCAAAAGCTTCTATGCGATTGGTGACCGATATATTCAAATACTGCGCCGACGAAGTTCCGAAATGGAATACAATTTCCATTTCCGGTTATCATATACGTGAAGCCGGTTCAACGGCAGCGCAAGAGGTTGGATTTACACTGGCTAACGGAATAGCCTACGTTGAGGCGGCGATATCTGCCGGTTTAAATGTTGATGATTTTGCCGGTCAACTTTCTTTCTTTTTTAATTCTCATATCGACCTATTTGAAGAAATTGCAAAGTTTAGAGCGGCACGCAGGCTCTGGGCAAAAATAATGCGCACGAGATTTAACGCTAAAGAAAAAAAATCTATGATGCTTCGATTTCATAGTCAAACTGCCGGTTCCGCCTTAACCGCACAGCAGATTGATAACAACATTTGTCGCGTAACCATACAGACGTTGGCGGCAGTATTAGGAGGAACACAAAGCCTTCACACCAACGGAAAAGACGAAGCTCTCGCACTTCCGACTGAAGCATCTGCTATGACGGCGCTTCGTACCCAGCAGATAGTTGCTTATGAAAGCGGCGCTGCAAATACAATCGATCCTCTCGCAGGTTCCTATTTTATAGAATCTTTAACTGACCAAATTGAAAAAGAAGCAGAGGAATATATTCTTAAGATCGATGAGCTTGGAGGAATGATTCCCGCGATTGAATATGGATATGTTCAATCAGAAATTCAAAAAGCGGCATATAAATTTGAAAAGCAGATAGAAAATCACGAAAGAATTGTAGTCGGCGTAAATAAATTTCAAATAAATGAAAACCAAAAACCGGAGCTTCTGAAAATTGACGAAAAGGTTCAGGACGAACAAATAAAATTTTTAAGTACAACGCGCAGCGGAAGAAATAATGATGAAGTTGAAAAACGATTATTACGTCTGAAAACTGCCGCTGGCGGAAACGATAATTTAATGCCGTTCATTCTTGAAGCAGTAAAAGCTTATGCAAGTGTCGGTGAAATATGCAATATCCTGCGTGAGGTTTTTGGGGAATATAAAGAAAAAGTGGTAATATAAAAGTTAGCTTAATATTTTGAGTTATTACGAAATATATTTCCATTTCTTATACCATCTCAAGTTATTGAAAAGGCATTGCCTTTATTTGTTAAAAGATTGTAGTTAGTGGGAAATCAATTAAAATATATAATAGCAGCCCACGAATTTATTCGTGGGGGGAAAAAATGCAAAGAATACCTTTGAACCGATTCATCGGTTTCTCAAATGTTTTTTGCTAAATTAATCCCTTGATAGCACACCCTAATTTATTATTTTTGAAAGATGATGAGGAAAAAATTATTTCTAATATTATTATTCTATCCCGTAATCCTTTTTGCGCAAACAGGGGGAGAATTAAGTACTCAATACATGCTTGCCCAAAATTATATTCAGGAGGCGCAGTTTGAGAAAGCTTTGCCGATATTGCAAAACCTGTATCATCTTCAACCAAGCAATTATGAATATTTTCAGACTCTTAACCAGACATATATTCAACTAAAAAATTATGATGCCTCCATTGCTTTAATTGAAGAAAGAATTAGTGGTTTACAAGGCGATATAAATTTGGTTGGTTTGTTAGGAACATCTTATTACCTAAAAGGAAATGACAAGCGAGCCTTTGAAGTTTGGGATAATGCGCTAAAAACATTCCCGAAAAGCGAAGTTAGTTATAGAATTATTGCTAATTATGCGCTTCAATTACGGGCATTTGATAAGGCTATCGAATATTTAAAAAGCGGCGAAGCTATTTCACAAAATCCGCAATTTTTTGCTTACGATCTTGCCAATCTTTACTCAATTACTATGCGTTACAAAGAAGCAACCGAACAATATTGTCTAATTCTTTCGCACGATCCTAACCAGCTAAATACAATACAATCAAGAATTTTAAACTACATAAATAAACCGGATGCACTTTCTCAATCAATAGATGTGGTGAAAAAATACGATAATGGGGATGATATTAGTTTTAAGTATCTACTTTCCCGGTTGTATGTGCAAGCAAAAAATTATGATAGGGCATACGATTTATACAAGAAGATAGATTCATTTCAAAACAGTCAAGGCGCAGAACTTTATAATTTTGGAAAGTTCTTGTATGATGAAAAGATTTATAACATGGCTGAAAAAGTTCTGAATGATTTGATAAATAAATATCCCGGGTCTCCGCTTATTTCTTATGCTAAACTGCAATATGCCAAAACCCTTGAGGCTATTGTAGAAGAAGAAAATAACGCCCAAATCCCGGCTTGGAAGCCTTATTATCTTCCTGTAAAAAATAATTCATCGAATGTCGGAAAGATTGTAGAGGCTTATAATGAGATTGCCAAAATCTATCCGCACTCGGAGGCAGCTAATGAGGCACTGTTGCGAATAGGCGAAATAAGATTAAATATTTATGATGATTTATCCGGCGCCAAAGAATTATTTCAAGAGTTATTTACAGATTCACCTCTTTCTGAATTCACGGCTGAGGCATATGAAGAATTAGGAAATGGATTTCTTTTGAAAGGAGATTTAACCCAGGCGCTTGATTGTTTTCAGAAGATTGCTAGCAACGGCAGGTTTCCTGAGGACAAAAGAAATTTTGCTACTTACGAACTGGCAAGAATAAATATGTATTTGGGAAATTTCCCAAATACTAAAAATTATCTTCAAACGATCACTAATAACCCGCAAAATAGTTCAGCAAATGATGCAATTGAATTATCTTTATTGATGAACACAGCACAAAATGATTCGTCTAATCTAGTGACTTTTGCTGCAGCTGAATTCCTGACGGATCAGAAGAAGTTCAATGAAGCATTGGAAAAATATAGAACAGTTACTAATGATCCACAAAAACTTATGCTTCAAAATATGGCAGAATTACGCGTTGCTGAGATGGAAATTGCCATGAATAATTATGACAGCGCTTCCGTTCAGCTTGAAAGGATTGCTGGTGAAAAAGAAGGAAATATTTATTCCGATAAAGCATTATATTTACTAGCTAAAATTTATCAATTCGGCTTAAATAACAAACCGAAGGCAATAGAAACTTATGAAAGCTTGCTTGCTAATTTTCCTAATTCATTATATCTTGATTCAGCAAGGAGCGAAATATTAAAGTTAAAGGATGTTGTAAATAATGGGTAAAAAACAAAACCAGAAAATTGTTAAATGTTCATTTTGCGGAAGAGACGGCAGCGAGGTCGGCAGCATGATCGCCGGTCCTGATGTTTATATATGCGATATATGTATCGGCAGCAGCGTTGATATTTTAAAAAACAATATGGCAGCCTATACAAACGGAAAAACCAAAAATCCGATAATTCATACACCTGCATCATTAAAGAAAACTTTGGATGAGTACGTTATAGGGCAGGATAAGGCAAAAAAAGTATTAGCTGTTGCGGTTTATAACCACTATAAAAGAATTAATTCCCGCTCATCTTTTTTTGAACTTGACGATGTAGAAATTGAAAAAAGTAATATCTTACTTATTGGTCCTACCGGAGTTGGAAAGACTTTGTTAGCACAAACACTTGCAAAAATATTAGATGTTCCTTTTGCCATTGCAGACGCAACTACTTTAACGGAAGCCGGCTATGTAGGCGATGACGTGGAGACAGTTCTTGTTCATCTTCTGCAAGCGGCAGATTACAATTTAGAGCGCGCACAGAAGGGAATTGTTTATATTGACGAAATCGATAAGATAGCGCGTAAAAGCGAGAGCACTTCTATAACAAGAGATGTTTCGGGCGAAGGCGTTCAGCAAGCACTTCTAAAGATTCTTGAAGGAACGATTGCAGGCGTGCCTCCTAAAGGCGGAAGAAAACACCCCGAACAAAGCTTAATTAATGTGAACACTAAAAATATTTTATTTATTGTAGGTGGCGCCTTTGACGGCATAGATAAACTAATTGCCGCAAGAATAAATAAAAACAAAATGGGATTTTCTTCCAAAGCTTTGAAGGAGAAAAAATCGGAAGAGGATTTGATCAAAAATATTCTTCCGGAAGATTTACTCCGTTACGGGCTAATACCGGAACTGATCGGGAGAATACCGGTTATTGCGCCCCTACAGACGCTTTCTGAGGAGGCTTTCAAAAGCATACTTACCGAACCCAAAAATGCTATCTTAAAGCAATATAAGAAATTATTTATGATCGAGGGTATTGAGCTTGAGTTTGATCCTTTTGCAATTGATGCCATCGTTAGTAAAGCAATGGAAAGAAAAACCGGCGCTCGTGCTTTAAGATCCATCGTAGAAGACTTTATGCTCGATATTATGTATGACCTTCCGAATAAAGAAAATATCGATAAGTGTATCATTACCAAAGACGTGGTAGAAACCGGCGCGGAGCCGATTTATCTGGAAGCTGACCGAAAATCTGCCTAAATAACTTTGGAACTTTTACTTTCCATGATATAGTATTGACTTTTATCCGCTATGGCGGATTGTTTTTTATGTCAAGATATTTTTATGATAAATTTCATTGCGTTTCATTCAAAATTCATCCGCCGCGGCGGATTCATAATTCAAAATTGCGGCTTGCCGCGCTATGTTTCTGCATTGGAATAAAATATTTTTGCGATTTTATTTACCGGCGATCTTTTGAGATCGCCTTTTATTTTTAATTGATTATGGTGTAAGATGCTAAAAAAGATTTTGTTTGTTTTGATACTTTTTCCTTTCCTCGCTTTTGCTCAATCTAAAATATTAATATACATGGACCTAAAGCAAACCGACCACTTAAGGGCTTACGGAATAACTTACCACGCACTTGAAAAAAATTATAAAGCCGATTGGCTATTGAACTATCGCGGCGGTTCTTTTATGATTGATTATTCAAACGACATAGCTAACGAATGCTTGGTTGAAGGAGTTGCGTTTGATAAGTTATCCGCTTCGGAGGCGGCTGATATTTATTCACTTGTTCAAAGACCCGACAATAATATGTCCGTTGTACGTTTAGAAAAGGCTCCAAAGATTGCCGTCTATGTTCCGCCGAGTTTTCAGCCATGGGATGATGCGGTAACAATGGTGCTCGACTATGCGAAAATACCTTATACTAAAATTTGGAATGACGAAATTCTTAGGGGAGACTTATCAAAGTATGATTGGCTGCATCTTCATCATGAAGATTTTACAGGACAATACGGAAAGTTTTATGCAAGCTTTAGCAATGCCCAGTGGTATATAGACAATCAAATTCAATACGAAAATGACGCAAAGAAAAACGGCTTTAAGAAAGTTTCGGATATGATGAAGACAGTTGCGCAGGACATTAAAAATTATGTTGGACAGGGAGGTTTTCTATTTGCGATGTGCTCTGCTACCGATACATTTGACATTGCGCTCGCCGCGGAACATACGGATATTTGTGCGCAAATGTTCGACGGTGATCCCGCGGACCCCGATGCCCAAAGCAAATTGGATTATTCCAACACTCTTGCATTTACAAATTTTAAACTCGAAATGAATCCGTATGTTTATTCTTTCAGCAATATTAATATTACGCCTGAAGAAGTAGGCAGCAAGGAAAACGATTACTTCACTCTGTTTGATTTTTCCGCAAAGTATGACCCTGTTTCATCAATGTTGGTTCAAGATCATGTAAACGTTATCCATGGATTTATGGGACAAACCACAATGTTCAGAAAATCCTTGATAAAAAAATCAGTCACGATTTTAGGTGAACGTCCGGGAATGGGGCAGGTAAAATATATTCACGGAAATTTTGGCCGCGGTACGTTTACATTTTACGGCGGACACGATCCGGAAGCCTATGAGCACCTTGTCGGCGATCCTCCTACCGATTTATCGCTCCACAAAAACTCTCCCGGGTACCGGCTGATTCTAAATAATATTTTGTTCCCTGCAGCAAGACCAAAAAAACAAAAGACATAACTTGTCCCAAATGTCATTCCGGCCGGCCGGTTCATAATTCAAAATTTCTAATTACCCCCAAAGTTTCAATAGTCCCAAAAGGACGGTATATGGAACTTTATTTTGGACAGATATGTAGTTAGAAGGAAATCAATTAAAATATATAATAGCAGCCCACGAATTTTATTCGTGGGGGAAAAAATGAAAAGAAAACCTTTGAACCGATTCATCGGTTTTTCAAGTGCTTACACGGCAATATTATAATTACCGAATTTCCTTTTTTGTTGTTTGGAGTTAAATGGTTAATTTTTCATGAATATATTTAAAATTAATAAAACTAAAATAATATGAAAACAGTAAAAATTAGAAATCAAAAAGAAGAAATTGCCGTTGGCAAAATGATTTGTGTTGGAAGAAATTATGCAGACCACGCGAAGGAACTTGGAAACGAAGTTCCGGATAAACCGGTAGTTTTTATTAAACCGTCGTCTTCAATAATTTATACCGGCGGTAAAGTTATTCATCCGAAATTTTCAATTAATCTTCATCATGAAGTTGAATTACTTCTCCTTATCGGAAAAACAATTAAAGATGCAGATGACAAGCTTTCTGAAGAAGCGATTGCCGGATATGGTCTGGGGCTTGATATGACGTTGCGCGATCTCCAAAATGAAGCGCGTACAAAAGGCGATCCCTGGACTATTTCAAAATGTTTCGATACTTCAGCCGTGATTTCCGATTTCGTCTTAAAAAGTGATTACCGCTTAACTTTGAATGAAGAAATTACTCTTTCTGTTAACGGGAATATTCGTCAGAAAGAAAAATTAAATTTGATGTTATTTAAACCCATCCAGATTGTCAAATATATTTCTTCATTACTTACACTCGAAGAAGGCGACATAATTTTTACGGGCACTCCCGCCGGAGTAGGAAAGGTCGTCCCGGGTGATAAACTTCATGCGGAAATTGAGGGAATAGCTAAACTTGATTGCGAAGTCGTTTGATGTTTTGAATAAATCTATTTATTTAAGACACCGAGTGATTTTTTAATTAGCTCCTCAAGAGGTGCATCCGGAACTGAGGTTAGAATGTTTCTTACGGTGTTTTCTGCAATCTTGGAATTGTAGCCGAGAGTAGTAAGCGCTGCAACAGCTTCATTCTTAATGCTGAAAGATATTTCTCCGCCGCCTTCTTCTGCGACTTGATCTACTTTTGATTTTAATTCTAATACAAGCCGCTCAGCCGTCTTTCTGCCAATACCCGGGACTGCAACAATTCTTGAAATATCCGGAGATTGTATTGCTCTTTTAAGATCATCAATTTTAATTCCCGATAAAATACTTAAAGCAATCTTAGGACCGATCCCGTTTACCGATATCAAAAGCTCAAACATTTCCTTTTCGCTTTCCGTAGAAAATCCGAATAGAGTTATTGAGTCTTCTTTAACATTTGTGTGAATAAATAGGGCAGCCGACTGCTCCCCGTTTATTTTTTCAAAAGTGTTTATAGAAATATTTACTAAATATCCTACACCGTTTACATCAAGCAAAATTTTTGTTGGTTTTGCCGAAATAATATTTCCTTTTAAAAATCCAATCATAGCATAAATTTAGTTTATTACTCGTTCGGGAAATTTTTCTATAAAATCTTTCCAATTGTTGCTTCGTTTGACAGGTGTTCTCATTCTAAAAGCATGGCATAAAGCCACTGCCAGGGCATCTGTTTCGTCATACTTGATTTTATCGATCTTTAAGTCAAGCATCTTTTTTATCATATAACTTACCTGTTCTTTTGAAGCAGCGCCGGTGCCGACGATAGATTTTTTTATCTCCCGGGGTGAGTACTCGCTCGTTGGAATTTTATTATGTACGGCAGCTAACATAGAAACACCCCTTGCATAACCAATCTTCATAGCCGACTGAACATTCTTTCCATAAAATGCAGTTTCAATCGCAAACTCATCGGGTTTATAAATCTTTATTATCTTATCAAGTTCGTCATAAATAATTTCAAGCTTTAAGGAAAGCATTATCTTTGACGGAAGTTTTATCAGTCCATGCTTAACCAGTGTAGAATTATTTTTGCTGTGCTTAATAATTCCAAAGCCTGTAAAAATAGTTCCGGGGTCAACGCCAAGAATAATCATTCATTATGCTTTTTTAGTAGAGCTATGAATTTGAAAAATCAAATTCCCAAAGAAAAATTATTTAATAGCCGAGTCGTCAATGTCGGCGTTTGTAAATACATTTTGAACGTCGTCGCAATCTTCCATTGATTCGATCAACTTAATAACTTTTTCGGCATCCTCTCCGGCTACGCTGATTGTATTTTTAGCGATCCACTGAAGCGATGCATTTTCTATGGAAAGATTTTTATCTGCTACAGCCTTTCTAACAGTTTCAAAAGACTCGATTGAAGTTTGGATAATAAAAAAATCTTCTTCTGTTTGAAGATCGTCGGCACCGGCATCTAAAATTATTTCCATCAAATCGTCTTCGGATTTACCTTGCCGGGGAAGCGTAACCACGCCTTTCTTTTCAAACATCCAAGCTACCGAACCGCCTTCGCCCATACTTCCGCCGTTCTTACTGAAGATATGTCTGACTTCCGCTACGGTTCTGTTTTTATTATCAGTCGCAACTTCAACAATAACAGCAACGCCAGCAGGTCCATATCCTTCATATGTAAGCTCAACATAAGAAACACCTTCAAGCTCGCCTGTGGCTTTTTTAATAGCGCGATCAATATTATCTGCCGGCATATTAACAGCTTTTGCATTATCAATTGCAAGCCTTAGGCGGGGATTACCCACCGGGTCGCCGCCGCCTTCGCGGGCAGCAATTGTTATTTCCTTAATAATTTTTGTGAATGCTTTACCGCGTTTAGAATCTATTGCGGCTTTTTTCCTTTTGGTCGTTGCCCATTTTGAATGACCTGACATGAATGACTCCTAATTATTTTCTTTTATTTTTAAATCTTTTAATTTTAATTGTGTAAAAATTCTTCCGTCTCTTTCACTTTTATCAATATTATATACAATATCGATTACCGAACTATGGTTGTTTACAATATTAAGATATTCGCCCATTTTGAAACCTATTGCATCGAAATTTCTGTCACAACCGGCTTGTTTCAAACTCATTACCAGATGATTTGTTCCGACTATACGCGGGGTATTTGCTACTTCCACGCCTTCCGATAAAAATACCGGACGCATATTGCCGGGACCAAACGGAGCAAATTGCTCCATAATTCTTAAAAACTTAGGTGTTATTTCGGAAAATTTAAGCTTAGAGTCAATATGTATTTCCGGTGATAGATCTTCTTCGGATATTGATTCTTTTACTATTTGATTGAATTTCAATTTAAACTCGTCTATGTTTTCAAGTTCAACTGCAAGTCCTGCAGCCGCTTTATGACCGCCGAAGTGGATTAATAAATCGTCACATTTTTTTAATGCTTCATAAATGTTGAAATTTGAAATGCTTCTTGCTGATCCTTTTGCAACGCCGTCTACAGTGGTAAGCATGATCGTCGGTCTATAATATCTTTCAACAAGCCTTGAAGCAACAATTCCAATTACGCCTGGATGCCAATTTTCTTGATGTAAAATTATTGCCGCCCCATCATTTTCATCAGAAGAGTTTTCAAGAATTTCTAAAGCATCATCAAAAGTGTCTTCATCAATTTTCCTTCGTTGGTAGTTTTCTGATTCTAAGACCTTAGCAAGTTCAAATGCTTTATCTTTTTCGTTAGTTATTAAAAGCTGTACTGCACGCTCTGCGTCGCCCAATCGTCCTACAGCATTTATTCTTGGTGCAATTGTAAAAACAATTTGTCCCGATGTAAGGCTTCCATGTTTATTATTGCTGCTTTCCATCAAAGCTTCAATTCCGGGGCGAGGATTTGTATTAATTAAATTTATTCCTTCTTTAACAAGTACGCGGTTTTCATCAACCAAAGAGACAATATCGGCAGCGGCGGCAAGTGAAACGAGGTCTAAATATTTAAATGGTAAATCTCTCTTGCCAATTCTTTCTGCAACCCCTTGCGCAAGCTTAAATGCGACTCCGGCTCCCGATAGATACTTAAAAGGATAATTGCAATTTGGTTTTAAGGGATCAAGTACTGCGAGTGCGTTAGGGATTTTTTCTTTGGGTTGATGGTGATCGCAAATAATTAAGTCGATTCCTAATTCCTTAACATAATCTGCTTCTTCAATTGCTGTTATTCCGCAGTCAACCGAAATTAAAAGTGCTGTCCCTCTATCTTTAACATAATCAATTGCTGATTTAGAAATGCCGTAGCCCTCTGTCAAGCGTTTAGGAATGTAGAATTCAACGTTGGCACCGAGTTCTTTAAGGAATAGATAAAGCAATGCAGTTGAGCAAGTGCCGTCAACATCATAGTCGCCATAAATACAAATTAATTGGTTTTCGGTTAGAGCTTGAATAACTCTGTAAGTGGCGACTTCCATACCGTCCATTAAAAAAGGATTGTAAAGAAAATCGAGAGAGGGCCTGAAAAAAGTTTTTGCCTTATCGAAGTCGGTAATATTTCGAAGAATTAAAAGTTTTGCTAATACATCGGAAATGGACAATGAATCTGCTAATGAACTTATTAAATATTCATTTTCAATTTCATTAATTTTCCATCGCTTTTTCAGCATTCGTTTTTCCTGCAGATGACAAAAAGAACAAATAAAATAGTTCAGACCTATAAGCCGAATTTTGTAACCCCGTTTAACCGGGGCGGCAATTATTTGTCTTGGTTCCGAATTACTCCGGAACTCTAGCGGGCTACCCGGAAATCCTTGCTTGCACTCCAATCGGAATTCAAGTATTCAAGGCGAACAACCTTGTTCCTTTCCCGTAAAAGCCGGGATGGAAAGACTTCCCTATTTGCCCTTGCTTCGAGTGGGGTTTACCCTGCCGGAAATGTTACCATTTCCGCGGTAGGCTCTTACCCTGCCGTTTCACCCTTATCCTGGCTTTCGCCGGGACGGTATATTTTCTGTGGCACTTTCCGTAACTATCCGGTTACCCGAATAATCCCCGGGTATTACCCGGCACTCTGTTCTATGAAGTTCGGACTTTCCTCTATTCCTCTAAAGGAACAGCAATTGCCCGGACTGAACTATTTTATTATTCTTTAAAATTAAGCGGGATAAAATTTCGCTTATCCAACCTAAGCCAATTACTAATTTAATGTTAGATGAATTTCAATTTAGTAAATATAATAAATTACTTTTGTTAAAGCATCAGGAAAGATTAAAGAAGGCAATTATCTCCCGAAATTTGGAGTTATCTATCCGGAAAGTGCAAATTGTGCTAAAAAGCCTGAAAAAACAAAAATTATTTTTGCCTATCAAAGAAATTGTACAAGCACAATTTGCAAATCCTAAGAAAGATTTATTTAAGCTTCGATTGTTTCTGCTACTTCGGCAGAAACTAAAATTCGTCCGCAATACTCACAAAAGAAAAGCTTGTTATTCCTTCTAATTTCAAGCTGGCGCTGAGGAGGAACAATATTATGACAGCCCGAACAAGCCGCTCTTTTAATAGTAGCTACGGCTTTACCTTTTTTTGCTTTGCGAATTCTCATGTAAGCGGAGTAATCCGGTTTTTTAGTTTGGTCTTCTATTTCTTTTCTCTTTGCTCTAAGCTTGGATTCTTCTTTTTCGTTAGCCTTAATAATTTCTTTAAGTTCGGCTTGTTTTACTTTTAAATCCTCTTTAAGCTCATCAAGCATCGGGCTGTTAAGCTCGACTTCTTCGGATAACTTTTTACTTAGGTCTGCAAGTGAATTATTTTCCGCTTCTAACTTGTTTATTTGCTCCTCGGAGTGATCAATCTCTTTTGTAAGAGCGTCATATTCCTTGTTATTCCTAACTTGATAAAGCTGCGCTTTGAACTTTTTTTGATTTTCTTTCAGCTTGTCAATTTCCTTTTCGTTATCTTCTCTTTTTTCAAGAGAATCTTTCCTTCCCTTTTCCTTTTCGGTAACATCGTCTTTAATTCCCTTAATTCTTGATTCGAGAGATTCGACTTCGTTCGGTAGATCACCGCGAAGTTCTTCCAATTCGTCAAGCTGATCATCTATCACCTGTATCTCATATAATATTTTTAATCTATCTAACAATTTATATCTTCTCCTTAATTATTATAAAAAATTATAGGGTTTGTTGACCCTGCGTATTTAAAAACTTTAATTTTAGATTTAGAATTTTCTATATATTCCGATAATCTATTCTTCACTTCATCAAGCGAAAAAATTTCCGTTTCATAATGCCCGGCATCGATTAAAAGAATTTCGTCCCGGTAATCCTGGAAAGTATGGTACTTTAAGTCTGCCGTAATAAATGCATCTGAATTATTTTTTATAGCGTCGTCAATATAATCGCTGCCGGAACCGCCGCAGACCGCGACTTTCCTGATTGCGTTTTTTCTTCCCTTAACGTAACGGAAATTTTTTATCTTTAACTTCTGCGCTACAATAGTTAAAAACTCTTTCTCGTTAACCGGCTTGCTTAAATATCCTAATGCGCCAATTCCGTAGTTGGCATTAATATTTTCCAAAGGAATAATATCGTAAGCAACTTCCTCATAAGGATGAACTCTCGTCATTGCCGAAATTATAGTGTTAATTTTCCAGGAATCTACTAAGAATTCAAGCTTAATTTCTTCAACTGTTATATTTGTTCCTTTTTCACCTACCGAAGGATTAGATTTTGCAGAACCTTTGAAAGTTCCTTTTCCGTTTGTTCTAAAACTGCAATTAGAATATTCTCCTATAATTCCGCCGCCGGATTTGAAAACTGCGCCGGCTACTACTTCAACAGAATTTTCCGGGACAAAAACGATGAGCTTAAATTGATTTGATTTTTGCGGAACGAGGAAACTGACCTCTTTTAATTCTAATCGTTTTGCAAGTTGAAAACTAACCCCGCCTTTTACCGAGTCAAGATTTGTATGAGCAGAATAAAGCGTCATGTCGTTTTTAATTAGCTTTTCAATTAGTCTGGAGTTATTGTCGTTCTGAAGATCAAGTTTTCTTAGTGGATGAAAAAGGAAGGGGTGATGTGTTATTATAAAGTTGCAATCCCTTTTGATTGCGTCATCAATAACGCTTTCTGTAATCTCTAAGCTGAGCAGGATATTTTTTATTTTCCTTTCGCCTGAGCCTACTTGCAATCCAACATTGTCTTTTTGCCAGGCAATTTCTTTAGGCGCCCAATTTTCAAAATATTTTATTATTTCTTTTCCAGTCATATCAAAAAAAAATGCACTTCTGTTTTTGAAGTGCATCTTTCTATCTTTTAATTCCTTTGCTCTGAAGGAGCGACCATAAAACTTATTTTAGGATATTTTAACTTTTCGATTTTCTTTTCCATACATTAACTGAACAAATATAAATCAACCTTGGCAATTTATCAATGATTAAATCTATTCTCTTCGAATAAAAGTAAAAATAATTGTGATTTTTAATACCGCCGGTTAAAATAAAAGCAAAAACCTGCAAAAATCTAAAATAATTATTGCAGCTCGATCCAAATATTGTCTTCTTTGATAATTTCAATAAGCGAATCTACCGCACCCGCTGCCGGAATATTTCTTCTCACAATTTCTTTGCCGCGGTAAAGCGTAATCTTATCTATTCCGGAGCCAACATAACCGTAATCAGCATCAGCCATCTCGCCGGGTCCGTTAACGATACAACCCATTATTGCAATCTTTACGCCCTTCAAATGCTCGGTTCTTTTTCTAATCATTTCTGTCGTTTCTTGCAAATCAAATAAAGTTCTTCCGCATGAAGGACAAGCAATATATTCCGTTTTCGAAATCCTTGTGCGGGCAGCCTGCAAAATTCCGAATAAAATTCTATTAACTATCTTTTCTATCGAGTCATCAGTCCTAACAAATTTCTTAATGTAAGTTTTTGAATCATTTCCTTCACCGGGAAATTCTTGATCTATTAAATTTTCCACTTCTGCCCACACACCATCGCCAAACCCGTCTATTAATAATGCACCAAAATCCGTTGATGAAAATAACCGGAGTTCATCCAAATTAATATTTTTATATGTTCTTTTTAAGATGACCGGGTTTTCTATTCCTTTGTTCAGCAAATCAAAATAAAAGCGCCTTTGCTCAGCCATTCCATGAGTGTTTTCGGTTTCAAGAATAATCACAGTGGTCGAATCATTTTTTATTTTATTGGCTAACTCAGCTGAAAATTTGTTAATATCTGTCCTTACAAAATTTAATTGTAATGATTTTTCATTTTCAGTGAGAAATTCTTCAGTTGTAAATAGTGGAAAAGACTTCGATTTGTCATCAAGAGCCTTCCAATTATTATAATTATGAATTACTTTTAATCCGTTGGGAATATCAAAAGAGGGATAAAAATTTCCGAGATAAATAATATCCGCAGCACCATCACTCATATTCCATTTATCTGAAGCTTCCGTATATGAATAGCCGATTGCCAAAAGACTCTGATAATTTTCCAAACCTGATTTACCAAAATCAGCAATAACTCTCGGGACATTATTCCCGCCAATTCCGGCGACTTCATTCGTGTGCCGTCTTTTATATATAAGCGGATCGATTGGAATATTTTCTACCGGAGTTATCGCATCGTGAGATTCTCTCCCTTTATATCTATTAACAAGTGCAATAGCTACTGGCGCTTCAAATTCAGGATCTTCAGTTAATGAAACTCTAACTGTATCTCCTATTCCATCTTCCAACAATGCACCGATTCCCAGTGCGGATTTTATTCTTCCGTCTTCACCGCCGCCTGCCTCGGTTACGCCAAGGTGTAGCGGGTAATTCATCTTTTCTTCTTCCATTTTTAATATTAAAAGACGGTATGCCTGTACCATTACTTGAGGATTACTTGATTTCATTGAAAGAACGATGCTATGATAATTCAAATCTTCACAAATGCGGACAAATTCCAACGCAGATTCAACCATACCAAGCGGAGTATCGCCGTAACGGCTCATAATCCTGTCTGATAGTGAACCGTGGTTTGTCCCGATTCTCATTGCAGTCCCGTACTCTTTGCAAATATTTACCAGAGGTGTAAATTTATCTCTGATTCTTTCCAATTCGGATTCATACTCGTTGCCGGAATATTCAATTGTTTCAAACTTTTTTCTATCGGCGTAATTTCCGGGATTAACACGAACCTTTTCTACAATTCTTGCGGCAATTTCGGCGGCATTAGGTGTAAAATGAATATCCGCAATCAGCGGAACTTTGTATCCGCGTCTATGTAATTCCTTTTTTATCTCCTCAAGATTTTGTGCCTCAGATTTACTTGGCGCCGTTATTCTAACATACTCACAACCGGCATCTACCATTCTAATTGTTTGTTCAACTGTGGCGATTGTATTCATGGAGTCTGTAGTAGTCATCGATTGGATTCTGATTGGATTATTTCCGCCGAGAGGAATATCCCCGATATAAACTTCTCTTGTTTTATATCTTGAATAGCTTGTTAAACTGTTGCAGTATGTCTTAACTTTATCTATCGAGTCGATCATTAATTAAAACCTTTTTGCCGTCTAATTCGTTTACTTAAAAATTTATGTATTAAATATGCAAAGAAGGCATAAGAAATAAAATACATTTATATCCGCATGGCTAATATAGTGATTGCAGGCAAGTGTTAAAATAACCTGCGAATCAAATCTTAAATAAGCTTTATGTGATTTTTAAGGTTTTTATTATTTCAGTTCATCTTTATTAAAGTATGTGTATATTTTCAGCTAACAATACACAAAGAAAAGGACTAAACAAATGAGAACCAACATTGTGATTGACGAAAAGCTTATGAAGAAGGCAAGTAAAGCGCTGGGGACAAGAACCCAACGTGAAACGGTTGAAGAAGCATTGCGTAAAGTAGTTAATCTTAATGAACAGGCGGATATAAAGAAGTTTTTTGGTAAAGTAAAGTGGGAAGGAGATCTTGATGAAATGAGGCAGAGCAGATGATAATGGTGGACACTTCCGTTTGGATTGATGCCTTTAACGGTGTTGCCTCCAAACAGGTTGATGAATTATCCCATGTACTAGGAAAGGAAACTGTTTACGTAGGCGATTTAATTATAGCGGAAATATTACAGGGTATTAGAAGCGATGAGGATTTTGAGAATATAAAGAACGCTCTGAATAAATTTCCATGCGCAAACCTGCTTGGAAAACAAATTGCAATTAAAAGTGCCCAAAACTACCGGGCATTAAGAAATAAAGGTATAACAACAAGAAAAATTGTTGATACTATTATTGCTACATATTGTATCGAGAATGGCTTAATCCTGCTTCATAATGACAAGGACTTTTTGCCTATGGAAAAATATTTGGGGTTAAAAACAATTCCAAAATAATGATTTTAAGAAAATCTATCACTATTTCAAAAGATAAATCATACAGATTAGGTCTGGGTATAGGTACAAAATACCAGATATCTCACAAATTTAGTTTGGATATTAGATACTTGTATCAATTTAATAGCAATATAATAGACACTCATCAACTACTAATAGGCTTTTCTTATTAATTTGAGCATTATATAATAGTTTTAGAGCTCATCTAATAAATCCTATGTAAAACCAGGTAACATTAAGGAATATTGAGGAATTTCCCACTACTCCATGATTTCCTTCTTCCTTTGTCAACCTATTTCAGGACAAGACACACTTGTCACTCGTTACTCGTCACTAATTTCCCCCGTTTGCCATTTTTGTCACACCTTGATCTTTTTTTTTTTGTTTTTGCCTAAATTTTCTCCATTCTGCCAGGCTTCTGCCAAGCCTATGACAAGCCTCCAACAAGCCTAAAAATCTTACATAAATATTGTAGGAAAAATAGTGTGACAAAAATGGCAAACTCCCATTCACATAAGCAAAACTTTGAACGGATTACCAATTAAAACGTTCAATAAAATGAAGGCTAAATATTGACTTTCGTTGTACTACTGCTTTATCAAACATATATCCGTCGTCAATTCTATTTTTATAAATGGAAGCAATTATATAAATTCAGTTTTGAAAATTTAGTAATTCTTCCAAATAAAACTTCACATGCGAATATCCGAAAATAAAATAGAAGAGATTAGAGCTGCCGCTAATATCGTAGATATTATTTCTGAGTTTGTCCAGATTAGGAAACGAGGGAAAAATTACCAGGGACTTTGTCCTTTCCATACTGAAAAAACCCCATCCTTTTCGGTAAGCCCTGATAAACAAATATTTTATTGCTTTGGATGTCATGCAGGCGGAAATGTATATAAATTCTTAATGGATTACGAAAAGATTTCTTTTGTAGAAGCTGTGCAAGACGTTGCAGAACGCGTTGGTATTTCTCTTGAATTGGATGACGAATCTTCAAGTGAAAAACAAAGTGAGCAGGAAATTCTTTACGACATTAACACCATCGCTGCAAAGTATTTTTCCGATAATCTCTTAATAAAAAAAGATGGGGAAATTGCTCAGAACTATTTCCATAATAGAAAAATAAAACTTCAGACTATGCGGACTTTTGGTCTTGGCTATGCCTTTCCAGGCCGCGATGTGTTAGTCGATTTTCTGAAAGACCGCAAAATTGACTTTAATAAAGCCCTCGCTCTCGGTTTAATAGGAAGTAATAACGACGGTAGATTATATGATAAGTTTTCCGGGAGAATTATTTTCCCAATCTTTTCGCCGAACGGCAGGGTAGTCGCATTTGCCGGAAGGGTTTTTCATGAAAAAGAAGGGACCGCAAAATATCTTAACTCACCTGAATCTTTGATTTATACAAAAGGAAGAATACTTTACGGACTTTCTCACGCTAAAGATGAGATTAGAAAATTAGACCGCGTAATTCTTGTTGAAGGTTATATGGATTTAATTTCTCTATACCAAGGCGGAATAAAAAATGTCGTGGCGGTTTCGGGCACTGCACTTACAGAAGAACAATCAACGCTTCTTTCGCGTTATACAAAAAATGCGGTTCTTCTTTTTGATGCCGATACTGCGGGTATAAAAGCCTCCATGCGAAGTATAGAAATTTTGCTTAGACGCGATATGGAAATAAAAATTGCTTCGCTTCCTAAAGGAGAAGACCCGGATTCATATATCAATAATTTCGGAAAAGAAAAGTTCGATGAAATCATAAAGCACGCACTTAATTTTATTGAATATCAATCCGCTTATTATGAATCTCAGGGTATGTTTGAAGACGTAAGTAAAACTGCCGATGCTATCAGGGAATTGGTAAAGCCAATTGCCCTTATAAAAGATGAACTGAAAAGAAATCTTTTAACAAAATCAATTGCCAAGAAATTTAACCTTCGCGAAAAGCTGCTTGAAATTGAACTTGAAAAAGCAATAAACCAAACCGGCAAACAATTAACATCGGAAGAAAGAACAAAAATTAGGGAGCAATCAAAGACAATTACAGGCGTTCCGGAACAACCTTCGAAAACAGCTTCCCCCGCTGTTTATAATCTCGAAAGAGAAATTATAAAACTTCTTTTTGAAGATAACAGGGAAGTGATTGAATTTATATCAGCCCACATTCCGCCGGAGGAATTCTTAATTGAAGCTCATTCAAAAATAGCAGAGATAGTATATGAATCATGTGTCGGCGATGAAGAAATAATCGTAAGCTCGCTCATAGAAAAAATTCATGATGAAAAGCTTCAGTCGTACATTCTTGAGCTTACTTTTGAAAAATACCAGACGAGTAAAAAATGGGAAGACCTTTATCCGGAGATGTCGCGCGATAAGGTATTAAAGAAAATAGCCCGCGATACAATTAGGAAATTCAAAACCGGTATAATAGAAAGCCAGATTGCCGCCAACCACAGGAGAATTTCCTCCGCAGAAGCAGAAGGTGAAAAACTTAAGTTAATGCGTGAGAATATGGAATTAGAACGAAGCAAACAAAAATTGAAAGATGAATTAAAAACTGAAGAAGAGCTTTCCTGAATCATTACGGGGAAAATTTAATAAGAAATAACCTAAATGTTGAAAGAGATATTAAATAATTTAGTTACAGACTTGGTGAGAAAGCGCGGCTTTCTTTACTTTGCTTCTAAAAAGGTTTCCGATGTATACATTGAATACAATGTTGTTACTGCGAAAGTAAAAGGTACAGATGAATATTATGTCCGCTTAGAATTTAATGATGATAAATCTGTTAAAAGCTATGCATGCACTTGTCCCTACATGGAATCCGGAGCTATTTGCAAGCATATTATTGCTGTGCTTTATCAACTTAATGAAAGAGGAATTTTCTACCAGTATTATCAGTTCGATAAACCGGGCGAGAAAAATCTTATAAAGCCTTCGCGATATTTAGATCGAAGCTACAGCCAAATTCCTCAGTCGAACGAAGGGAAAAACAAAAAGATTGAACCAATTGACGAACAGGCGGAACTAATACTTAAGAGAAATAAATGGATCGAAGAGGTCAAAAAGAAAAAGGAAGAAGAGAAATTTGAAAAGTTAAGAGGTAACTTTGATGTATTTCTTAAACAGCCTGACAGTAAGAAACAAAAAGCAAAATATAAAATTGTTTACGGTATTACTCCCGATAAATTTGATCCGGTGCTGAAGGCGTTTAAGATAAAGTTGCTTCAGGACGGATCTTATTCTTCCAGTGCTGAGCCAGTTAATAATATTAACGCACAGCTTTTGGAAGGTCTTTCATTTCAGGAACGTTTGGTACTGGAATTTTTTGCAGAAAAATATGGTAAAATCCGTTTAAGTAATACTTTCAATTACGGCATTTATAATGAGCGCGACCTGGAAAGGATGACGACTATTCTTTCAGATGTTCTAATTTTTTTAGCTGATAAGGAAGTTTATTTAATGGGGCCATACTCACTGCAATTGGAAAAGAGAATTTCTATTCTCACGGAATTTGCCAATGCCGCAGTTATTATCGCCGAAGATGATGAAAATATTTCGCTCACTCTGAAGCTTTACCTTAACAGTGAGGAAATAAAAATTGGAAATAAAACCTTCTCGTTCCTTGACGAACCGCTTTGGTTGAATGTAGAAGATAAAATTTTCAGAGTATCTAATTTGACCCGCGACCAGCTGCAAACATTTCAAGAGAACGAAGGGAAGATTTTAGTCCCCAAAATTTTTATGGAATATTTTGAACGAAATATTCTGCCGCAGATAGTATCGAACTTACCGATTGAAGCCGGTAAATACTCTGTCGAAAATATCGAGACCGCTCCAATAAAAAAGATACTTTTAGAAGAATCTGAAAATTCACTACTTCTAAGGCTGTCATTCGGCTATGGTAAATACGATTTACCATATAGCTCAAATGCAGGAAACAGCGCTTTCTTTGAAGAAGGCAAGCTGGTTACTATTAAAAGGGATAGAAATTTTGAAGAAGAAGCAAGGAATGAAATAAAAACTTTTTACGTTAAAGAAAAAGAACCGGGTATTTTTATGCCAAGAAAAGATCCGCTTGATTTTCTTTTCAAACTTATTCCTGCGGCGAGGGAAAACGGTTTTGAAATCTTCGGTGAAAAAGAGTTAAACAAATTTAAGATAAACGTATCAAGACCAAAAGTTTCGCTTGTTGTCTCTTCGGGAGTAGATTGGTTTGATGTGCAAACTAAAATAGAGTTTGGCGGCTCACCTGTTAGTTTGGAAGCTTTATTAACGACACTAAAGCAGAAGAAAAATTACATTCAGCTAAATGACGGCTCTGTCGGAATTCTGCCTGAAGAGTGGATGAAGAAATTTCAAAGAACGATTATGTTTGGGGAAACTGCGGAAGGTTCTGTAAGATTTTCAAAAGCTCAGGCTAATGCGCTCGATATGCTTGTTCAGGATGCCGATGACGCTCAAATTGATGAGACTTTCAAGGAGCATATTAGTCGATTAAATTCCTTTGACAAAATTAAAAAGCAAAAACTGCCGGTTGAAATAAATACCACGCTTCGCCATTACCAAAAAAGCGGCTACGATTGGTTTTACTTCCTTAAAGAATTTGGTTTCGGTGGAATACTTGCAGACGATATGGGACTCGGCAAAACTATTCAGGCTTTGGCGCTGCTTTCAAAAGAAAAGAAAGAAAATAGGACAAGCTTGATTGTTGCACCGACTTCCGTTGTCTTTAATTGGGTTAACGAGGTAAAAAAATTTACTCCCGGCTTAAAAATATTGAACCACACCGGTGGTGCCAGGATAAAAGAAACTATAGATCATTTTGAAAATTACGATGCAGTAATTACAAGTTACAGTATCGTACTAAGGGAAGCAGAAGCATTATCTCAAACAAAGTTTTATTACATCATCTTAGATGAATCTCAAAAAATAAAGAATCCGCTTTCAAAAACGGCTAAGGCTATTAAAATGCTTTCGGCCGAGCATAAGCTTTGTCTTACTGGAACGCCGGTTGAAAATAATTTGAGCGAACTCTGGTCGCAGTTCAATTTTCTAAATCCCGGGCTGCTTGGCTCGTTAAGTAAATTTCAGGAAAACTTTTCCACTCCGATCCATAAACAGAACGACAAATCCGCTTCGGAACATCTGCGTAAATTAATTTATCCTTTCATCCTTAGAAGGACGAAAGACGTTGTTGCAAAGGAGCTGCCGGAGAAGACGGAAATAATTCATTATTGCGAAATGGAACCCGAACAGGAAAAAATTTATAACCTCTGGCGGAATTCTATAAGAGATGAGCTTATGGAAGAGATTTCGCGCAATGGAATAAAAAAATCGGGATTCAAAGTCATCGAAGGACTTCTTAGACTCCGGCAAATTTGTAATCATCCGGTACTCGTTAATAAAAGCTACGGAAAAAAATCCGGTAAGTTCGAAGAGTTCAAAGAGCTTGCAGAAAAAGTTATTGAAGACGGGCATAAAGTCTTGGTGTTTTCTCAATTCGTTCAAATGCTCGATATTATAAAAGCGTATTTGGAAAAACAAAATATCAACTATGAATATTTAACCGGAAGCGTAATTGACAGGGAAAAGCACGTTAATAATTTCCAAAATAATGACGACGTAAAAATATTTCTAATTAGTCTTAAAGCCGGCGGATTTGGCTTGAACTTGACCGCAGCCGACTATGTTTTTCATTATGACCCATGGTGGAATCCCGCTGTAGAAGCCCAGGCGACTGACAGAACGCATCGCATCGGGCAGGATAAACACGTTTTTGTATATAAGTTTATTACAAAAAACAGCGTTGAAGAGAAAATCCTTTTGCTGCAGGATAAAAAAAGAAAATTAGTTGAGGATATTATTACCAGTGAAACCGGAATGCTTAAGAACTTAACAAAAGAAGATATTGAAATACTATTTGGATAACTGCTGCTGCGGATATTCCGTAACTAATTTAGAAGTGGGGAGCCACTAGTCACCAACCTCTCCGCCGAGTCAGATTCTCAAGTTCCCGTTGGAAACGTCCTATTACGGAGGTCCGCTTTCCATTCATTCGCTCATTGAACCCTATTTAATTATTTAGATAATGTTGTGTAAACTTTTTAATTCATGAAAGATTATATAATATTCAATTAGAAAATTATTCAGAGTTCGCATATTCTTAATTTTCTTATATTTTATTTTATAATTCTATCCATTATTTCTTTAATCATTTGATGAAAGATTCTTTTCATTTGATTATATTAACGACAAAAAGATGTAATATTGATGAAAGTAAAAGAAAATTTATTTGGTTATCCCTCCAATCTATATAAATCCGATTTGATTATGATATCCTCTCAATATATAATGTCAGGAAAGAATGTGAGACAAAAAAATCTATGGAAAAACAGCTGGCTGAACAAGAAACAAATAATATCCCTGCAGACATTTAGGAAATTCTGATTATTTAGTGAGGATTAATTTTTCTTTTAATTAGAAAAGTGAAGCTATGTCAAATGTAATTAAGTCCGAGTTTTTAATTGAATTAAAAAAACGATTTGGTAATATAAAAAAGTTACCGAATAGCCAATCGTTATTTGAATTAGGTGATGGTTTATGTCGAATTTATACTCGATACTCCAAGATTCATAGTAGAAACCAAGCTTTTTATGGAATTAGGAAAGAAGATTTAAAGGAATTAGATGGTTTTAACTCTGTTATATGTTTTTTGTGGGATAGTCAAGTTGAGCCAATATTTATTCCCTATTCTGAATTTGAAGATATATTTAGTTCACTTGAACCAGCAGCTGATGGGCAAATAAAAGCGTCACTTTATCTTCAAGATGATGGAATGGAACTATATATTTCAAATTCTGGTAGGTTTAATCTTGAAGGATATTTAGGATGGAATTATTTCTCTGAAAGAATAGATTTAAATAAAATAGATAACACGCCAAATTTTAGTCATTCACAAATCCAGACACTTTTAGGATCAATAGGATTACATAAAGGCTTTGACATTTGGATACCTCCCGTAGATAGAAATAAACTAGATTGGAATTGCGCAACAAAATTTGAATGTGTCAACAATATACCAAGTCGTTATGATAAAGTAATTGATATAATTAGAGAAGTAGATATTATTTGGTTACAATCTGGATCAAGTCAAGTCAAGGCATTGTTTGAAGTAGAACATTCAACCCCAATTTATTCTGGTTTATTGCGATTCAATGATTTGCATTTGGTTGAACCTAACTTGAAACCAAAATATAGTATTGTCTCCAATTATATTAGAAGATCTTTGTTTTTTAGACAAATAAATAGACCAACATTTAAAGTAAGTGGATTGGTCGATTCGTGTAATTTCATGGATTATAGGGATGTCTATTCTTGGTATAACAGACTATCAAAGGAAACAAAATGAAAAAAATATGGATAATTATTTTTGTTTATCATGGTTTAATACAAGAACCAGAGATATTTTTTTCTTATCAAGAAGCTAAAAATAAGAAGGATTCTCTTTTAATAGAATCAAATCCAGCTTATGATGAAGTAGGGCTATTTGAGAAAAACATCAGTGATTGATCGAACTTAATAAATCTCTTAATGTTAAGTTTTCTTAAAATGGTTGGAGTGAAAGCCGTTTTTTATAATTATATAACTCATAATCGTGAGTTAATGGGAAAGAGTTTATTATTATCCTTCAAGGAATTGAAAGAATTTCTATCAAATATTATTCTATAATCAAACTAATTTTGTAAAAGATAAAATTGCAGTTGAAGTTCAATTTGGTAAATATTCTTTTGTCGCTTATGATTTATTTGTTAAACATATGTTATTCTATTCAGGTGGAAAAATAAATTTAGGAATTGAAATACTTGCAACCAAAAAAATGCAATCTCAAATGTCCTCTGGAGTAGCTTACTTTGAAGGCGAAGTTTATAATGTAATGCGTCAGGGTCGAAATAGTCCACCTGTTCCTCTTTTGATTTTAGGTGTCGAATCTTAGATTATGGCCTAGTAACTTTATAATTTGAATAAAGGGCTGAAAATCTATATGATGAAAATAATCTTTGTATATTACTTCAGTGGATTTAGAGCAGCAATCATAACTGCTATCACTAATTTGGTGCCAAACCAAAACATCCAATAAAACGGCTCTGTCAGTCCTTCCTCGTTACTCGTCACAAATTTTGATGTACGTTATTCTTCCTTGTTCTGAAAATTTGTAGATTTATTATTATAATTATTTTATTTCGATTTAGAGAATGAATTACCGACTGGCAAAGACCGGCAAATTAATGATAGAGATACTTCCGGATAAATGCGACTTCTGCGGATGTTGTGTTGGCGTATGTCCCGAAGATGCAATTGAATTAAAAGAAGCCGAAATATTTATTATTGATGAACGTTGTACGAATTGTTCAAAATGTATTTGGAGTTGTCCGATTGAAGTGATAAAATTTAACAAAGAAGGAGTTCTTTTTTAAATAGGCAATTGGTAAAAAACAATAGGCAATAAGCAATAGGCAATAGGCAAAAAACAATAGGGTTGATAAGAATTGAAGGAGAATTGTTATAAATATTTCTTTTAAAGATCTAACGGTATATAAAAAATCGTTTGGACTTGCAATGATGATCTTCGAAATATCTAAAACTTTTCCAAAAGAAGAAAAATACTCGTTAACCGATCAGATCAGAAGATCATCTCGATCAGTTTCAGCTGCTATTGCAGAGGGCTATAGAAAAAGGCAATACGAAGCCTATTTTATTTCCAAAATGTCAGATTCTGATATGGAAAATTCGGAAACTCAAGTTTGGCTGGACTTTGCTTTAGAATGTAAATACATATCTCAGGATATGTATCAAAGTCTGATAAGCAAGTCCGAAGAAATAGGAAAAATGATTAACCATATGATTGAAAATCCTGAAAAATATATAAGAAAATCGGATAAAATTTAATTGCTTATTTCCTATTCCATATTGCCCCTTTTCCTTCTCTTATTGCCTATTGCCTATTTCTTACGGCCTACTGCCTATTATTAGTACTGGATAATTATTCATAAATTTAGGTAAAAAAAATAAAATGAAACCAGAATATGATATAGTTATCGTCGGCGCCGGACCTGCAGGCTCAATTGCGGCGCGTTTTGCGGCAGAAGGAGGAGCCTCCGTTTTGATGCTTGAAAAAGATAGAGATGTTGGCTACCCGGTGCGCTGTGGCGAAGCAATAAGTAAAGCAGGCGTTTCCGAATTTATTGCTCCCGATGAAAAATGGATATCCGCGCATATAAATAAATTTGCGCTGATTTCGCCCGACGGCACAGAAGCTGTGATTGAATTTGGTGACGCCGGGTATGTTCTTGAACGCAGAGTATTTGATTATGAATTAGCCAAGACTGCTGCCAAAGCAGGAGCTGAGATTTTAACTCGCGCTTATGTGAACGGACTTTTATTTGAAGACGGGAAAGTCTCAGGCGTAAAATATGAATATCGCGGCGAGCAAAAAGAATTGAAAGCAAAAATTGTAATCGGCGCCGACGGCGTTGAGTCAAGAATCGGAAGATGGGCGGGACTAAAAACTTATGTAGATTTTAGAGAGATGGAATGCTGCGTTCAAGTTACCGCCTCTAATATCAATGTGAAAGATGATACTCTTTATTTTTATTTTGGTGAAAATGTTGCGCCCGGCGGTTATTTCTGGATATTCCCAAAAGTAAATGGCGCTGCTAATATTGGCTTAGGTGTAAGTGGAATGGTAGGGAAGAAAAAATCAGCTTTATCTTTTCTAAATAATTTCATGGAGAATAATTTTCCGAATTCACCGATACTTACCTCAATTGCCGGGGGAGTCCCAAGTACAATTACTTTGGAGAAAATTTCTGCGCCCGGAATAATGCTTGTGGGAGATGCTGCACGCCAGGTTAATCCACTTAGCGGCGGCGGAATTGCAAGCGGAATGATTGGCGGAAGCATTGCCGGCAAAATTGCTGCTGAAGCTATCACTAATAATTCACTCGATCATATTTTAACTTACGATAAAGCCTGGCACGAAAGATTAGGCAAACGACACGAGTTGTTTGAGAAAATTAAAAACGGTATTTATAATTTCTCCGATGACAAGTTTAATAAGATTGCGCATTCCTTCAATAAAATACCATACGAAAAAAGAACTTTGGGAAAATTATTTACCACTGCGCTTTTCAATCAACCATCTCTTTTGGTTGATGTTGCTAAAATATTTATCATTTAAGCATTTTCAATTTGATGGGTTAATAGACTGAAAAAAAATATTTCAAACGGACTTCAAAAGGAAATAGAGAAAAATCTTTTTAATCAGAAGAATCTTCAGGAACAATACTATGGGCTTGAAGATGTTTTCCTCTGGTATTCTTCATCCGGCAAAAAAGCCGATTCAATATTGTTTTCGGACAGCATTGAAAAGGTAACTGGCTATACCCCCGGAGAAATAAAACAATTCCCGGAATTGTTGAATAAAATTATCGTCAAAGAAGATTTGCAAAAAGTTAAAAGACAGTTTAACGAATTTGTGAAAGACCAATCAATAAATTCCTTAAAATTAATTTATAGAATTCTTCGCAAAGATAAAGTAATTATTTGGGTACAAGAAAATATTACTGTCAAAAGAGACAAAGACGGGGAGATAAAAATATTCAACGGTGCAGTTACAAATATTTCGGATCTGAAATCTGAGATGCAATCCTTAGAAAAATCATTGGAAAAATTTCAACGCCTTAATGAAACAAAAGATAATTTCATCTCGATGCTTTCGCATGATCTGCGCGCCCCATTTACAAGCATCCTCGGCTTTGCAGAAATTTTGATAAACGAACCTAACCTGTCAGATTCAGAGCGTGTAGAATACTTAAATTACATCAACGATTCATCACAACACCAGCTACAATTAATAAATTATTTACTTGACTGGTCAAGGCTTCAAACCGGGCGGCTTAAAATTGAACCTATACGGCTGCATGCTCAAACATTGGTTTATAATTGTGTCTCTTCACTTACCGGCAATGCAATTAGAAAAAATATCGAAATAAAGGTAAGCGTAAAAAATTCTCTTTATATTCATGCTGACGAGCGCTTACTTATGCAGGTGATAACTAATTTGTTAAGCAATGCTATAAAATTTTCTCGCGAACATGAAACAGTTGAAATTTCTGCTGATGTTTTTAATAATGGAATGGCGGAGTTTATCGTTAAAGATGAAGGCATAGGAATTTCGGAAGAAAATAAGAACAAGCTTTTTAGAATTGAAAAAGTCTTTTCCACAGAGGGAACTAAAGGAGAAAAAGGAACCGGTTTGGGGTTGTCACTCGTGAAAGAAATAGTTGAAAAACATAACGGGTCAATCTGGCTTTATTCAAAATTCGGCGAAGGTAGTGAGTTTCACTTTACAATTCCTTGCTCGCAAAATATTATTCTTATCGTCGAAAGCAATCCTTTGAATAGAATGAAGTATGAAGATTTAATTCAGCAAAGCTGCACATCTTATAAAATAATTACAGTTGAGAATGGTTACGAAGCGATGGAAATTATTATTGATAATTTCCCCTCTCTAATTATTACAGGGCACGATCTGCCACTAATGAACGGATTGCAACTTATGGAATCTATTCGTAAAGTGGATACAAATTTTAATATTCCGATTCTCTCTATTGTTCCAAAAATTTCACAGGGGATAATTAAATCTTACAAAATATTTGGAGTCGACGAAGTATTCCAGAATCCGGTTAACTCACAAGCATTTAGCGATAAGATTCAAAAACTATTGAAATAAATATTATTTATGGCGGGAATATTTATAATGAACTTCCTTCCAACTTTACCTGTCTATTTTTATATTTCATAAGATAAAAACGGAGGATACTTGAAAATTGCTGTTGTTGGAACCGGTTATGTTGGTTTGGTAACCGGTACTTGTTTTGCCGAAACCGGCAACGATGTTATTTGTGTAGATATTGATTCTGCTAAAGTTGAAAAAATGAAAAGAGGCAGCGTGCCGATTTACGAACCCGGACTTGAAATTCTTTTTGAAAGAAATATTAAGGACGGTAGATTAACCTTTACAACAAATCTGCATGAGGCGGTTAGAGATTCCCAGATTATTTTCCTCTCATTGCCGACTCCGCAAGACGCTGACGGAAGCGCAGACCTTAAATTTGTACTAGGAGTTGCTGATGACCTTGGCAAATTCTTTAAGAGTGAACCGAATATCGGATTTAAAATTATTATCGATAAAAGCACTGTTCCTGTTGGAACTGCTGACAGGGTTAAAGAAAAAATAAAATCTTATGCTTCCGATTTCAATTTCGACGTTGCCTCAAACCCGGAATTCTTACGCGAAGGAATGGCCGTTGAAGATTTCCTTAAACCGGAAAGGGTTGTAATCGGTACAAGCAATCAAACGACTAAAGAAATTCTAACTCAACTTTACGAACCTTTCGTTCGTTCGGGTAACCCGGTTTATTTTATGGATGAACGCTCTGCCGAAATGACGAAGTATGCTGCTAATTCCTTTCTTGCAGCCAAAATCTCTTTTATGAATGAAATAGCAAATTTATGCGAGCTTACAGGAGCCGAAGTTGACAAGGTCAGAATAGGCATTGGCTCGGATTCAAGAATAGGAAAAAGATTTTTATTTCCTGGTGTTGGATACGGAGGCTCATGCTTCCCTAAGGATGTTATTGCATTGGTTAATACTGCAAATGAAAACGGTTATGATTTTAAAATCTTAAAATCTGTCGTTTCCGTAAATAAAAATCAAATCGAATTGTTCTTCAAAAAAATTTCTAATCATTACGGCGGAAATATTTCAAAAAAACATTTTGCACTATGGGGACTTGCCTTCAAGCCTAATACCGACGATGTGCGCGAAGCTCCATCAATATCTTTGATTAATTACTTGTTGGATGCCGGGGCCACAATTTCTGCTTTTGATCCTGAAGCGGTTGAAACTACAAAAACGGTTTTAGGAAATAAAATTATCTACGCAGAAAATTCATACAAAGTTCTTGAAGGTGCCGATGCTTTGATCATTGTTACCGAATGGAATGAATTTCGTAATCCTGATTTCTCCAAAATAAAGTCTCTTCTTAAAGCGCCTGTTATTTTTGACGGCAGAAATCTTTATGACCTTGATAAAATGAAAGCTAATAATTTTATTTATTACTCTATTGGCAGAGCGCCCATTAAATAGCATTGCTGATCATCAAAAAAATCGGAGAAATTTATGAGCATAATTACTTCAAATGATAAATCCTGGTTTGCTCTATATACGAAGTCAAGAAGTGAATTTAAGGCAGCCGAAGAAATTCACTCGGTTGGCGTTGAGTATTATCTTCCGTCTATTACAAGAGTGCGGCAATGGAGTGATAGGAAAAAGAAAATTACCGAACCATTACTTCGCGGTTATATTTTCATTTTCGCCGACGAACGGGAAAGAATGATTTCGCTTGAACAAGAGTCCGTTGTACGCTGCATTTTTGATTTGGGCAGACCGGCTAAAATTCCTGAGTGGCAAATAAATAACTTAAGATTATTCTTAAATGGACAATCGGATTTTTTTGTAAATGAGGGCTTGATACCGGGCGAAAGAGTGCTGATTAAAGACGGTCCCTTCGAAGGAGTAATTGGAACTATTTTAGACAAAGGAAATGAAAAATCTATAGCAGTGTCGATAGACCTTCTGAATAGATCTATTGTGGCGCTTCTTCCAAAAGATAGTTCAATTGAAATTGTTAAAGAACAAAACAAGTGACTGTTAAAATAGTGGTGATATTGAAAAATTTATATTATAACTTGACAATGTAAAACTCATTGAAAGTAGTGAATGTTAAACCAATCTGATTTATCCGCCTTAAATAAAAATGATCGTGTAGATCACTTTCTTCTTGTTAAAAAGATTGAATCACGTTTAACTAAATCAAACAAACCTTATCTATTCCTGGAACTAGGCGATAAATCTGCCTCTCTTAACGCAAACATATGGGATAACTTTGATGAAGTCTCTTCATCTATCTTTACGGGAGATATTGCTAAAGTAATTGGGGTAATAGAAGACTATCAGGGTGCGCGACAAATTAGACTTAACTCGATCCGTAAATTAACATCCTCTGAAGAGGTATCTTCAATTGATTTCCTCCCGAGGTCAAAAAGAAACCTTAATGTAATGATTTCCGAATTCACAAAACGGATTGAAAAAATTAAGGAACCCTACCTTAAGCAATTACTAAAGCAAATCTTTGATGATGAAAATCTTAAAAAATTCTCTACCGCGCCTGCGGGAAAATCATGGCATCATTCGTATCTACACGGATTGATTGAGCATACTTTAGAGATAATTAAAATTTGTGATTTGATGTGTGATATCCATCCGGAAATTAACCGTGATTTATTAATTACCGGCGCTATGATGCACGATTTTGGCAAGACAGCGGAATTAAGCTTCAACAGTTCTTTTGATTATACCGATAAAGGTAAATTGCTGGGACATATTGTAATTTCTGCGATGATGATAAACGAGGAAGTAAAAAAAATTCCCGGTTTTCCGGAAGAAACTAAAGAATGTTTGCTTCATCTTATACTGAGCCATCAGGGAAGGTTGGAATATGCTTCTCCTGTTGTTCCCAAAACATTGGAAGCTATTACTTTATACCAAGCAGATGAGCTAAGCGCTAAAGTAAATGCATATAAAAACGCTATTTTATCACAGGTAAATTCCGAAAGCGGATGGACTAAATTTATTAATTTGGCTTCAACAGACTTATTTAAGCATAGTTTAACTCCGGATAAGGATGATGAAATAAATAAATCACTTTTCGATTAATTCTAAAGGAGGTTCCATGAAAACAACCAGGTTTTCTTTAGCAGTACTTGCATTTTTAGCTCTTTCGGTTTTTTTATCCCCATTCGTTGTTGCACAAAATGTTCAGGATCTATTAAACAAGGGGGATAATTATCTCGATGTAAAATATGATAATCAAAAAGCTTTGGATACATTTTTCGAAGCAGATAAAATCTCCCCTAAAAATTGGGAAGTTTATTGGAGGATCAGTCGTGCTTATGTATACATTGCCGAGCATATGCCCGAAAATTCGAGTACTGCTAAAGATGCTCAGTTAGCAGTCTTTCAAAAGGCATATTACTATGCCGACCAATCGGCTAAACTTGCTCCTACCGAAGCCATCACTTATGTCAGACGGGCAATTGCTAACGGAAAGATTGCTTTGTTCAAGGGAATATTTTCGGTCGGTGGTGTTGTTAATGCCGTTAAAGCAGATTGCGATAAAGCTATTGCTTTAGGTAACGGCGGAAATTATGTCCAGGCGCTTGCTTATTATATCTTAGCTAGAACTAACGCAGAGGTAAGCAAGAAATGGAAACCCGCCCGCTCATTATTGGGATTAGGTTGGGCAGATCTTGACGTCGCTATTACCGATTATAAAAAAGCTATCGACCTCTACCCAAATTTTAGAATGTTCTATTTCGATCTTGGTTATGCTTACATGCGAAAAGATGATTACGTAGATGCAAGGGATATGTTTAATAAGGTTATTTCTTCCCCCAAAAAAGATGAAAATGATGATAGCCTTTTAATAAGCGCTAAGGCTATTTTGGAAAAAATAAAAGATAAATAAATTAAGCCTTAAAATTACTTGAAGTTATTATCTCTCTTTTAAGCCGACTAACTTACACATTCTCTGAAATTCAATCTGCTCCTTGTCGGTTAGCACTGAGAATTCTTTAAGGACGGAATCTAAAAATATTGGGAAGATCTTTGCAAAAAATTTCTTCCCTTTTTTTGTAAGATGAATTATAAAAAATCTCCTATCCTCCTGGCTTCGTTCTCTTTCAACAAAACTTTGCTTTTCAAGATTATCAATAACCATTGTAATATTCCCACCGCTCCGTAAAATCTTCTTACCCAAATCTTTTTGAGAAAGCGGTCCTAAATTATATAACACATCCAAAACCGCGAACTGGCTAATCGTTAAACCCTTCTTATCAAGTTTAGAATTTATTCTACTGCTTAATGATTCCGATGCCCTTATAAGTTTAATGTAAACATCAAGAGCCTTGACTTCCTTCTCGGTACCTTTGAAATTTGTTCCCATAATGTTTTGTTACCGTTTTCTATTAATTTTACTCATTATAAATTATAACCTTCTTAAAACTAATTTTTAACAACCTAAGAATCAACCTTACTTTTAAGATTTGAAGAATTATTATTGAATTATTTAACATTTTACTTAAATTGCACCATTCAAAAAGATAAGTTAAAGGAATATAAGTTGAAAATTGCAATCGCAGCAGACCACGGTGGCTTTGAGCTAAAAAATTTTTTACTGAAATGGC
>JAKAFW010000094.1:0-3462 GCA_021817845.1 Bacteroidota bacterium
GACCTGAATTGGTAAGATCACATGCCATAACATTACAACCTAAAGCCTTAATCCAGTAAGCATGCTGCTTAATTACTGCTGGGTCTTGACTTTGATATGTGCCTAAAAGAGATGTTGTTGTTCTGTATGGGCCATTACCCCCCGTACCATCCCATCCAGCTTTCAAAAAGCTTATCGTGTTTGTTCTAGATTTTGTTATCGTAAAATTTTTAGAACGTAGTATACCTATTGCCGATTCTCCAGCGCCGCTCCAGGAATCTGCCCAATATTTACCATGCTGTCCCGACATTGACCCATGAACAGTAGAATTCGGGGTAGTTCCAAAGGCATTTCCACTTATTACTTGCCAATCGGGTGCATAACTACCTGATTCAAAATCAAGAGTGTCTCCAGTCTCTCCACCCAATATAAAATCATCTGCAGCAAGCCAGGCATATCCGCTTCCTGAATTATTATCAACTATTTCGATATATACCTCCGTACCAATATATTGTGACACATTCCAAATCTGCAAGCTGAAACTATCACTCTCTGGCGGACGCGCTGAATCCAATATCGCCCCGTCCGATGCACGCTTTAAGTAGTAATAATTATTGGTAAGTAATCCTCCCACAACCGGATCGTTGGGGTAGCCCGGATTTAATGGCCACCAACCATTGTCAGGACGTGTATTTATTGCTGTTCCGTCATCACAGTCATACCACATAATTATATCCGTAGTGGAATCACTAGAGCCTGACATCGTTTTATCGATTGGCTCAACGGATTTATCATACCCTGCCATATATTCTTTAGCTTTTTGTTTTGTTAACTCAAACTCTTGTCCCCCTAAAAGAGTACTTTGGGCGTTTAGCAATACTATTAGCATAAAAGTCCAAATAATTAAGCTTTTTTTTACCATGGTTAGTAACTCCTTTTAAATTGATTAGTTTTTTTGAATAAGGAAAGACTTATTTGTAAAGTTCTATTTCAACTTCGTGTTTACCTGTCTTATTAGTAAGCTTGTAAACACCCTGCTTAGATGCAATTTCATTGCCATCCATAGT
This sequence comes from Bacteroidota bacterium, assembly GCA_021817845.1. Lineage (GTDB taxonomy): Bacteria > Bacteroidota > Ignavibacteria > Ignavibacteriales > Ignavibacteriaceae > FEN-1297. The sequence continues at coordinate 1,047 of JAKAFW010000094.1, forward strand.
AACACTTTTTATGCTCCTCCCTTCACCAACCCATTTAAAATTATATATCGCTTTACGCCACCGAAAATTCTGTAGCATTGTCAAAGGTGTACCGTCAATTTTTTCGGGTGATACTATCTTTATTCCATCCTTACTCTTTTCTAAACCATATACCCCGCAAATTAGCATATGAAAGAAATTTCCGTTATCCCAGGTTCTACCCGCTCCGCCAGTCAGATTACCGTAAATTCCTGCACCTTCTGGAAAAGGAATCCCACCCGCATCATGCGCATGCTTCATAAGCATATCAAATATTCTCGAACGATTTGTTTCATGTCCCTTCTTACCTCTCAAATAAACATCGAGAAAACCAAGCCACGAAACACTCGAACAACCCATCACGCTTTGGTCATTATGTCCCGCCGGGGCGCAATACTCCGGACCATAAGGCAAATCGTAATATTTCTTAAAACCGGCATCCAGCTTCGCAAAAATCGATTTGTCTTGCTTGCTGCTCGTCATCCCGCACCACATAGGCACAAGATTTTCGTAAGGTATAAATTTATCCAGTATCCCTTTCTTACTATAAAATAATTTTATATATGAAGGCATTTCCTTTAGTATAAACTCCGGTATCTTTTCCTTTTCTTTAGAAATCTTCCGTATCACATAATAACCACCTTTACCTTCTTTCTTCCACAATCCGCCATTTTCAACGCTCTTATTCATTGTCTCCTTGATTTTCGCCGCAAGCGTTTCAAGACTATCTGCATACCCATCCTTGCCCAGCATTCGTGCAAGCTTCGATACATCACTATAAGCCATGCTAGTCTTTGCACACATAAGGGGTTCTTCGGTATTCACACTGATAAACTGGTAATCGTAGCTGCCTTGAAGTGCGTCAGGCAATGAATTGCCGTTCGTATCCAGCAGTTCGAGCGTCTTAGTTACGTACTTAATGTCATTCCAAATCGATTCAATAAACTTCCGGTCGCCGCTGAGTCTCCAATAATTATAGGCTAAAAGAAGAAAATCTGCCTGGGATTCAGAACACCAAGGGAATAAATCCATGGCTATATTAAGACCCGTGGTATATGCTTGTGGAATATAAAACCGCTTATCATTCAATGGCCACACCTTGCTCTGTCCCATAGCCTGGTTCTTGTCCTTGGCCATTACCAGAAGACGCAGAGAAGACTTCATCATATCGAGAACAGAATCATCTCCAGCTTGTGCCCAGCCAAGAAATCCCCAGTAAAGGTCACGTGTCCAAACACTATATGATGTTCTGCCTGCCCCTATATACTTGTTTTCGTCTGTGCTTTGAATAGTTAGTGTTTGTATCTTTTCACTGTCAACATTTACGTTAACAATGTTATCAGTATAACCATCCTGAAACGCTGAGTCTATAAAACCAATGTTCTTACTTCTTATGTGTTTGATCTCGTGCTTTCTACCTGAGCCAGGTTTACTACCCCCGCCTAATATTTCTCTACTTATACCCTGCGAGTAAAGGTTCTCTGTTCCGATAAAACACACCAATAGGGTTGTTAATAATCCCAAAAACATTTTTGTTTTTAATGACATTGCAATCCTCATAAATTTTTTAAAGTTTTTCAAAAGATTATGAATTAAAAAGGTTAAAATTTTTCTGCAAACAGGACAGCCGCTTCTAAATTGATTGCGCTTTCCCAGGTTCTGTAACGTGTACCATACGTACCATCTTTATAATACCCAACCCATGAACCGGTATCGTTAAGGACGAACATCATTTTTTTAGAGATTACAGTGCCAAGGGTAGGCGTTTGTGCACTCTTGGAAATCTTCATAGGACGTCCGGTTATGTCTGAATAGATTTGAATGAGTAAAGAATTTTTATTACCAAGTCCGCCGCAGTTTACAACTTCGTTGATTTTTACGTCATTCTCTTAAATCTGGTCTATGATAGCGAGAGCGCAAAAAAAAGTCGCCTCTATTAAGAGTACGATAAATTTCATGGAGCTGTGTGTGGGGCGTTTATCCGAGAAGAAACCCAACCAATCAAGTGTCAATCAGGATTGTTAATCTGATTTATAAAGTTGTGGTTCGTTTTTTAAACGAACCACCGTAAATAACAATTAGAATTAAGCGGACAGTATATGGTATCCCGCTTTATCATAATAAAAGTATTTTTGTTATTAAGTTTTACTTTAAGAGTAGCATCTTTTTCGTTAAAGAAAAATTACCTGATTGGATTCGATACATATAAACTCCGGATGCTAACTTAGAAGCATCAAAATTTACAATATAGTTGCCGGACTTTTGTTCCTGATTAACTAAAGTTGCAACTTCTTGGCCTAACAAATTGTAAACCTTAAGAGTAACAATTCCACTTTTAGGAATACTGTATTTAATCATTGTGGTTGGATTAAATGGATTTGGATAATTCTGTGATAAT
>JAKAFW010000058.1:0-14622 GCA_021817845.1 Bacteroidota bacterium
TGTTACTCACCCGTGCGCCACTTTAATCAAGATATTGCTACCTCTTTCTCGTAGACTTGCATGTGTTAAGCACGCCGCCAGCGTTCGTCCTGAGCCAGGATCAAACTCTCCGTTGTAGAGTTTAATTGTTTTGTAATCTTGGCGTTTTAGACGCTTAGTTGAAACCATTTAACTGACTGGTTAAATGCACTCACTTTATCAAAGAACTAAAAAAAACCTTCATTAAAGAAGGGCTTTAAACATACTATCTAACTCATATAAAGTCAATAGCTGTTAAAAATTTCAAATGTTTAATTTGTAAAAAATCGTTAAGAATTTTTATAAATTAGCTTATCAAAATTAAACTTTTCGAAATAAATGTCAAGTGATAATTTAAATTATTTTAAAAATATTTTAATATTTATGTTACTCTCCGAAATTGATTAGAAAAAGAGAACTCCAATTATCATCGCAATATGAAGGATTTAATAATAATCTGTGTGCGAATGATATGCAGATTTGCAAATATTATAAATTTTAGATTCTTACTAACTGATGTTACACGATTTTGGGAAAATTGGAGTAGTGGAATTGAGCGGTTTTTTATATTTTCCAATATTTCATCATTTTGAAAGTTTGTTTTTGCATAATGTAAATTACTATGACGGTGCTTTTTATCAACTAACAATAGAAAATTTTTCTGAAAGATTATAAGGATTATTTGACCATTCCGTAAATAGAATCTTCAGAAGAGATACATGCTCAAGAAGAAGCTAATAAATTCGAATGGAAAAGATAAAAGTTAATTAAGAGATCAGTACATGCTGAAGGTATTAGGAGTGATTCAGAGTGTATTCAAAACGTTTTTGGAGCTATTTTGGATTTGCATTCCTTTTTTTGAATGGTTTGAAAGAATTAGTTGGTATCAGCTAGGGAACTATGCGATTTAGAGAAAAAGAACTAATGTTTGATTATTTCAAGAATATTAATTGTTATTTGTGAATCAAGAAAGAAATAGAAATGTCATAGTGCGGCAAGCCGCAATGGAATATGGAATATGTATGATGGAATATGGGAAATCATTTCAAATATCTTGACATAAAAAACAAAGATTTAAACGGCAATACTATATCTGTCCAAAATAAATTATTTTTCTTGAAAAAAACAAATTATTCTGGACAGATATGTAAAATTTTTTAAAGTTTCCTATATTGAAAATAAAGTACTGCAATGGTAGCAATCGCAGTTATTACAGCTGCAAGCTGGCTTGCACGCGCAACTTCATACCAGAAAGTTCTTGGAGTCTTTTTGGACACCCAAATAAAATCACCTGGCTGAATGGAAATATTCTTCTTTTCTAAATCATCAACATTATACCATGCTCTTGATTTACCTTTTATTAGGTAAATGTCGTTTGATGCCGTTTCTCCTAAACCACCAGCTTGTTGGATATAGTAGTTGTAATCTTCACCCTTGACGTATTTGGCATAACCGGGAGAATTTATCTGACCAAAGACATAGACAAGGTCTACTTTTGGTGGAACATATATTACATCCCCGTCTCTAACAATAAAGCTACTTTCTAATGAATCACCGGCTTGCACTTTATCAAAATCAACTAATCCATTTCCTCTCATTAATCTAAGCATTTCATCCACATTAAAGTATGCTGTGTCTTCATCAATAAGAGTTGACATTCTTAACATTCTTAATCTTTCAAGTTGATCTGAAAAAATAAGTGATTTGAAAGCATTTGTGCCTCGAATCAATTCGGCTTTTGATAGATCAGCGTCATCTTTGAACCAATCGCATTGTTTCAGAACTTGTCTGATTGTCGTTTTATCTTTTGTGATCGGAATTTTTCCTGGCATATTGACTTCGCCGATTACATCTACAAAGAAATTTTTCTTTTCATTATCCTGCGCAAGAACAACAATTCTATCCCCTCTTTCAAGGGGGACATCATCGGAAAGGTTCACTTCGATAGTTTTCATTTTTTCGCCATTATAGCTAAGGCGATATATTTTCGCCTGATGAACATTTTCATAAGCTTTGTTAATGCCTTGGGCTAAAAGTAAGGCATCTGAAAGTTTATCGCCGGGGAAAAATTGGTATGTATTTGGATCATTTACTGCACCAGAAATTACAAAGAAATCTGTTTTGGGATCATATTGAGGAAAGATCAAAACGTCATCATTTCTTAAGTATGGGTTGTCCTTGAAGTCACCAGTTAGTCTGAATTTTAAAAGATCAAGTTTTAATACTTCTCCGGAAGATCTTCTTAGGGTAATGTCGCGAAATGGATATTCTGCAATCTTTTTTTCTAATTGTTCAATTTGGTAAGGATCGGTTATTTTGGCTAACATGTTTTCTTTGGCTTGATTAAACATTCTGGTAACGAATGCATCAACTCTCTCACTAACTAATGCCGGGAAGGTACCGGTTACCATAAAATCTCCACCAATAGTCACACTGATTGTGGGAATTCCAGTCGTTAGGCCGGAAGCAATCTTATTATTTGTTTGTGCATTTAAGCTTGCTATTAAAATTAACGGGACTATTAGAAATAAAACTTTCTTCATTATTTAACCTAAGAATTTATTTATGTGTTTATTATGATTTGTATTGGACGGAATAATACTGCCGGTACTCGCCCGAAATTATTCTTTCCCACCATTGTTTATTCTCTATATACCAATCAATTGTTTTAGTTATCGCCTCTTCAAAGGTGAAGGATGGTTTCCATCCTAAGTTGGTTTGAATTTTTGTTGAGTCTATTGCGTAGCGCCTGTCGTGTCCCGGCCTATCCTTCACGTACTGAATTAATTCTTCTGATTTGCCAAGATGTTTTAATATCAATTTTACTATCTCGATATTCTTCATTTCTCTGCTGGCGCCAATATTATAAACTTCGCCGATATTTCCCTTTTCAAAGACTAAATTTATTGCTTTGTTGTGATCGATAACGTAGATCCAATCGCGTACATTTAAGCCATCTCCATAGACAGGAAGTTTTTTATTATTTAAAGCATTAATTATCATTAGTGGAATTAATTTTTCAGGGAATTGGAATGTTCCGTAATTATTTGAACATCGCGTTATTAAAACAGGCATTCCGTATGTATGATAAAATGAGAGAGCCATCATATCAGCAGACGCTTTACTTGATGAATATGGGCTATTGGGTGACAATGGTGTAATCTCCGAAAATTTTCCTTCTTCTCCTAAACTACCGTAAACTTCATCGGTTGATATTTGAAGGAATCTTTCAACTTCAAATCGGCGCGCTGTTTCCAATAAAACATTGGTACCGAGAACATTTGTCCTAAAAAATATTTCAGAGCCGAGAATGCTGCGGTCTACGTGAGATTCTGCCGCAAAGTTTATTACATATTTAATTTTATACTTTTCGAAAATAAATCTTACTAACTCGGAGTTACCAATATCTCCCTTTATGAATTGATAATTTTTATTAGATTCGGATTTTTTTAGATTTTCAATATTGCCGGCATAAGTAAGCTTATCAAGATTAATGATATTATAATCGTCACGCTCATCAAGAATGTGGTTGATGTAGTTGCTTCCGATAAAGCCCGCGCCGCCTGTTACCAAAATATTCTTCATTTAATTCCTAATAAGAAAATAGTCCTACAAAAATACCTGCTTGAATATAAAAGCTGTTACCGTTAATGTCCGATGGCGCATCGGTAATATCCTTATTGTTATCATAAGTCCAACTGCTGCCAAAAGTATACTGATAGCCTGCGCCTATTCGAAAGGATAAAAGATGATATGCAGGGATATCAACATTTAGGGTTGGAGTAAAAAGCCAGAAATTATTTTTTAAACTGGATGAAGAGCCAGATGCACGATTCCAATAGTTGTCCCACGTTGTTGTGCCAATATTGCTGTAAAGTTGAATATTTAAGCTACCTCTGCCAATAACGGCACCAACGGAAACTCCAATATCTTTTACAAAAGGAAGTGTGTACTCTAAAGTTAGTCCACCTCCGCTTATTGAATAAACAGCCTCTCTATTATAATTAGTATAAGGATAGGGGGAAGGACCTGCATATGTTGGATAGAAAATTGCCGATGTAGTTCTTGATCCGCTAAAGCCTATACCGCCAACTCTTAAATTTTTTATGAATCCGAGATAAATAAAGCCCGCACCGCCTGACATATATAACCCACTTGAGGGTAAAGAAGGTACACCAAAGTTTTTTAGTTGTACATTTATACCATCAACGTTTGGGACAATCCATCCGCCGGTGTATCCTCCGCCACCGCCAAATGGAGCATCGTAAAAGGGGGAGTCTTGGGGCATAATATTATGCGCCATGATTATGATTATGGCAATGAGGAAATAATATTTTTTCATAAATAATTTCTTTTTTCTTCCAATCTAAGTTAGTAAAATTCGTTTAATCTGAAAACCAGAAAATTTATCTTTTCAGATTGGTATATTGTGATTGTGAGGTTATAGAATTGCATAATTTGAGCAAGGAGAGTAAAAGTCAGAGTTAGTGATTTTATTCATTATTCAAGGTTCAATTGCACGAAGTACTATTATGCCGGTATCTTTTTTAACTTTAGAAATATAATCGGCAAGCGGGAGAACGGCTATTTGCACTTTATAGCCAACATTTGGTGCGTGCATCAAATGAATACTGCCGTCACTCATTTTAACTGCAACACCTACATGATTAATATCGAGTCCTTTAACGGCAGAAGTAAATGCTATCAGGTCGCCATTTTGGATTTTACCTTCTATTTGAGAAATTTTTTCTTTAGGTATGAAGTAATAAATGCGCTTATTAATTTCTTTTTCCTGTGACTCAATGACGGGTATCAACGAATGATTTTCTTTGAGCTGGGCATAAAGGTCCGGGTGTGTTGACATAAAGTATACATTGAACTTAAGAGGTTCTCCGCCGATTTCCTGAGAAATATTTTTTACAATTCCCTTTTTAATATTGTCATAGATCCAATCGGAGAAATAATTTAGTCTTGAGGGATATTGATCAATTACGCCGCCGCGATAGCGGATTTTTGTAAGTTCATTTTGATAATCTTTAAAGGTATCTTTCTTTTCCTTAATACAGCGGGCAAATGCAAGATCAGTCTCAAGAAAAGTCGTGCAATCAAGTCCTGTAAGATTTATAACAAGGTTTTCTGTTTTACCTTTTTCCAAAGTATGTGCAATATACTCAGTGCCGATAAAACTCTTTCCAATGGCAGTAATTACATCGCCAATGGGTTTAACTTGCAGGTTTTCTTCAGCAGCGAGATTAAATTTAGATTTACAAATCTCAACATCTTTTCCGGAGTAGATTTGCGCTCTAAGAAGAACTGAGCTTGAGATAAAAAGGAGCAAAAAAATCTTTATCATAATTTGGATAATTAAATTTTAGTTAAATAATATCTTCACTATTGGGTTGTGAAGCAGATGAATATTCTTCAATTTGTCTTGCGTGAGCCAAATTTTCAAATCGGGCATACTCTTTGATAAATGCTAATCTTAATTCGCCAACGGGACCATTTCGTTGCTTACCAATTATAATTTCCGCAACACCTTCAGTTGTTGATCCGTCTTCGACGAAATTTTTAATTCCGTAAACTTCGGGGCGATTTAAGAATATTACCACATCTGCGTCTTGTTCAATCGAACCGGATTCGCGCAAGTTAGAAAGCTGGGGGCGTCTATCTTTACTTGTTTCTACGGCGCGGTTTAACTGGGCAAGCGCAATTACGGGGATATTTAATTCTTTTGCAAGCGCTTTTAAGGAGCGAGAGATATGGGAAATTTCCCGCTCGCGGCTTTCGGAATTTGCCGGTCCTTGCATTAGTTGAAGATAATCGATTATAATCATTCCGATTCCATGTTCCGTTTTTAATCTTCTTGCCTTTGCGCGGATTTCTAAAACCGTTTGAGCAGGCGAATCATCAACATAGATGGGTGACTCAATTAATTTGTGGGCATTTTTGCTAAGCTTTACTCCTTCAGAGGGCGGAAGTTTTCCCGTGCGTACGAGATGAGCATTTAGCCTTCCTTCGGAGCATATCATTCTGATAACAAGCTGCATAGTAGACATTTCCAGGCTAAAAATTCCTACAGGAATTTTGTGATCAATAGCAGCATTACGAGCAAGAGAAAGAGCAAAAGCAGTCTTTCCCATTGAGGGTCTTGCTGCAATAATAATCAGGTCGGATTTTTGAAATCCTCCCAACATTTCATCCAGTTCATAAAAACCAGTTGGTACAGAAAACTGTTGTTTGGTATTTGAATGAATAGCTTCAATATATTCAAGAGCATCTCTAACGGCTCTATCCATATTTTGAAAGGATCTTTTTAGATGAGCTTCAGTTATCTCAAAGATTTTCTTTTCCGCTTCATCCAGTATATCAAATGCGTCTTTTGTACCTTCATAAGCAGACCTAGCAATTTGGTGCGAGCTAGTTATTAGTCCGCGTAAAATTTGTTTTTCTAAAATAATTTTGGAATGATATTCAATATTTGCTGCGGAAGAAATATTTTGAGAAAGCTTACTCAAATAAACAGCGCCGCCTACGGCTTCGGTTTGCTCTCTTTTTTTTAATTCTTCATATAAAGTTACTGTGTCAATCGGTTCGCCGGAATCGAAGAGCGAGAGCATCGCTTCAAAAATTATCCGGTGTTCTTTCATGTAAAAACTTTCCGGAGTAAGAAGCTCGATAGCTTTTGGGACGGCTTCTTTTTCAATCATCATAGCGCCAAGAACCGCAGCTTCGATTTCGGGAGCAGCAGGCGGTTTAACATCTGCAGGAACAATGTTTTCCAAAGTAATATTTTGTTTTACAAATTTTGCCATTAGCTTTTATATCTTTATTTTATATTCGCGAGTTCATCATACAATTTTCTAAAAAGTTGAACATCTTCCCAGCAGCCGCGTTTCCAATTTGGGTTGCGTAGCAGAGCTGCAGGATGATAAGTAACCATAACTTTTGTTTTATCAAAGTCAAAAACTTTTCCGCGCATATTAGTAAGAGATTCCTTCTTTTTCAATAGTCCATGCGCTGAAGTTAAACCGAGGCACAAAATTGCTTTCGGTTTAATCAGCTCAATTTGTTTTTTTAGATATGGAAGGCAAGATTGCATCTCTGCCGGAAGTGGAGTTCTATTACCGGGTGGGCGGCATTTAACTATGTTTGCAATGTAAACTTCCTCACGAGAAAAATTTATTGCTTTAAGTATATCAGTAAGCAACTTACCGGCACGACCGACAAAGGGCAAACCCTGAGCATCTTCATCAGCGCCGGGACCTTCACCAACCACAAGGACTTCTGCATTAGGATTCCCGGAACCGAAAACAAATTTATTACGAGTCTTTCCGAGCGGGCATTTTTGACATTCGCAAATAAGTTGGTTTAATTCGTCAAGACTATTTGAAACCTGCCAACTTTCTTTCGGTTCTTCAATCAAGGGAATCTCTTTTATAATTTCTTTTTTGGAAGACAAACTCTTTACGGAAATAATTTCCTTTTGGGCCTGAACTTCTCCAGATCGCTCAGTCTGAGTGTCAAATTCAACTGAAGTTCTTCGTTTTAAGTTTTTAGCTTCGAACAACTCATCGCCAAAAATTTCTTTTTGATCAATGAGCGATTGTAAAAGCAAGTCTTGTAATTTTTCTTTCATTCTATACTAGTTATCCGGCAAAAAGAAGAGAAGGTTATTTTATAATTTTATGAAGTTCAGTTAAAATATTATTTGCAATTTGAAATTTAGATTGAAGTGGAAACTCGACTGTCTCCCCGGAGCTGTGGATGACGGTTACTTTATTTGTATCCGTTTCAAATCCGCTTTTTTCATCTTTAAGTGAATTCAAAACAATCATATCTAAATTTTTCGATTTTAATTTTTTGTCCGCATTCTTAAGTTCATTATCCGTCTCCAGTGCAAAGCCAACAACTATTTTGTTTCCTTTATTGAGAGAAGCTAAAATATCATCCGTTTCGATTAATTTAATTGATTTTAGCTTGTCTTCCTTTTTAATCTTTGTCGACGAAACATTTTCCGGTTTATAATCCGCAACAGCGGCGGACATAATTAAAATATCATTTTCTTTGATTTTATTTGCAACTTCCTTTTTCATTTCGGATGCAGAGCGAACTTTTATAATACTGATATCCGGGTAAATATTTTCGTGTGAAGGACCGGAAATTAGAGTAACATTTGCACCGCGAAGGAAAGCAGCCTTTGCAATTTGATAGCCCATTTTCCCGGATGAGCGATTTCCAATAAATCTGACAGGGTCAATATCTTCGTAAGTAGGGCCGGCGGTCACTAAAATATTTTTGTCGGATAAATCCTTTTTATAGCCTGATAGGATTAATTCTGCCGCATCCAAAATTTTCATATTATCAGCAAGCCTTCCTGAACCAGATAAACCGCTTGCAAGATGACCATGCTCGGCATAAATTAAAAAGTATCCGAGGCTTTCAAGTTTCTTAAAGTTCTCTTGAGTGATTTTATTTTCATACATATCGACATCTGCGGCGGGGGCTATTATAAGAGGTGAACGCAAAGCAGTAACCAAAGTTGTTAAAGCGTTATCGGCAAAACCGTGAGCAATTTTTGCGACCGTATTTACCGTCGCTGGAGCAATAATCATCAAGTCCGCCCAAAGCGCATAATCTATATGCCATGTTGTCAACGAAGAACCATCTATTTGAGAGAGGGGAAAAGTATTTATAATAACCGGATTTTGGGATAGAGTAGCAAGAGTTAACGGAGAAATAAACTCTGCGGCTGAAGGAGTCATCACAACTTTCACCTCGGCGCCGCGTTGGATAAGAGAACGAATAAGAAAAGCGGATTTGTAAGCAGCGATGCAGCCGGTTACGCCCAAAAGAATTTTTTTGCCGGTAAGCACATCTTCGCTCATAGTGTTTTCAAAATTAAGTGAATTATTTAAGAACCGGCGGAAAAATATTCCGCCGATGAATTAAAAATTTATTAGTAAGAAGAGGAATATTAAGTATTTACTACTTATATCTATAATCGATATTTCCGGCAAGAAGCTCAGCTAAAGCCTGGATATGCGGTTTTTCTTTCTTTTCAAAATCCAAAGCCATTTTAAGCTGTGCCGGATTTTCAATATCTTCGCTCTCGTCGTCAGCAGCCGGAGCAGGAATAGTGCTAATCAAATTAGCATATTCAATTTTATTATCGTCATTTATTTGACGCGCCCTTTTTGAAGCTACAATAATAGCCTCATAAACATTTTGCGTTTTCTTGTCAATTATACGTAAATCAATTGGTTCTATCTGCATTTAGTCTTTTTCCTTTATAATATTATTTATAATACTTTTTGTTTCTAAAATTGCTTTTTTTAAGTCTTTATTCTCTACAAGATAATCAAATTTATCTTTAAGACTCAATTCCATTTTTGCCCGCTCAATTCTTTTCTTAAAATCCTCTTCACTTTCCGTTTTTCTATTCATTAATCTATTTACAAGTTCATCATAACTTGGCGGATAAATAAAGATTAATTTTGCGCCGGGATAAATCTTTTTGACATTTAAAGCGCCGTAAACGTCAATCTCCAATAAAACGGATTTCCCTTGTTGAATATTTTCTTCAAGAAAACTTTTATAAGTGCCGTAATAATAGTCGTAAAACCTTTCCCACTCAACAAATTCTTCATTATTGATTTTTTCTTTAAATTCTTCTTCAGTGATAAAAAAGTATTCTTTGCCGTTTGTTTCTTCGCTTCTTTTGCTACGTGTAGTGGCTGATATAGAAAAAACCAAATCAGGAAAATCCTTTAATATTTGTTTTACGATGGTAGTTTTCCCGGTGCCGCTCGGCGCCGATACGGCTAAAATTTTTCCTAATCTAATTTCCAAATATTACTCGAGATTTTGAATTTGTTCACGAATTTTCTCAATCTCTTCCTTTATAAAAACCGAGTTATGGATAGTAAGAGTAGAAATAGATTTTGACGAAATGGTGTTTGCTTCGCGATTCATTTCCTGGCATAGAAAATTTAATTTTCTACCCGGCTCGGAGTCATTTAGGCTTTCCAAAAAGAATTTTATATGACTTCTTAGTCTAACACATTCTTCTGTTATATCTGCTTTATCAGCAATAATAGCAAGCTCTTGTTGAAGCCTATCCTTATCAATATTTACATCGCTGATGAGAATGCTTATTCTTTCCTTTAACTTAGTAAAATATTCCGAGGCAGCAGTTGCGGTATCCTTTTCAATTTTCTCAAGCTGAGATTCAATTATTTTAATGCGCTGAATTAAGTCTTTAGTTAGCTCTTTTCCTTCGTTCTTTTTCATCTTGAGAAGTTCTGCCAGAGCAGAATCTAAAGCTTTTTTTATAAGATGAAATTCGGAGTCACTTAATTCAAGATCGGGAGTAGAAAAAATATCCGCATGATTTAGAAGATGATCGAGCTTAACCTTCTCACTTATTTTTGCTGCTTTTTTTAATTCTTTAACTAGCGACAAATAGCTTTTTAATTTTTCCTTATTGATAAAAAGGGAGTCGTTATTAGATCCATTGTTTTTCAATTGTATAATAACCGAAAGCTTACCGCGGTTAATTTTCGATTTAATGAACTCGCGTATTTCATATTCACGGTTCATTAATGATGTTGGAAGCTTGAGCGAAATTTCAAGAAAACGGCTGTTTACGCTTTTAACTTCGACCTCCGAATTAAAATTTTCATTTTGGGCCGAACCTTTGCCATAGCCCGTCATGCTATAAATCATGCTATTCCTTTTAAGAAAGAATTTAAAAATAATGATTTTAACAGTGGTAAACAATATAAATAATCACTAATTAACCCAGTTTTAAAACGCTTCGCCGATTCCAAAATGAATTTCCATTTGTTTCCAAAATGCTTTGTGAATTATTGTTCTTTTATCTGCAGGATTATAAAACTTAAACCCAAAGTCGATTCGGAAAGGAGCGATTTGGGAGTAATATCGAAAGCCAAATCCGGCGGAAACGGCTAGTTCGTTAAAACGGAAGGAATTGTAACCATTCCAGGTATTGCCATAATCCGAGAATAATACAAGCCCTACCTTAGGCCAAAACTTTCTTCTGAACTCAAAGGAGCCTTCAACTAAAAATGTGCCGCCACGCAAACTATCACTTAAAGTTAAGCCAAAATATTTTATTGAATCTCGAGGGACTAACTCTCTGGATCTCCAACCACGGACTGAATTGCTACCTCCGGCAAAGAATGTCCTATTCGGAGGAATTACGTCATAACCACCTTTAATTGTTTGAATGTAACCGGTTTCAAATTTTATTGCAAATGTAGCGTTATTATCGTTTGAGATAGGCAAATAAAAGGCAGAGGTTTCCTGAAGCTTATAAAAAATGGCTCTATCTTTGGTATTTAAGTTTAATGGACTGTTAGAGCCTAAATATTGTGCAATGTCAAAATTAGTTTCCGAAGAAGCTCCCTCAACAATAAATGAAAGATTATCACCTCTAGTAGGAAACATAATATCATTTGATTTTGAGGACGCAAACTCTGTTCCGATAACAGTAGTTAAACTATTAGCATTTAAAGATACTGTTGGATCATTTAAGTTTGGGTCGTATCCAACATATTCGAAAATTAAGTAAGGATTTAGTAGTGTTATAAAAGTGTAGGTTGGCATTTCAAAATCCAGGCTTAATTTAGTTCCATACGTACCTATATTAGTTAAATTCTGAGTAACTGATTGATAATAAAGTTCAAAGCTGGTAGCTATAGGGCGATTAAAAAGGAATGGCTGCTCAAGAAGAAGAGATGATTGAAAAGAACCTTGGAAAGTAGAATCACGTCTGCCGTGGCTCTTAAAAAAATCTGCGTAATTAAAATGTATGATGTCTAAAATTTCACCTTTGACATTTAATGTAAGCTTACGAGCATCACCGAAAAAATTCTTCTTAATAAATGAAGCACCCAAACCCATATTAAATTCTTCACGTTGATTATCCATAACTAATTCGGGTGACATTTCGTTCATCATTCCTATATTTCCTTTTAACAAAAGAGGCACCTGGTTTCCTATAGTATCGGGTATATCGGAGGCAAGTTGAATAGTATTAAAAAGTCCGGTCCTTGCAAGGCGGTATTGGCTTATCTCTATTTTATTCCGATCATAATAATCGCCGGGATTAATCATGGTAATTTGTCTGAGAAGGTTATCGCTTACCATGTCTTTGCCGTTCCCTGTTTTATCGATGGAAATTTTATTGATCTTATATCGATAGCCCGTCCGGAGAAAGATTGTAAGGTCAACTTTGTGGTGTGCCGTATCAATTAGAACCTCGGTTGGAGCTGAATGAGCAAGCATATAACCTTCATTCTTCAAAATATCAATCGCTTTGTTAATATTTGAATATACAATTTCCTCCGAATAGCGGGTATTAGGATTGAAATTTTCCACAGCATACACTTCATTTGTTATTTCAGGAATAACACGATTCATTCCGCGAAAGGTAATCTTTCCGTATGTAAAAGGACGCCCTTCGGAAATTTTATAGGTTAGGCTTGCTGTCTTGTCCAAACTATCGATTTTATAAGAAGAAGAAATTTTTGCTTCAAAATATCCGTTAGAGTTGTAAAAATCTTTCAGCGCAATAAGATCGATCGGAATAGACGTAGAATCAAAATATTCAGGTCCCTTACCGAAACTAGAAAATGAATTCAAAAATTTCCAGTACCACATGGGTGATTCCTTACTGACAATAATTTCTTTCAAACCATTTGAAGAGAAAGAATTGTTTCCGACAAAATTAATTGTAGTAAGTTCATATTGAACATTTTGCTGGGAAAAAATTGTCGCAGAAAGAAGTACAACTATCGTTAGAGTAAAAGATATTTTTTGTAGCATTAGAAAAAACGATTTTCTTTTTTACAAAGGTAATATAATTTGGAAAATAAATTGCTAAATTATAGGGTGGCAAGACGAAATTTTGGATTTTGAATGAAACTACTGAGAGGACGGAGATAGGCGGGAAAAATGACATATTAGAGCAAAGCGCAGGCAGCCAAGACTTTGATTATGAATGAAACGCGATGAAAAGGGAAAAATTCATTATAAAGATGTTCTGAAGCGAATAATCCTATTAGAAAGCTTCACCTATTCCAAATTGCACTTGAAGCTGTCGAAAAACGACTTTGTGATCAAAAATAAACCTGTGGTCTCCCGGATCATAAAATTTAAATCCGAAATCCAATCGGAATGGAGCAACCGCTGTGTAATAGCGGAATCCAAAACCTACAGCAACAGCGAGGCCGTCGTAACGGAACTGTTTGTAGTTTTCCCAGGTGTTTCCAATATCGGAAAAAAGGACTGTACCGAAATTTTCCAAAATTCTATAGCGGTACTCCATAGAGCTTTCGAGGAGGAATGCACCTCCTTTTACATTATTGATCCCGTAAATTGTCAACACACTGTCACTTCCCTGCGGCACTAATTGATTTGAACGCCATGCACGAATTGAGTTACTTCCTCCGGCGTAGAAAGTGCGGTTAATTGGTACTCCTGCAAATCCACCGTAAAAAGTTTGCAAGTCTCCAATTTCTAATTTAAAAGCTGCTATTGAATTTTTTATATTATCAAGTGGAATGTAGTAAGAACTGTTTAATAGAATTTTGTAAAACAATGAGCCGCTGTAATTTTGTTTGAAGATTTTTGAAATCAGAAATGGAAGCGAGTTTGCTTCCTCTATATGAAATGATAAATTATATCCTTGGGTTGGGAAAAGTATATTGTCGGCGGTTGTTGAGGCTATATCGGCAGCGATATCTGAAATTAATTTACTTGATAAACTATCATTAAATGTGCGGTACACTTCATTGGATTGCTCAACGGTGTAAGAAGTACTAAGGTGATTTATAAAAGTATAGGTCGGTAGTTCAAAATCTAAAGTCACAGAAGAGCCATAAAGAGTGTTGTTATAAGTAGCCTGTTTATCTATTTTGAAATAAGTTTCCCATGTTCCGAAGATTGGTTTATTAAAAAGATACGGCTGATCAATTGTAATATGCGAATCGACATAGCCAAGAAGTGTAGTATCTTTATAAGAAAAATTCCGAATTAAATTTCCAAAATCTAAATTAAAGAGATTTTGTACCCCGAATGAAGAGCTAATAGTAAGTTTACGGGCATATCCAAAAAAGTTTTTTTTGATATATGCTGCGCCTAAACCTACGTTAAAGGCGTTTTGTTGATTATTAAGAATTACTTCGGGTGAAAGTTCATTTAATAAACCGATGTTCCCTACTAATTTAACGGGGATTTTATGGTCTGTTGTATCTTCATTAATGGCGGTAAGAATTGCCGAGTTAAACAATCCGGTTCTGTAAAGCCTAACCTGGCTTCGACGAAGTTCATCTTGATCGTAATAATCGCCGGTTTTAATACCGGAAATATCACGGAGTAATTTTTCAGTTACCAGGCTAGCGCCTTTGCCGCTTTTTTGAACAAGCACGGTATCAATTTTATACCGGTTTCCCGGGATGAAGAAAATGTTAACGTTAGCTTTATTATTAGAAGTATCCTTATTTATAATTGTGCTGTCGTAGCGAGCAAAAACAAATCCGTTATCCAACAATTCACTTAAAACATTTGCGGTATTTTTTT
>JAKAFW010000025.1:0-62976 GCA_021817845.1 Bacteroidota bacterium
AACATGCGTTCCTTCCGCTCCGAACATCACTGAGTTAGATGGAAGTGTTAGAGTCGCTTCGTTTTTAGTATTAGTAAATTTTACTTGACCGAAACTGCCTGCCAGAATTTTGCCTGATGAATTATCAACTTGAAGCTCGGTTAGAAGTGTTCGTGAATCATCTGAAATCTGACCGGCAGTGCGCACTACTTTTGCATTGAATGGATGGTTGGGCAATTCTGGAATTAACAGTTCCGCAGTTTGACCAGATAAAACGCCAAGAGCATTTGTCTGCGGAACATTAACATAAATACGAAGTTTATTCGTCTGGGATAGATGAAAAAGTTCTTTACTGTTTCCGGCAGCAATAAGTTCGCCCACATCGCAGTTACGTGCCGTTATCGTACCGGCGAATGGTGCTGTAACGTGAGAAAAGGATTTTAAATATTCCAGGCGCCGAACATTAGCACGGGCAGCGGAAACGCTTGCCGTTTTCAGCGCAAGGTCTCCTTGTTTCTCAGCATTATCCTGCTCACTAACACTGGCAGTCTTTACAAGCCCGGCATAGCGTGCAGCAGTAATTTTCGCCAATGATAATAAAGCTTCAGACTCCGCAAGCTGGTGGCGCGCCTGGTCCAATTCCTGGTCAAGGTCGGGAGTTTCAATTATTGCCAGAAGCTGTCCTGCCTTAACATTAGCACCAATATCCACAAGCCAGCGTTTCAAGTAACCGGTGGCGCGTGCGTAAATAGGAGCTTCTACCCACGGTTGAATCTCCGCAGGCAAGATTAGCCCGGCTCCTGCTTTGCCGGGAGCCGGCATTACAACAGAAACTTTTGGAACTGCTAATTCACCTGTCTCTTTAGCTAATGCGGCTCTTTGCAGCAGCCGGGGAATCAAACCCGCAGCAACAAGTATTATTATCGCTCCGACAACTAAAGCTGTACGCCAGAACTTCACTCGTGAATTTGCGGTCTCCGTTAAGCCTTCTTTAATTTGTGTTGACTCTATTGAATTATTTTGTTTTGATGTCATGTAAATACCTTTTTAATCTATCTTTTCATTTAATAAATTTATTTCATCCGGTGACGGACTTGAAGGAGCCTTCCGGTGCAATAAACGAAACATAGCCGGAACAAAAAACAAAGTAGCGAAAGTTGCAATTGCAAGCCCGCCGATTACTGCACGACCGAGCGGTGCATTCTGCTCACCGCCTTCACCTAATCCAAGCGCCATCGGGAACATTCCGATAATCATTGCAAGCGCTGTCATAAGAACCGGACGAAGGCGCGTCGTTGCGGCTTCCCAAACGGCAGTGGTCGGGTCCATGCCCTCACGAAGATTAATGCGTGCAAAAGTTATTACAAGAATTGAATTTGCCGTTGCAACACCAACGCTCATGATGGTACCGAGCAGCGCCGGCACACTGAGATTTGTGAATGATAAATACAATCCCCAGATAACCCCGGCAAGCGCACCCGGGAGAGCCATGATAATGATGAAAGGGTCAAGCCAGCTTTGGAAATTGACAACAAGCAGGAGGTAAACGAGAGCAATCGCCATAATCAATCCGACCAATAGACCTGTGTAACTTGAATGCATCGTCTCCGCCTGTCCGCGCACTACAATGAAGCTTCCCTTCGGCAGATCTTTTTTCGCCTTCTGTATAAGCGGAGTGACATCACTTAGTACGTTCCCCAAACTGTTTCCATCCACGCCTGCGTACACATCAAGAACAGGTTGAACGTCATAGTGTGTATAAACCGGCGATGTGCTCGTTTGCTTAAACGAAGCTAAGTTAGCGAGTAGCTGGGCATTACTCTTCCCTGCCTGGCTGCCCGTGATTGCCATAGATTGCAAGGCATCAATGGAATTCATATCATATTCAGGAACACGGACGTTCACTTTATATTGAACTCCGTTTTTCGGGTTGACCCAAAAGTTAGGCTGCGTTTGTCCGCTTCCGCTAAGGGTTAAAAGAACAGAGCCTGCCACATCACGCTGCGTAAGCCCCATTAACGAAGCTTTTGTTCTGTCAACGTTAAATTGGAGGTTCGGCTGATTATTTGGCTGCTGAATTCGTGCATCAACAGCACCGGGTATGCGGCGTATTTCATTCAGAAGTTGGTTCGCTACCACCCGGCTCTTCACTAGATCGCGTCCCACAATCTGAATATCGATCGGAGCAGGCAAGCCGAAATTAATCGTTTGATTTGTTATGTCGGCAGGTAGAAAATAAAAAGTCGTTCCCGGAAATTCCGAGTTGAGTTTGCTTCTCAGTTCGCGGACATAAGTTTCAGTAGGCTTGTGGTCTGCGTTCAGCGATACCCAGATGTCGGCATCGCCTGTTCCAACCAATCCGTTATCAATATAAGTAAGAGGAAGCCCGCCGCTGGGGACGCCGATATTGTCAAGTATCCCGCCAAGTTCAGCCTGCGGAATTTTCTGCCGAATCACTGACTCAACATGGTCAACAAGCCGGCTTGTTTCTTCAATGCGCGTTCCTGTAGGCGCACGCACGTGCAGCCGGAACTGTCCCGCATCCACTGACGGAAAAAAATCCTGTCCAAGCAACGGAAGTAGCAGCCACGTGCCGAGGGCAAACAACAAAAAGATTACTGCAAATGCGTGGCTGTGGGAGAGCACCATGCCAAGAAGTCTGCGATAGCCTTCTCTAAAGCTCGTGAACCATTTTTCAAAACCAACTTGTATGGAAACAAACGGTCTCAGCCACTTCGCAGCCTTTTCGGGCTGCGCCAACTCGCCGGTGTATTTCACATGCCGGTAGAACCATTTGACCATTGTGGGAACGAGTGTACGTGAGAGGATGTAGCTCGTTAACATGGCAAACACAACAGCCTCGGCAAGTGGTACGAACAAATATCTCGCAACGCCGGTTAAGAAAAACATTGGAACAAACACAATAGAGATGCTTAATGTTGATACGAATGCAGGCAGCGCAATTTCCTGTGCACCATCAAGGATTGCCTGTAGGGTCGGTTTACCGCGTGCCATGTGACGGTGCACGTTCTCAAGCTCAACCGTCGCATCGTCCACGAGAATTCCGACCGCAAGCGCGAGACCGCCGAGCGTCATTAGATTAATCGTCTCGCCAAGCGCACTTAGTAAAATTATAGCTACCAGAATTGAAAGCGGGATAGACGTAACTACTATAAAAGTTCCACGCCAAGTACCAAGGAATAATAAAATCATAAGTGCCGTCAGCGCTGCCGCAATCGTTCCTTCCTTTACTACACCGTCTATTGCTGCGCGTACGAAGAGAGATTGATCTGCAAATTCTTTAACTTGCACACTTGATGGAAGCGTCTGCATAATACGCTGCATTGTGTTCTTTATTCCATCGACTACCTGCAGAGTAGATGCGGCGCCGCTTTTCAAAACGGTTAGCAAAACTCCGGATACTCCGTTCAACCTCACCATATTCTCCTGCGGAAGAGCTCCGAAATAAACCTGAGCGACATCGTGGATCCGGATGACTGCGCCATTCACAGTTTTAATCGGGAGGTTATTTAATTCCTCAAGAATAGTCGGGCTGCTATTCAACGAAACATCGTATTCGGTTTTTCCTATTTTAGCCGTACCGCTCGGTAGAATAAGGTTCTGAGCATTGATGGCATTTATCACGTCCTGAGGTGCAAGATTTTTTGCCTCGAGAGCTGGGAGGTCGATGTCAACGGCAATCACTGGCGATTTGCCTCCGGAGGGCAAAGGGATGGATGCGCCGCGCACTGTTGCTAAACCAACCTTTACCTGGTTCATCGCGATGTCCTGTAATTCCTGTTCGGTAAGCTGCTTGCTCGCAAGACTGTACTGGAGAATTGGGACGCTGGAAGCGTTGTACTGAACTATAAACGGCGGAGTTATTCCAGGAGGTAGCGAACGCAATATCGTCTGAGCGCTTGCAGTTATTTGAGCAACTGCTTGCGGCACTGAAGCTCCCGGCTGTAGAAATATTTTTATCACTCCCACTCCACTGTAAGAAGTGGATTCGATATGCTGGATATCGTTCACCAGAGTGGAGATCATCCGCTCATGATTATAAACAATGCGCTGCTCCATTTCGTGGGCATTCAAGCCGTCGTACGTCCATACAACACTGACTACGGGAATATTAATTGAAGGCAGAATATCGGTCGGCATCCGCAGAAGTACGAAGGGAGTTAAGAGGAAAACAACAATGGCAGCTACCACAAAAGTATAAGGACGGCGTAAAGCAAGTCTAACAATCCACATAATTCAGCTCCTTGCAAACCCAAGTTCGCTTGCACAAATTCATGTACAGCGTTTGATTAAAGTTCATGTTATTTCTCCATATTTTTTGGGAAAAGCTTGTGCCAACCAGCATCAAAGCCGCCTTTTAAACTCTCCACCTTAATACCGATAGTATTTAACATCGAAATTACTTGACCTGATGCTTGACCGGAGTAGCTGTAGACAATTAATGTTTTTCCTTTTGCATTTTCCGAGATGACATCTATGTTTTGGGCAATGGCGGGACCAAACTGGTAGTTCATGGCTCCTTTAATGTGTCCATTTTCGAAATCTTGCGGTTTGCGAATGTCAAGGATGACATAGGCATCTGGGGAAGCAGCGAGTTTATCATACAAATCCTTACCGTCAATAATATGAGGAGGCGGTGGAGGTAACTTGAGAAAATAGTTTCTGACCGCCTGGTCGATGGCTTTGTTTGGGATAGCCACGGGCGGCATGTCTGTCATCGGAGTTGGTTCAGTACTCATAGGAAATTTCGCACCCAGCCAACCTTTGCTATCTTTTCCAGTGCCCATGCCGTCTTTAAGTTCGAGCGCCTTAATTCCGTCTATGTTCAGTAACGAAATTATTTGACCAGCGCCCTGACCGTTAAGACAAACGACTACAACAGTTCGCCCATCCGCGGCTGCCCGAATTTTATCCAGCTTGGCTCCGATTTCTTTTAAATGAAGATTGATGGCATCGGGAATGTGACCATTCAAGTAGTCTTCTTGTTTGCGGATGTCAATTACTAAGTCCGCTCCGTTATTTTTGCGCAGTGTTTCTTTTAATGTACCGGCGGAAATAAAGTAGTTGTTGTAATCTGCGGCGGCGTTGAGATAGGCTACGATTGCATCCTTAAGTATCTCGACCGAATCTGGTTCGGAGGCAGTAACCGTATTAAGTGCAGTGCCTTTTGTTTTTGTCGGCTCCTGTCCGCGGGCACTAAGAACTAAGCCCGTAGCAACTAACAAGAACAATAGATAATATAATTTACTGTGCTGTTTCATTTTAGAAATCCTTTATTCTTTTATGATATTCTTCGTTAAAATTATTTGCTGCCCTACTTTTACTATAAATGCAAGTTTTCATTTTTATTTTTTCCTATTCAGATATTTCAATAATTCATTAAAGTTTTTATGCATTTCAAAATCAAAATATTATTAAAGAAACAATTACCACAACCAGTATTATCCATACTGCATCAATTTTGAATTTTATCAAAGCTATTGAAGATAGAATGAAAATGGTCCAGGTCTGCCAGCTAAAAAGAGATTTCATTCCAAAGATTATTGTTGTTGAAACAAGAAGTCCAATAAACCCGGCGAGTATACCTTTTACAATTACCTTTACTGCTAACAACTTTGTAAGTTTACTGTGAGCTTCGTATAAAAGAATCATCAATAAAATTGAAGGTGAAAAAATTGCTGCAGTTGCTGCGGCTGCGCCTGTTATCCCGGCAACTTTATAACCGATGAAAGTCGCAGTAATTAAAACAGGTCCCGGCGTAATTTGTCCCATCGCAATTCCGTCTCTAAATTCTTTTAAGGTAAGCCAGTGGCGAATGTCTATTGTTTCATGCTGCATCAGAGGTATAGAATTAAAACCGCCACCGAATGAGAATAAACCTATCTTAAAAAATGAAATGAAAATTTCACTTATTGCCGGGAGGAACAAAAGCAAAATGACTATTACCAGCATGGTTATAATAAAGGTACTGTACTTAATCATTCTATGAGATGACCCGGTTGATATTACATTGATTGACGAGCCTTGTTTCCGTTCCGATATTCCTTCAAACTCTCCGGTGAAATAATAAAATATAAACCCTAAAATACCGGCAGCAATTATTAGATATACCATATTTGTTTTAAGCCAGAACGACAGCGCAAATACAAACGCCGCTATTAAAAAACCTTTATAATACTTCAGAGATATTTTAGGAAAAACAGATTTGCCAAGAGTTATTACTGCATTGATAAGCAACCCCACAACCAATGCACCCAAACCTGTAAAAATAGAAGTTATATAAGAATGACCTGTAAAATGAAAATATGCGTATGATAAAATTACGACAGCAATGAACGTGGGTAGAATGAAGAAAAAAGAAATAATTAAAGCGCCTAAAATATTTTTAAGCTTGTACCCGATATATGCCATAACGGTAAGACCGGTTGCCCCCGGTAATATTTGTGCAAAGCTTAAAGCCTCTAAAAAGTCTTTTTCGTCAATCCATCTTTTACCTTCTACAAATTTCTTTTTCATTTGTGCAAACATTGCGGGTCCGCCGTAAGAGGTAGCTCCGATGTACAGACTTACTTTTATTAAATCAACCAGCGTTAATTTTTGAACTTTACCGGCGGTCAAAGTTTCTTCCATAATTATCATCCTGATTATTGTTTAATTAAACAGCTACATTCGCTGCAAAGACAAGAGAATATTATTTTTCTCTTTGTCATACTCCGAACAAGGAATGCATACGAGTTTACCGTTTCTATTTCTTAAGTACCTTTCAAACGTATATTCGCCGCAGATTTCACATTTCGATTTGTTGAATGAAATTTTAGACGGTTCATATTTGAAGTCAGTAATTTCTTTTACATTAAAAATTTCATCGAGCGGAGTTTCTGCTGCAAAATTTATAATCTCATCGGCAAGGTGAACTGGAATTTCAGTATTATGTACGCCTTGCTTTCTATACTTCATGTATTCAAATTTTCCAATGCGGTCTAAGAATTCATTCTTAAGATTAATTCTAACCGTACCCTTATCCGGGTAATAAAAAGTAATAGCAGGTTTGCCGTAATTAAGTCTAAACAACTGTCCCTTTCCATAGGTTGCGCCTGTAGCGGCTTGCACTCCGTCAATCATTTTTATTTGAGGATGAGCTATACCGAGTTCGGAGAAGACAAACATCTCATAACTATTTCCTTTTGTAAGATTCAGCTCCTCCATAGCCATCTTTCCCATTCTGTATCCAATAATTAAAAACGGGCAGCGGTAACCGTTAAACTCAAATAACCATTCCGGTATGTTATTCATTTTATTTTCCTTTTCAATTTTTTATTAAAGAACATTACTTTTTATTTGCTTTAAAGATTAGACACACAGAGAAAGAAAAACTTGCGGTGAAATAAAAGTTTTTTGTGGGAAGAAACATTAAACCGCTTTCAATGTAAACGAGGATTAGGCATCGGCTGGTCTGATCCTTTAGTAAAGCGCTGCAAAACAATATCATAGAACTTCTGTTGCTGTTCCGGATTTAGTGCGTTTTTTACATCAAGTAAATGTGCAATAACTTTGCGCTGAGCTGCAGATTGTACCTTACATATTTGGTTTACAAGGCTATTTATGTGTGCCGTATCTGGTGTTGTTTGCCAGAGTACGTTGGCAAGTTCTTTACGTTTACCGGCAAGCTGCATGGAAAGTGAATCCATCTCTGAGAGAAAATCTGTCCTGTATTTTTGTATTTTTTTAATTTGTCCGTCAGAAAGAGAAAGCTCACTTTTCAACTGGTCAAACTGCTGATCCCGTCGGCACTGAATAGATCCCGGTTTTTCACTTCTTAATTGATAATATGTCCACGTTCCCAATGCGGCGAGATTTATTATTGTAAGTATAACAGCCGCATAATAAATAATTTTTCTGTTCATAAGGAAACCTTTTATTTATAAGCCTATGGTTTATTCTTTTGTTTCTGCCTTATCGACTAATTCACTCCCTAACTCATTACGGGGAACAAGGTCGAATAGATTTAATTTAAATTCATCTGTTGCTGTAAGAGATGAACTCTGAATTTGCGACTTCTCACGAAGGGATGGATTCCCAAAATCCTGCTGGCGAAAAGTTAAAGTGCCAACAAAAATACCAACAGCAATGGCAATAATGGATGCCGCCAAACTAACCGGATGCATCGAAACATAGCTGATAGCTTTCTTCAAATTGTAGTTCCATTTAGAAGTTTGTTCATACTCTCTGATACGCGCTTCGAGTCTTGTCCAGATGAATGGCGGGACGACCGGTTTTTGCCGCACGTCCTCCGAATTCCAGATTGATACAAATAAATCCCGTTGCCTGGAACACTCAAAGCATGTAGACAAATGCTCACTAATTTCTTTCATTTCATTTTCCGGCAGTTCGCCGTCCAGATATAAAATCAATTTCTTCTTTACATCTTTATGTTTCATTATCTGTTTCCTTTTCTAAAGAATTAGACTCGCTTCAGTTCTAAAACTTGCACTTATTATTGGTTACTTTTCGCATCGCTGCCGTGATCTTTCAACTGGGCATCAAACCATTTATGAATTGCATTTCTTACTACAGAATCTTTTGTAGTAAATGTAAGTTGAGCGCCGTTAAGTAATGACTTGTATTCAACTTTAAACTTTCCTTTAGATTCGGACAATATTTTAAGCCCCGGCATATTCACTCCGTGTAGAGCTTTAGGATCTCTGAAATCCGCATTTGAAAACAGAGTCTTTTCTTTTTTAAGATGACTTCTGATTAAAGTAATTTGAGAAGTATCCTTTGAATCTTTTGCCTTAATCATTGAAACACCGCCGTTGTCTGTTTTGATAAAATAATGAGTAACCTTATCCATAGCGAAGGGCATTACCATAGAGCTTTTCATGTGAATCATATGCTGCCTGTGCAGCATCGTTGAATCATTCATCTGATTATGTTTATGATTGTTTTTATCTTGTGCATAGGAATTGTTATGGAGAAGTAAACAAATAATACTAAATGCGAAAAAAACAAATTTAGTTTTCCTAGAGATTAGATGGTTTTTCATATTAGACTCCTTTAATATTATGTTTAATTATAACTATTAGACACATTACTGTTTGAAAACTTGCGTTTACTCTAACTCCTTTTTTAGCGGCAGCAATTTCTTTGTTAATGCTATCTTTGCTCTGTGCAGCCGGGATTCTACCGACGCAACACTAACATCCATAATCTTAGCAATTTCCTCATAAGATAAACCTTCGTAACGGTGAAGCAGCAAAGCTGTACGCTGTTGTTCAGGAAGTTGATTAATTGCTTCTTGCACAACCCGTTCAGTTTCTTTCCTTTCTAAAACTGCATCCGGACTCTCTTCCGGTGCGCCTGCAATATCTATATTGTCATCATTATTTTCAAATGAATCAGAAACGTCTGCCTGTTTTGAGAGCGAAAGCCATTGCTTGTATTTTCGCTTTCGTTGTAAATTCAATGATTGGTTGATTGTTATACGGTAAAGCCACGTGGAAATTTGAGATTCACCCCTGAAATATTTTAAAGATTTATAAACCTTTAGAAAAACATCCTGAGTAACGTCTTCAGCATCCTCTCTATTTTGCAGCATACGAAACGCAACATTAAAAACCATGCGTGAATATTTATCATATAGTTCCTTTAATGTTTCAGTTTGGTTTACATGTTCCTGCAATATACTTTCCAGATAATTTTTCCTTTAGTGTACATGAAAATTAAGAATTATTAAGATTACTTTAATTAAGTATACGGTAGAAAAAATTCTCAAATTTAATTATACAATCTGCTATCTATACATCAAGTTCCTGAATTCCTGATATTATGTTTGTTTGTAGCCTCTGGCTAGGTCGTGCTACATTTTATTTTTATCAATATATTTTCTTAAGCCAGAGGCTTACAAGTTACTGCTTAGCTAATTTTTTTGCTAAACGATTTCTATGGCTTTGTTCAAGCATCAAATGAAATACCGGGACAGCTAGCAGTGTTAAGAAAGTTCCGGTAATCAATCCGCCTATTGCAACAACTGCGAGCGGGGATAAACGTTCGATGCCGACAGCCCATTCTAATGCAATTGGAATCATACCAACTGCAGCGGCGGCGGCTGTCATGAGGATAGGACGGGTTCTTAATTGAACGGCTTCAAGTATTGCTTCTCTTGGTGATTTACCTTGTTCCATTGCTACCTTTGCAAAATCAACAAGCAAGATTCCGTTCTTTACAATTATACCCATAAGCAAAATCAATCCCATGAAGGAAGGCAGACAACTATGCTTATTCGCGATAAGCATAGCCCACGAAGCTCCGATAAGAGCCAGCGGCAGGCTCGCCATTATTGCTACCGGATCCCGGAATGATTTAAACACAATTACAAGCATCAAGTAAAGCAGCGCCACACCAATCGCAAATGATTTTAACAGCGCTGCGAAAGATTCATTTAGCTGCATTATTTCACCATGATCTGACATTGAATAACCGCGAGGAAGATTGAATCCTGATAAAGCGGCTTCGACATTCGAATGCAATTGCGATATTGAAATACTTCCTCTATAACCAAGTACATCAACATTAGGCACCAGTGCTTCATGCGTTTCCGCTGTCGGTTCATAAACAACTTTCGGATCTGCAAAAGATGACAAAGGAATTAAAGATCCATCCACTGTTCTTATCGGAATTGCGGCTAAATCTTCAGAGCTCGACCTTTGGTTCGGTTCAAAACGAACCCAAACAGGTATAGGAATTTCACCGGTTATACGGAGGTTTCCTCCGGGAGTTCCGCCAACAGCTTGGGCTACCTGTCCGGCAATATCCTGAGGTGTTAAACCATACAATCGAGCCTTTGCTTCATTAATCTGCAAATTTACCCGCCTGGATTTTCCCTGCCAGGTTCTCTCAATACCGGTTAATCCACGAACGTTCCTAAGTCTGTACATTACCGAATCTGCTAATTGATCGAGTTCGCCTGGGTCAGGTCCGGTAATCATCATATCTACTGTGCCGCGCAGTGAGGAAAGCGGCGTGGCGCCAAACTCTGTTACGTTAGAAGAAATTAACCCTGGTAGTCTGCGTATTTTTTGTCTTACCGCAGCTTCAATTTGATAGATTGATTGGTCACGATGAAATCGATCTATAATGTTAACCGTAAGTTGACCATGTTGAAGCACACGATCAGCGCCGAAAGATTTTACACCGGCTTCAGCACCATCAACTCCGGACATTGAAAGTAACCACCCCGGTTTAAGGGAACTTTTAACTGATTGTTCAATTTGTTCGGCAAGTTTCTCGACACCCGGTGTATCCATATCGGGCTGCGTCTCATAATTAACTATAAAAGTTCCGCTATCCATAAGCGGCATTAATTCGCGCCCGACAACATTCATTAATGCTAATGATATTACAAATAAAACTGCAAATGAAGAAAGCACTAAACCGCGGTGTTCTAATCCCCAGCCGACAATTCGAGCGTAGAAACCTTTTAATGGATCTAGAACATGTTCTTCGAACGGATGTAATACTACATAAAGAGGATCGCGTTTGCCTGGTCTAAGCAAATAAGGAACCAGCAAAGGAATAATCGTAACGGATACAATAAGCGAAGCCATTAAAGCCACAGACAGAGTAACAGCTAAAGGTCGCAATACTGTTTGTACGTATCCTCCAATAAACATAATAGGTATTAAAACAACAATAACACTAATGGTTCCGGATGCTGCGGCAAGAAATATTTCCTGTGTACCTTTTGCCGCAGTTGTAACGCTGCTATCCCCTGTAATACGGATGGTGCGTTCTATATTTTCAATTACAACTATTGCGTCATCTGCAAGCAGCCCTACCGCAATAATAATAGCTGTCAGCGTTACCATATCGAACTCATATCCGAACACGTTAAGCACGGCAAAAGTGAGAAGATAGGTAAATGGAAGAGACAACGCCGTAATAAATGCGGCTCTTGTATCGCCGAGGAAAAGAAGAATTACTATGATAGTCATGATAACAGCATCTCTTAGAGCGCCGAGCATATTATCAACTGTAAGATCTATAAGGCGTCCTTGAGTATCTGCTTCCTCAATGTGAAGCATCGGAAATTGCTGCTCTATTTTAGGAAGCTGCTTTGTTATTTCTGCAATAATTTCACGCGCATGACCCTGCTCACCGCGTAAAAGCGATATAGCAATGGCAGGTTTTCCATTACCGCGATAAATTGAAGTGATATCGGCTTTACCCCATTTAACATCACCGAGACTACCGACGCTAACATAATTCCCTTTTTGAAGCGGGACTAAAATTTGCGATATATCATCCGGACCTTTTGCAAGCACCTGAGTATTAAGCAAATACCTGTTCCCATGCCGGTAAATCAAACCAGACGGAGTTGAGATATTAGATTTTGCCAATGCAAAAGCAACCTGACCAACTGTAAGATGATATGCTTCAAGTTTATTCCTATCGAGATCAACAGCCACCTGCCGTTCTTGGCTGCCGAATACTTCCGCTTCAGCGACGCCTGGTATAGTAAGTATTGCATCTCGCAATTGATTTTCCGCCAAACGCCGTATTTGCGGCAAGCTTAGATCATAGCCTTTTGAAGCAGTTACTGCCAAAACTGTTAATGGTCTTGACGCATCGGTTATCTTAAATATCAACGGATCTTTAATTCCTTGTGGCAACATGCTGCGCACGCGCGGCAGTTCAGTTGTGACTTTCGTTGCTGCTTCATCAATATTATTTCCATAATGGAATTCTATTTGAACTGCAGAAACTTGATCGCGGGAAGTTGATGTCACTCTTCTTACTCCATCAATTGCTTTCATACGAACTTCAATCGGATGGGTAACATCGGTTGCAACATCATTTGCTGCCGCTCCGGGCCACTGTGTAATCACGGCTACCACCGGACGATTAGTATCGGGGAAAAGGTTCATCGGTAATGTAACATAAGCAATAATGCCAGCAAGTACGGTAACTAATGTAATTGCTATAATGGCATGAGGCTTTCGAAGCATACGCTCGAAGAAGTTCATAATGTTCCTCCTTTATTAATAATTACCGGATCGCCGTTCCTCAAACTTAATAGAACACTTTCCTGAGCAATTATTACTTTATCTCCGGGCTGCAGGTTCCCGCTAACAGATACACCATTTCTTCCGGTAAGCAGAATAGTAACAGGAACTTTTTGCAGAACGTCGCCATGATTCACTTTGAAGATATAACTTCTTTTATCGGAATCATCCGTAATTATAGATTCTGAGGGCACTTCAATGCCGGTCTGACTGCGTTCAAGGACAATTCGACCCGTTAAACGGGCACCGTTAGCCAGGTTAAACGGGATCTGTTTTAGATCTGCTTCGGCAGCGCCCAGGTCAAACCCGTTAACCAGAGGATAAATTCTATCCAATTTTATATCAAGCGTATCTCCCGCATGGAAAAGTTGAAGAATAGTTCCTTCTTTAACTTGCTTCAACAGCTCTTGAGGAAATTCAATATGAACTCTTGCTCCCCCAGTAGTCGTAAGTTGATAAACAGGCTGTCCGGGCATTACAACATCTCCGGGTTCGCGTAGCCTTGCAGATATAATTCCGCTGACGGGAGCAGTAATATGTCCGTATTCTTCATTAACATTTAATGCCTGAATTTGATTTTCAAGAGTAACTACTTCATTGTTTGCCGCAATTGAGGCGGTGTGGTAGGCATCTAAAGAAGACTGGCTGCTTCCGCCGGCATCAAAGAGATTTTTTTCGCGGTTATATTCGTCATTCTTTCTCACCATATCTGATTTAGCAGCAACGAGGCGCGCTTTTAATCCTGCAATGTTATCTTGAATAGTTCGCGTATCTATCTGCGCAAGAAATGTTCCGCTTCTAACTGCAATACCTTCCCTTGGTCCCATGCGGGTAATTGTTCCTCCGATTTGTGCGGTAAGTGTAACATCACCATCCGTCATCAATGTAGCAAGGACAGGATATCCTGCTGTTACGGACGCATCATGGACAATGGCAGTGTTTAATGCCCACGGGGTGATAATCTGCGAAGGTATATGTTCAACCTGTTTGATTCGTATAACGACAAATGAAATCAAAATAATTACTACAAGTGCTGCCGTAATTATCCATGACAATCGTCTTTTTGGTTTGTTTTTGTTTTCCATAGTATTATTCCACATTTATAATTTATATTAAGTTAATTTATTTATTCAATTCCGTATACTTTACATAAGCCGAAGGAGGTAATCCTTGAGCTAAGCGTAGAGAATCATCTGATTGCCACCAATGTGCAAGCGCTGCAGAATATGAAGCCCGGGCATAAGCAAGTCTAGCTTCTGCATCCAAAAAATCTGTTACAGAAAGTCTTCCTTGATTATATTGTTCTGTTTGAATTCTCATTACTTCCTCTGCCGATTTGAGAGAGCTTTTAGCGGCAAGAAATTGCGATTGACTTGCACTCCAATCACTTAAAGCAGAAACCATTTCGGCTTTTACAGAAGCCTTTAAAACATTACTTTGATAAAGGGCAGCTTCTTGTCTTGCATCTGCTTCTTGAATACGCGCAATACGAGTTCCGCCAGCCCAGATGGGAAGATCAACTGTAACGCCTATTTGCCAGAAGGGCGCGTTTTTTCCATCTCCATTAAAGCCCTGGTTTTCCATCCAGCTTCCCTGTATAACCGCTTTAGGGAAAAATGATTCCCAGGCTGCAGTCACACCGGAATTAGCGGCTAACACTTTTTCCTGAACAGATTTAATATCCGGGCGGTTCATTATTTCAAAAGGAGTATTTTGAATTTCAATCGGCTGTATTTCCGGCGGGGTCACCGAATCAGAAAAGGACGATTGGTTCAGAAGCGCTGAGAGATAAGCTCTTAGCCTGGAATTCGTTCCGTTTGCTTCTGCAATTTGTCCCTCAACATTACTAAGTTCAGATTCCATTCTTAATTGATCAACAGGAGCTCTACGTCCGATTTTTATTGCGATAATTGTCACTTTAATTTGCTTCCGGATTGCATCGGCTTGTTTATTAAGCGCATCAAGTTTACCGGATATAGATTCAATACCATGGAAAAGCGTAGCTGCCTGATTTAGTAAAGTTAAGCGTACCTGTTCGGCATCATGCCCGGCTGCCCGTTCCTGATGAACCAGTGAATTTAAGTGAGAAATCATTTGCCCGTTTATATCAACAGGAAGAGTTAATGCGATCCCATAGCCCACTTGCCTGCTGTCGGATGGAAGAGTCATAAAATTTATTGGCAGAGAGATAGGACGGGTAAGTCTATTGTCATTAAAATACTGCAACTGACCAAACGCATCAATTGAACCGAACAAATTGCCCAATCCTTCACGCCGTGTAGCTTCGTAAATCTTAGTATTTGCATGGGCAGCTTTTAATGCAGGTGCATTTACTTCAACCTGATGCAATATCTTTCCTAAGTTAGCAGTCTGTGCTTGACTCTGATAAGTTAAGCCTGCTAAAAGCCATAAAACTATGAAAGAAGATGTGAACCAACGTAGTTTTATAAACTTATTAAAAAGTGGGATTATATTGTGTGTTCTCATTAAGTTTTCCTTATTATTTTTTAGTTAATATCTGTTTGTATGAACTTTATTGTCATATTTATATGGTTTTGTTAAGTCGATTTCTTTTCCAAAATTTACAAGTCCTATGAAGATAAATAGTACTCCAACTATAGAAGAATTAATATACCTCCAGGGTATTTTTACGATGAAAGGAGTGAATGCGGAAATTATCAGCCACAGGCCTAATGAACCGCTTATCCAACCTCTAACTGTTTTTTTTACGGTCAACGTTAAACCTGAAATCGCTGATAAAACTCCGATAAATAAAAAATTCAAAAGGTTTTGCTCTGCTGTTTGAAAGATGAAAGCGGAGATTATTAACCAAATTCCAAGCAATCCAATTATTTTTTTTTGTACCATTTTCTTTAATCTTATTTCTTTAATTAACCGCATAAATACAATTAGAATGCCGGAAATTAAAAACGAAGTAACTTGTTCAATAACCATGGGTTATAACGTTGAATATATTTGTTCGTAGTGAAGTGCGAAATGCCATTACGCAGTTGGGAATGTACTACAAAATTAGAACTGCCAATCATAGACTCATCAGCAAACTTGGATATGGTTATCCAATTAGATAACTTTGAAATATGAATAAAATTGCAATTAGAGAAATAGTTTTTTACGGAGATGATTTCTGGAATTTCTATAATATGCAATCTAACAAGGTTAAAGAAAAAATAAACTGGACAATAGGATTAGTTAAGTGCCTTGATGTAATCCCGGAAAAATATTTCAAGCATATTGAAGGTACTGATTTATATGAGATACGTATAAGTTTTGGAAGTAATATTTTTCGTACTTTTTGCTTTTTTGATAAAGGTAATCTGGTAATTATTTTAAATGGATTTCAAAAAAAAACACAAAAGACACCAAAGAATGAGATTGAACGAGCGTTAAAACTAAAAAAGGATTATTATGAAAATAAATAAAAAAAAATTTGTGACTTTTGATGAGCATCTTGATAATGAGTACGGCAGGATTGGGACTCTGCGCCGTGATAAATATGAACAAGGATTTGAAGCATTTAAATTAGGAGTGATGTTACAAGAGATGAGAAAGAAGAACAATATGACCCAGGAGCAATTGGCAGAAAAATGCGGTACCACTAAAACTTACATTTCCCGGATTGAAAATGACGCCTCAGATATTCGATTGTCAACATTAATGAGAATTATTCATGACGGATTAGGCGGTAATTTAAAATTGACAGTTGATTATAAATAAAATTACTTCCTAAACTTCTCTGCGTCAATATTGTGTTTGCTTAGCAGGTTTTGAATTTGACGCCTTTCGTACCCGCTTATCTCAGATGCTCTTGTGACATTTCCTTGAGTTGAGTTTAATAGTTTTATTAGAAACTTGTTTTCGAGTTCATCAAGTATACGGTCGGTTTTTTTCTTTTTTTCTTCTTGCAGTTCATCCTTGGTGAGAGGGATATATTCATCCTCTGCTTCCGCTTCTTCTTTATAAGCGGCTAAAACTTCTTCAGGCAAATTTTCCGGAGTAATTCTTCCGTCCTTAGAAAAGATAATCGACTGCTGCATTATATTTTCCAGTTCGCGAATATTGCCTTCCCAATCGAAACTTTGTAAAATCTTGCGCGATTTTTCAGCCACTACTAAATTACCGCTTTTATTTAAGCCTGAATATTTTTTTAAGAAATGATCGATGAGCAGCGGAATGTCTTCCTTTCTTTCCCTTAAGGGTGGAATGCGCATATAAACAACGCGTAAGCGGTAAAATAAATCCTGCCTAAAATTTCCTTTATCAACTTCGCTCTTTAAGTTTTTATTTGTCGCTGCCACAATTCTTGCATTGGTAGTAATAAATTGTGTTCCGCCTACTCGTGTGAATTTCTGATTTTCTAAAACATGAAGAAGTTTTACCTGCAAGTCTAACGGCAATTCTCCAATCTCATCTAAGAACAAAGTTCCGCCGTTTGCTAATTCAAACTTTCCTTTTTTCATATTAACAGCGCCCGTAAAAGCGCCGCGCTCATGTCCGAAGAGTTCGCTTTCCAGTAAATCGTGCGGAATTGCTCCGCAATTAATTTCGATAAAAGGATTGTCCGCGCGGCTGCTTAGATAGTGTACCGCCCTAGCGAACAGCATTTTGCCGGTACCTGACTCTCCCTCAATTAAAATTGTTGCCGGAGTTTGGGCTACCTGCCCGATTAATCCCATTAATGATTTCATCTGCGGATTAACTGTAATTATTTCATTAAAACCCTCATATTTTTTAATCTTTTCCTTGAGGACTAAATTCTCCTCCAATAATTTTCCGAACAGCAGTGACTTTGCGACAACGGCTTCAAGCTCATCTATTTTTATTGGTTTGGTAATGTAATCATGAGCACCAAGCTTCATTGCTTCTACCGCATTTTCAATGCTGCCGAAGGCGGTAATAATAATTACCGGTATGGTTTTATAATTTTCCTGAACCCAGCTAAGCAATTCCAATCCGTTCATTTCGGGCATATTAAAATCGGTAAGAACTAAATGAACGCGGTTGTTATCAATTAAGTCTGCAGCTTGTTTCCCGTTTTGAGCAAGGAGAACATTATAATTCGCCTTTAAGTTTAGGCTTATAACACGCCTCTCTTTATCTTCATCGTCTGCAATAACTATTGTGGGTTTTTGTTCATCCATACTAAGCCTTTAAGTTTTAGGAAAAGAAATTAAAAATTCGGTTTTATTTGATAAAGAATTGACCGAAATGGTTCCGCCCATGCTTGAAATAATATTGTGTGCAATAGAAAGCCCAAGCCCAGTACCATCTTCTTTTGTTGTGAAGAAGGGATTAAAAATATTGTTCAACTTTTCTTTGGGTATGCCGATTCCGTTATCTTGAATTTTTATTACGATTTCATTGTTTAGATTTTCGGTGGAAAAACTCAACAAACCATCCTGACAGTTAAAAGTTTCATCCCTGCCTGCCGGCAGGCTGGCTTTTTTACAGCGTTCTATAATTGCATCCACACTATTCAAACCAAGGTTTAGTAAAACCTGGTACAGAAGACTTGGATCGGTTTTAAGCATAGTCTTTTTTTGGCAGTCACAGCTAATTTTTATATGATTAATATTTTTAGTTTCAATGGCGACTATAGCTTTGGCGAATAAAGTGCCAGCTTCAACAGTTTCAAATTTCACTTCTAAAGTTTTGGATAGTTTTAAGAAATCTTTTAATAATTTGTCAAGCCGGTCTACTTCTTTAACAATATAATCCATCAACTCAAAGCTTTCTTCCTTACTTAAGTCGCCCTTTTTAAGTGTTTGAGCGGATATTGAAATTGTATTCAAAGGATTCTTGATTTCATGTGCTATTCCCGCAGTCATTTGACCGATTGCAGCTAATTTTTCTAACTTAAACTGATCGTCTTTTTTTACCTGCAGCTCAGCAAATATTTTATTCCGGTGATAAGCAATAACTACTTCATTAGCCAGAATTGTAAGCCTTTCCAGTTCATCTTCCGTAAATTTATTTTCATATTTTTTCTTGGAAAGAAAAAGTACCGCCAATATTTCGTCGTTAAACACTAGAGGAAGAATTACTTCGATTTTTTTCTTCTTTAATGTTTTAGAAAATGCCGAATCAACATTATCAATATCAAGCTCATAAATCTCAAATGCTCTTTTAGCTGTTTTGAAAAAATCATAATATTTATTGATGATATTTGAAGGGATAACATCATTGTTAATATTGCCGATATGATAATTGCCAATTTCATCTCTTTGATAAAGGAGCACTTCTTCTATAAGAAAATTATTTTTAATGAACCTGTTGACCATAGGAAGCAGTTCCTCCGGCGCTAAATAACTTTGCAGAGTAAGGCTTAACTGCGAAAAATTATGTCTGTACTTTCCTAAATCTTTTAAGAATAATCTATCCAATAAAATTTGAAGTCTGGTCTCTAGAGGTTTGATTAGGGCGACTAATAATAAGATTATAAATGCCGAAGTGAAAAACGAGTTTATTCCAAAATAATTGTTTAGTGTATGGCTTAATCTATCAACAACAATAAAATAAACCGATAATATAACAGTGTAGATAATTGAATATATAATGCCGCTTCTTAAAATATTTTTTGTATTAAACGTTTTATAGTGTACCAATATAAAAAGGAAAAATACATTTATAGATAAAACAAAAATTGTATTAAGAAAATAAGTTGAAAATTCGGAAGCAAGATAAAGGCGGAATATATTTATTAGCAGAAAATATGCAATAATAATAACGAAACCAGTCAATAAGAATAAAGTTTGATTTTTCTGTCTAACCGACCGCAGTTTCGGAATTTTATTTATCAAAACTGCAGCGCCCCAGATTAGGTAGGCTATTGTTATAATTAGTTGAATAACAAATAAGGGCTCCGAGGTTGATATCAATTTATAAAAATATCCGCTTGGCTCATTTGCCAGACGGATAATATTAATTTTGAAATGAGGAAAAGACGAAGCTAAAGGAATTATCGGTATAATGAATAAAACTATGTAGAAAAAAGTTTTACCAGCAAGTTTAGAAGTTTGTACTGGAAAGTTGAATGCAATAGCGACAAAAAAAGCAGGCAGCAAAAAAATTATCCTATATAATATTTGAGCGCCGAATAAAGCCTCGGAAAAATTAGATGTGGTAAGGATTAAAATTTCGGCAAGGTTCCATAATACAAACGCCATTACAAATGCCGCGAACCAGCGGTTTACTTTTGATTTAGGATTATCCAGAAGAATTATAAAAGCAATACTGAAGTTAATCGTAAAAGCTAATATTGAAGGTAAAGAATAAACATTCATAATTTTATTTACATTTCAAAACCGCTTTAGATAATTCGAAAACAAGTGAATAGGCAATCTAAAGCGGTCATTATTATTTTATCATTATTTAGCTGCGCAGTCCATACAAACGTGAATGCCGTTTTTAATTCTACCATAGCTTTCAACCGTCATCTCACCGCACTCTTCGCAAACAAATCCATTGAAATTATCGCTGTGCGGGTCAAGTTTGTAATCAAATATTTTTGAAATGTTAAGCAGTTTTTCCGCTGGCGCTGCCATTACATTGACGATTAAAGGATCGACAACTACTGCCGGAACTTTGCTTGCCGGTATTCCTTTTTCTCTATAATCTTTGAAGAATACCGATTGTTTGTTCTGTAGCATTGCTTCGGCTTTCGGCGTAACACGAACAGCTTTTCCGTTTGCTCTATCTACTAGCGTTACTGCCCATTTGCCTTTATGTGTTTTTTTAATATTGCCTTTACCGAAAGTTGTTCCCATTATGACTTGAAGTCCGTCGGCATAGCATGTTGCGCAGTGATTTTCACCAAGGTCAACAATCGCCAATATTTGCCCGTCTTTTGCTCTTTCAACACCGAGTGCATTCATTGCGGCTGCGCCGACTCTTAAGCCCATCGGCATCGCAGGGCATTTGTGTCCGTGAAATTTTTGTCCAAACTCTAACCAATCTTGTGGATTAACTCCCGCAGGGCGGTTCGCCTCAGGCGAATTTTCTTCGTGCAACATTTTAGTACTCCTATTTTTAATTAAAGAAATATTGAATTTGTAAAGTTGTCAGCGCATTAGTTTTATTTGATGCGAACTGAAATTTATTATCTAAAGAAATTTTTATATCGTTTCCTTTTATGAGATATGAATATCCTATTACATACCAAGGATCATCAATTGTTGATGGATTTAAGTCATACAGTTGTTCGACCGAAAGTGTAACTAAATTTTTTGATACAATCAGATAATCAGCGAGTGCATAATATCCGTAGGCTTTTTGATTACCAAGATGTGCCTCGATATATTCAGATTGCAATTCAAAAGCACCAAGATTTAATTTTTCCTCAAAACCAAAGCGGAAGTCATTACCTGTAAAAGCATAATTATTTCCGTAGATTTTGCTAAACTGAATATTATGTGCATCGCGGTAAGATAGATTGTAACCCAATTCTAATTTTGATTCCGGATTGTTCAGAAGAAACAAGCTCCCACGGTTTACATAAAGAAAATTTCTTTGGTTGGAAACAGTGTTTGCTCCGTTCCCATTAAAGAAGCCGAAGCTAAAAGAACCGGTTTTACTATCATCTAATTTTAATTCAACACCGATATCTCTTGCCATAGTTTCAGCGCCGGGAACAAGGGCGTTAACAACGTCCGCTCTTTCATCAAGCGGTATCGCATAATCGGGCTGTTTTCTTTGTATGCTGAAATCCGGAACAAACTGACCGGCAGTTACTTCAAAATTATTTACCTTATAATTCACAAGTACATCTTGAAGCAGAAATTGATATTTGACTTGTTGGAGAAAATTAGCCTGTAGTTTATAACTCCAGCTACCATCTTCTTCGGGTATTAAACCATTTACCCAGAACTTTGCCCTTCTTACGGAAAATTCAGATTGATTAAGATAGTTATCTGAAAAACGATACTGCAGATAACCGTTCCAATTTACTTTTTGCTGAGCAAAGGAAGAGTTTATTAATATGAAACCGGTAAGAATTATAAATATTTTTTTCATACATAGCTCACATAATTTTCGAGAGTTTTAATAAGATCTGGGCTGCAAGCGCCCACATAATAAGACCGAGTCCAGCCTTTATCATTTTAGGTTTAACCCTCAAGCTGAATCTTGCGCCAAGGTTTCCGCCGATGAGAACGGCAATACCGGTTATTGCTATCAAGGGATAATCGAGCCGGTGAGATGTTGCATGACCTAAGATTCCGGCAAGCGCCGAGAAGGATATGATCAAATGCGACGAACCCGCAGCGGACTTTGTTGGGTACTTGAGGACATAGGTCATGAAAGGAACGATCAATATGCCGCCTCCGACTCCAAGTAAGCCTGAAATGATACCGACGAGAAAACTGAAGACTACAATGAGCACGTACATTGATGTAGATAAGCGCGGCATAGGTTCGTCTTCGCTGCCCTTTCCTTTTTCCCAATAGGTCAACATCATTCGCGCTCCGAGAATGATTAAAAAGAATACAAACAACCATAATAAGATGTTTGAATTAACATATTTAGACATAACACCACCAGCAAAGGCGCCAACGACAATGCCCGGCACAAACATGAATGATGCTTTCATGTCAATCATTTTATTCTTGTAAAAAATATATCCTGCCGACATAGATGTTATTAAATTCAATACCAGGGAGGTAGATGTGGAAGTCAACACCGCGTAACCAAGCAGAATTAACAACGGGGAATATACTGATCCTCCTCCCTGACCGAACATCGAGAATATAAAAGCCAGCAGAAATGAAAATATGACCGCTAACATTAGTGTACTATTAATATCCATTTTCTGCCCTCCTTTATAAAATTCTTCGGGATGAAGAGTTGTAGGGAAAATGGATTGTAACTTTTTCAGCTACATTCGTTGTGTTGTAGTTATGAGAAATTTGTAGGCATTCGCATATATGATATTCGAAAGCCTGTTTTCGTAGATTAAGCATTTAATTGCCTCCTTTTATTAAGTAATCAATTACTTACCTTATTAGATAAATTTTTTTAGTTTTTTAATGTCTTTAAAATTAAAGTATACATTCTTTTGCAGAAGTTGTCGGCATTAAGTCCGTTTTTATTCAACACAAATTCAATGTTGAATGTAATAGGTATACCCATATAAATGATAGCAACATCTTCTGCATTAACAGATTTATCCCAGACCCCTTCCGATATTCCATCCTTCACCATCTTAATTATGAGCTGCTTTTGCTCATATAAAATTTGATTCAATTTTTCTTTTAGCTCCTTGTCACCAAGGTGGGCAGCTTCTGAAAACAGAAGCATAGTAATACCCCTGTTTTCTTTTAGATACTTTACGTTTTGGCACAAGTATTTGAATAGTTTATCTTCTGCTTTTTCCGGTTTAAGTACAATATTTCTTAGAGACCCTATTAAATCATTAGCAACATCATCCATGATTCCTTTAATAATATCGCGTTTGGTCGGGAAATGGCGAAATATAGCCCCTTCGGTAAGCCCTATCCTTTTTGCAAGGTTTCTGGTAGAAATATTTTGCAGACCTTCGTCTGCAATTATATCCAGCACAGCCTTCTTAATTTGTTCTTGCCGTATGTCTGTTGTTTCTCTTGACATTTTTTCCTTCGTTCAAATAATATTGTAATCACTTACTTACTAACGTATAATATTTTTATATTATTGTCAAGGGAAATGTCGTTATGCAAAATTATTTTTTTATTGGTTATCGTCATCAGGGGATATTTCTTATAGAAGACGGTAGACAGAAGACAGAAGTCAGAAGTCAGATTGGAATGGAATGTTGGAGTAGTGGAATATTGGAGTAATGATTACAAATATTATTTCAATTACTATAGGTAGTTGTGAAGCCTACCGGTCAGACAGGTTTATGGCGGGGATTTAATCAACAAAAAATGGACTCCACCCCGGCATGAATGCCGGGGCAATACAAAAACATTTACAATCCGCATGCTGCAGCCGACAGTTAGGTGCTCTTGGCTTTCATAATTGTGGATTCTATGCAAACCCCGCAAACGGGGTAAACGGGGTAACGTAGCGGGCTA
This sequence comes from Bacteroidota bacterium, assembly GCA_021817845.1. GTDB lineage: Bacteria > Bacteroidota > Ignavibacteria > Ignavibacteriales > Ignavibacteriaceae > FEN-1297. Next base: position 24,128 of record JAKAFW010000025.1, read on the forward strand.
CGCAAAATGAGCAAAACCGCAGAGCGGTGACATATTAGTAGAAATAGATGAAAAAACAAATAAAGCTCCGGAGGAGCGGCATATAATTAATTTATAGAAGTACATTATCTAAAATAAATTCCATAATTATTTTGGACAGCAGTGAATTTAATAAAACATTTGTAATTTTCATGTTGCTAATTTTGGAATATTAGAATAACAAAATAACTTTCTTTACAATACTAAGATAATTTGATGAACCTTAGAGATCTTCACCCAACTACAAAGCGGTTGGTTCTGGCACGGGCAGTGAGAAGCGTTGGTCAGGGGGCGCTTGTTGTTGATCTAGCTTTATATTTACATGCATTAGGATGGAATGGGTTCCATATAGGTTTGGTGCTAAGTGCAGCAGGCTTATTTGGGGCTGTATTAAGCTTAGGAGTAGGCATAGCCAGCGACCGCATGCATAGAAGACCGTTTATATTAGTATATGAGAGTATTGTTTTTGTTTGCAGTATTGCAGCTCTTGTATCGGCTCAAAGTATAGTTCTATCAATTGTAATTATTGCTGCCGGTTTTGGGCGAGGGGCAAACGGAGCAGCGGGACCTTTCTCTCCAGTTGAGCAAGCCTGGTTAGCGGAAGAGGTGCCGGCTGTAAGACGTGGGTGGGTTTACAGTATGAACACAGCATTTGGTTTTTTCGGCATGGGGCTTGGGGCACTCCTTGCAATGTTACCCGAATACTTAAGCGGCTGGCTCGTAAAAGGAAGCTCTGCATTGAATGTTCAAGCAATTGCATATCGCCCTCTTTTTATAATTGTTGCCGGGGCGACAATTGTCAATTTGTTTTTAATTTTTAATGCTAAGGAGCAATATAGCGGTCCGAGACAAATTAAAGATTCAAGTGAGATTCAAGCAGAAAAGCAAATAAGACATCAGGAAAATAAAATGCTAACGGGGCTGGTGATTCTCAATTCATTTAACGGACTTGCAATTGGATTCACAGGTCCGCTTATTTCATATTGGTTTGCCATTCGATTTGGAGTAGGACCTGCATCAATAGCGCCTATTATGGCTGCAACATTTTTTATTACCGGGCTCTCTTCAATCTTAACGGGAAGAATAAGTAATAAAATCGGTATTGTTAAGTCGGTTGTTTGGGCAAGATTTTTCGGGCTGTTATTATTGGTTGCACTTCCTTTGATTCCATTTTTCTGGTTGGCATCTTTAGTATATCTTTTACGCTCGGCTTTTAACAGAGGATCTGTAGGAGCCCGGCAGGCTTTAACAGTGGGATTAGTTCGCGATGAACGCCGTGGTTTAGCTACTAGTCTTAATGCCATGTCGATGCAAATACCACAGTCAGTTGGACCGAGCATAGCCGGTTTACTTTTTAGCACGGGTCAATTAGAGCTTCCTTTTTATGTCGGAGCGTTGTTTCAAGGAATTTATCTTGTAATGTACGGCAGGTTCTTCAGGAATCAGAATAAACCCGGTAGCGGTGTAAAAGAGTAATCTCCATAAGATTTCCGGTTAACTAAATTTTTAAATTTTTTATTTTTGTATCTTTCAAATACAATTTATTTTTCTTCAAATAAAATAATAAACAGAGTTTAAGTGAGTCCTCAGGAAGCATTATCAAAATATTTCGGCTATGATTCATTCCGTCAGAATCAATTAGAAATTATCGAAGCCATTATTAACGGAGATAATGCGCTTGCGGTACTTCCTACAGGAGCAGGTAAATCTTTATGCTATCAAATTCCCTCTATAATTGCAAAGAATTTCTCAATAGTTATATCTCCGTTGATTGCCTTAATGAAGGACCAAGTAGATGCGCTTAACCGCAATGAAGAAACGGCAGCTTTTATTAACAGCACTCAAAGTTTCTACGAGTCGGAGGAAATATTACAAAAGCTTGCCTATGGGAAGATAAAGATATTATATGTAGCGCCGGAAAGGTTATCAAATTTAGATTTTGCAGAGAGAATTAAGAAACTTCAGCCGTCATATCTGTTTGTTGACGAAGCCCATTGTATAAGCGAATGGGGACATAATTTTAGACCGAGTTACAGGAAGATAAATGAATTTGCTGATTACATTTCGATAAAGAAAATTTCCGCTTTTACCGCCACAGCCACACCTGAAGTAGTAAAGGATATTGCAGGGCAGCTTAAGTTAGAAAGTCCAAAATATTTTGTCCGGGGTTTTGAAAGAGATAATCTTGAGTTGAACGTAGTCGTTACAAAAAGGAAAATGGAAAAGTGTTTGGAGTTGATTTCGCAATTCAAGACACCTGCAATAATTTACACCGCTTCAAGGAAAATGGCAGAGGAGGTTTCTGAATTCTTAAATTTTAGCCGCATTACCAGCGCTTTTTATCATGCGGGTATGATGCCCTTGCAGAGGAAAAGAATCCAGGAAGATTTTATAAACGACAAAATAAAAGTTATTGTAGCTACCAACGCTTTCGGAATGGGAATAGATAAAAAAGATATCAGACTTATAATTCACTACAATACGCCCGGCTCTATTGAAAATTATTACCAGGAGATCGGAAGAGCAGGCAGAGACGGCAAATTATCATACGCTTTTCTTCTTCATGAAGATGATGATATTAATATTCAGAACTACTTTCTTTCTACTTCGCATCCCGATAAAAAGTTAATTGAAAATATTTATAATGCTATATGCGATTACGGTAAAATTGCAACCGGAAATATTTCCGATAGAGAAATTCCTATTAACATGGAGTTTATTTCCTCTTTAACGGGGAAAAAAATTTCAAATGGTCTTCTCCATTCGACGTTAAAGATATTGGAAGAAGCCGGCTATTTAAAGCTTGTATCCGATTACGACAGAAAGCCGCAAATACAGTTCAATACCGGGAGGGATCAGCTAAAGGAGTTTGTTAAGAATACCTCAAATACCGCATTAAAAGAAACTGTGCTTCAATTAATAAGAAATTTTGGCGGAGATATCTTCCGGGAGAAAATAAAATTATCCCTTACGGAATTAGCTTCCAGACTTGAAACGAATCAAAGAGAACTTGAAGAGTCTTTAATTATTCTGGAAAACCTGGGATTGATTACTTATAAAAAATCTACGGCAAAGGAAAATGCCGTTCTTATTACTCCCCGCATAGAAGCAAAGAAATTAAGAATAGATTACAGGAAATTGGATGAAAGTTATTTACGGCTTCAAAAGAAAATCGACACTATGGTCAATTATGTATTTTCAGGTGATTGCCGCTTTAAATTCATACTCAAATACTTTGGTGAAGATGTAGAGGAATATCGCTGCGGCAGATGCGATCACTGTAAAAACGACTCCGGGATAAATGAATTAAATTCGGATTACGTTAAAGAAATAATATTAAAAACAATTAACTCTGCTAAGGACGGACTAAATGAAAAAATGTTATTCGCAATACTTCGCGGATTAGATGATTCCTTACAATATAAATCTTTAGAGGGTTTCGGTTCTTGCGGTAATTATGATCTTGAGGGATTAAAAAATATTTTCCATGAGCTTGTTGAGAGAAATTATATAAGTAAACGAGCTGGGTTAAAGAATAATTTATCATTAACAGTAAACGGCAAAAAAATCATTCAGCAATTTGAATCTATTGCCGGCGATATATATTCTGAAGAGAATTATGAAATCAACATTGAGATTTTTAATTTATTAAGGGAAGTGAGATCAAGAGCTGCGAAAAAATTTGTGCAAAGCGGTTATTTAATTTGTCCCGATGAAGTCCTTCGAACGGTAGCACAGCAAAGACCAAAGACACGGCATGAACTTTTTAAGATAAATGGCTTCACCGAAAGGATGTTTAATAAGGTTGGTGATGAGTTTATTGAAGTTATTAAAAATTTTGATTTACAGATTGACTCGCCATTTGGGGAAAAAACTGAACCGTCAAAACATGCGGCACAATTTCCGGCAAACATAAATGAGACATTAAAATTATTAAAGAAAGAGTATTCGTTAAAAGATATAGCACAATTGCGGCAGTTATCTGAGGCAGTTATATCAATGCAGGTTGAGACTATACTGGAATATTATCCGGGGACAAATATTTCGCATCTATTTGAAGGTAGCCAATTATCTTTGATAGAAAAAGAAATTAAAAACGGATATACGGATTTGAAGGAACTAAAAGACAAACTTCCAAAAGAAATTACCTATCCACTAATCAGAATTGCGGTAGCAAAAAACAAATTTAGAGTTTCTTCTGCTTCTGTAAATTCGACACATTTAATGTAACCTTATCAAAAAATCCAGCCCATCTTTTGGGGTCCTGGTTATAGTAATTCACAGTTGCTTGATATTGCTCTTGCGTAACGCCGTACCTTGAAAGGATAATTGACTTAAAATCCTTTTTCGATGCCGGAGTTGAAGCCGTATCCTGGGCAAATATAAGTTCGGCATAAATATTTACAAACTTGTCCTGAGGAATAATTTTTTTATTCGAGCATGATACAAAGAAGACGGTCTGAAATATTATTAATAGAACAATTGCGTGTTTGGTTTTCATTTTATAAAAATATGCTTGTATGACAAATTATTTCATCCGTTTACTTGCTTCGAATAGAATTTTCTTTTCTCTATCGGATAAATTTTGATAACCCGATTTACTAATTTTCTCTAATATCTCATCTATTTCAGATTGTGTAATTTCCTTCACGTCATTATTGGCATCAGAAAAGTCGGCATCCTGCACAACATCATCTTTTTTCTTAAAAGGGTTAGGCGGCATACCGAAAGAATTAAAAATATTTCCCTTATAGCTTCCGGAAGACGACTTTCTAAAATTATGGCTTAAACTTATACCGGAATTTTTATCAAATATGAGGTACAGAAATCCAGCCAAAGCTCCTCCAAGATGAGCAAGGTGAGCGATATTACCGCCACCCGTATCAGCGAAATATAATTCCATCAGAATAAAAATCGGGATAAGATATTTTGCTTTGATAGGAATTAAAAAATAAAGGAAGATATACCGGTCGGGGAAAAGCATTGCAAAAGCTACCAGCACGCCGAAAATTGCACCCGAAGCTCCAATTGTAGGTGCAACAGCTTCGCCAAAGAGCGGCGGCAGGAATAATTGGGATATACCTGCAACAACACCGCATAGCAAATAGAAGTAAATAAATTTCCGTGATCCCATAAAATATTCAACTTCAACGCCGAACATCCAAAGGGCAAACATATTAAAGAAAATATGAGCAAAGCCGCCATGCATAAACTGATAAGTAATTAATTGCCAGATGTAGAAATGCCACGTGGTCACTGTACCGAGAGAATTTTGAAGATGCACTCCCTGTAGAGGGATAAGGGCAAAATATTTTGTAATTATATCTGCGAAGGTTAATCCGGTACTGGTAGCAACCTGCTGTCCGATTAACTGAATGAGAAAAACAACAGTATTTATAATGATTAGATTTTTTATCACCGGCGGAAAGAGAGAAAACCCGCCAAGCCCTCTTGGTTTATAATAATTATCACTCACAAGACATTTCCTTTAAATATATTTTCAAAATAAGATGACAGACATCAAAAACAAATTAAACTTCACTTAATGCAACAACACCCGGAAGGACTTTCCCTTCTAAAAACTCTAACGACGCTCCCCCACCGGTGGAAACATGAGAGACTTTATTATCAAGACCTGCTTTTGAAATAGCGGCAGCAGAGTCGCCTCCGCCAACTATCGTAATGCATCCTTTTGAGGTAGCATCGACTAAAGCGCCGGCAATTGCGTTGGTGCCTTTAGCAAAGTTATCCATTTCAAAAACACCCATAGGACCATTCCATACAATAGTTTTGGATTTTAATAATTCATTTCTGAAAAGATCAATTGTTTTAGGACCTATATCAAGCCCCATTTTATCAGGTGGAATCTTATCAATACTAACAGCTTCGGCGGGCGAATCATTTTTAAATTCAGCAGCTACGATGACGTCAACAGGTAACAAAAATTTCACTTTTGATTTGCTAATTTTCTCAAGTAATTCTTTAGCAAGGTCTATTTTTTCTGCTTCCAAAAGAGAATTGCCAATTTCTTTTCCTTGAGCCTTAAAAAAAGTATAAGCCATTCCTCCGCCGATAATCATCGTGTCAACTTTATCTAATAGATTTTGAATAACATCGATCTTACCTGAAATTTTTGCTCCGCCAAGAATTGCGCAGTAAGGTCTTGCCGGATTTGAAATTGCGCTGCCCAGATAATCCAATTCTTTTTGCATCAAATAACCGGATGCATTTTGTTTGATATACTTTGTTACGCCTTCCGTTGAAGCATGAGCGCGGTGTGCACTACCGAAAGCATCATTAACATATACATCACCAAGCTCGGCTAACTTCTTAGAAAACTCAGCATCATTTTTTTCTTCTTCCTCGTGGAATCTTAAATTTTCAAGAAGAACGACATCGCCGGGCGCCATATTGTTTACTAAGGTTTTTACTTCCTCACCGACACAGTCAGGAGCTAATTTTACTTCTTTTCCTAAAAGTTCACTTAACTTTACAGCAACTGGCTTTAAAGAGTATTTAGGATTTACTTTTCCTTTAGGTCTGCCGAGGTGACTCATTAAAATTGCTTTGCCACCGTCGGAAATTATTTTTTTGATTGTAGGAAGCGAAGAGGAAATTCTTCTATCATCGGTAATGTTCAAATTATCATCCAGCGGGACATTGAAATCAACGCGCACCAGAACTCTTTTATTTTTCAGAATTAAATTATCAATTGAAAGTTTTTTCATACTAAACCATCTTGAGCTATAATTATTTTAAAAAGAAAGACGAAGCTAAAGCTCCGTCTTTTCCATAATATATTATTGAGTAATTTTAACTAACAAATCGACAACACGGTTTGAATATCCCCATTCATTATCATACCATGAGACGATCTTGAAGAATCTTTTTTCATCCTTAAAATTATTTTGCAGAGTTGCGAGTGAATCATATATAGAAGAACGCTGATCATGAATAAAATCGGAAGAGACCACTTCTTCATCTGTAACGCCGAGAATTCCCTTCAAATAAGATTCCGAAGCTTTCTTCAAAAGAGAATCTATTTCTGTAATAGATGTATCGCGGGTTGATCTGAAGGTAAGATCAACTACGGAAACATCCGCAGTAGGCACTCTGAAGGACATACCGGTTAACTTTCCTTTAACTGCGGGCAGAACTTCACCTACCGCTTTAGCAGCGCCTGTAGTTGAAGGGATAATATTTATTGCTGCAGCTCTTCCGCCTCGCCAATCCTTTTTGGATGGTCCGTCTACAGTTTTTTGTGTTGCCGTATATGAATGTATTGTTGTCATCAAACCGGTTTCAATTCCTATACCTTCTTTCAAAATCACATATACAACAGGTGCTAAACAATTTGTAGTACATGAAGCGTTAGAAATAATATTATGCTTTGCAGCATCGTATTCGTTATCGTTTACGCCCATAACTATTGTTTTTACATCGCCTTTACCCGGCGCCGAGATAATAACTTTTTTTGCGCCTGCACTTAAGTGACCCTGGGCTTTTGCAGAATCAGTAAATAATCCGGTAGATTCAATTACATATTCCACTCCTAAGTCTTTCCATGGTAGCTGAGAAGGCTCTTTAGTAGCAGCAATACATCTAATTTTATTACCGTTAACAATTAATACATCATCTTCCGCCAAGCTTGCATTGCTTTTCTCAGTTGACAATGTGCCATTAAATTTTCCGTGAACCGAATCGTATTTCAATTGATATGCAAAATATTTTGCATCCGTGCTAACATCAACAACGGCAACAACATCTATTTTTTTACCTAGTAAACCTTTGTCGACTAATGCGCTGAATACTAATCTTCCAATTCTTCCGAATCCGTTGATTCCAACTTTAACTGCCATTCTGTACTCCTATGATAAATTATTTATTGACATGCAAAAGTAACCAAACCTGGTTTGAATTTCAATTCTAAAGAATTGTGCGACACACCTTCGGAACGTACATATTAGAAATTATGATTTGCTATCTCAGCCTTACGCAGGTTTTTTCTTTGGAGTAATGCAATGTTGGAATAATGGGGAAAAATATTCTATTTCATCACTGTTATGCTAACTTGCCTGGCTAGAGCGTTGCAGAACTCTCCTATTTAGTCTCGAATGTAAAGAGAGGTCTGAAAACTGTCTAAGATGGGATTTCTCCCCGCAAAACCCGCAAACGGGGCAAGCGGGGCAGGCAGTCGAGTCCGCCGCGGGCGGATCCTTCGAAATGACATTTTGGAGTTGTGAAACAGTCTCTACCGGCAGGTATTGAAGTTTTTAGAAGTGCCCATAATAGTTTTTTCGGTTTTTACTAGCCACAAGTGGATTTACCTTTTTACACGTAAAAGGTGTACCAAATTAGGTAAATTCTACCAGCGTTCTTAAAATGAATCATGGGACTATTTATTTTTGTTTCAATTTGATGATTTTGTTGTGGCATTTAAGTTGTAACAATAATCCTGAAAATAGAAAATAGTTTTTAAGCAAAACTACCCCCCTCAAAGTTACTTTTGGCTCTCTGGTTTTTCCCTCAAATCAGAGAGCTTCTTCTTTTTAAAGTGAGAATAATTTTAGCTTTAAATGGATTAAACTGAATAATATTCTTTAGCCTCTTTTAAGGCAGAAAATATTTCCTGTTTAGCAGCTTCAGCACCAAGCACTAATTCTCCTATACCTTTCAACAAGACAAACTTAATTCTTCCATCTCTATTCTTTTTATCGGTTAACATTAGATTGAATATGCTTTCTGAATTTAGTTTTACAAGATTTTTGGGCAGGTTGATTTTTGAAGGAAGTGTTAAAAACTTCTTCATTTCGGAAGTGGTCAGTAATCCTAACTTATTCGATAAAATGATAGCAGCAATAATTCCTGCAGCAACAGCTTCGCCGTGTTTTATTTTAAAGTTCAATCCTGTTTCAAAAGCGTGGGCAAATGTATGTCCAAAATTTAGAATTTGTCTAAGCCCGCTTTCTTTTTCGTCTTGCGAAACAACTGCAGCTTTTATTGACACAGATTTAATGACAGCTTCATTTATTACTTCGGGATGCGAAGCTATCATTGCGTCAAGATTTTTCAGAGTAAAATTAAAAAAACTCTCATCGGATAAATAGGCATATTTTATAATTTCCCCGGTGCCTGAAATAATTTCCTGTTCCGGAAGTGAGTTAAAAAAGTGTGTGTCGATAAAAACAAAATTGGGTTGGTAAAAAGCTCCGACCATATTTTTTTTCTTTTGGAAATTTATGCCGGTTTTCCCGCCGATAGAACTATCCACAGCCGCCAGCAACGTGGTGGGTACATGTACCAGACTTATGCCGCGCATAAATGTTGATGCGGCAAAGCCGGCTAAATCACCGGTAACGCCACCGCCTATTGCGATCATTAAAGTGTCTCTGCCAAAATTTCCATTTAACAAAGCGGAATAAATCTTATTCAGTTCCAAATAATTTTTTGAAGATTCACCAGGAGTCAATTCATAGAAGGATATTTTTTGACCGGATGAGGTAAGAACGTTCCGAATCATATCTCCCCAAGCTTTTTGAATGTTTCCGTCAAGAACCACAAAAATGTTTTTTTGAAAGTCAGCCTCCGCCAACTTACCCGGAAGTTGAGATAAAATAGAATTTCCTATATAAACAGGATATGGATTTTCTTTGAGGGGAACGATAATTTTTTTCACTTCTGATTTTTCCTTTCAAAAAGATTCAAACATTTTTCCGTTTAAGATTAGCCTAACAATTTTATCAACAGTCTTGCCTACTGCCGCATTATTAGCTTCGACGGTCAAATCAGCTTGTTCATAAAAATGCTTGCGGAAATTTAATAAATCATTCAACTTACTGATAAAGTCAATTTTCGAAAGATCGACGGTACCGTCTTTGATTAACACCGGTCTATCTCTTTTGAATTTAAGGCGTTCGTAAGCTTCTTCCGGAGAAATTTTTAGGTAGATAATTTTCCCATGGCTTTTGAAATAATCAATATTAACCTGGTTTGCAATTGTTCCACCGCCGAGAGAGATGATGATATTTTCTCCGCAAGAAAGTTCCTTAAAAGTTTCCTGTTCGACTTGTCTAAAATATTTTTCTCCCTCTTCATCAAATATATCTACAATTTTTTTCCCTAATTTATTTTCTATCACGCGATCAAGATCATAAAAATCCCATCCGAGAGTATTAGCAAGTATAGGACCTATCGTGCTCTTGCCGGATCCCATAAATCCTGTTAAATAAATAATTTTATTTTTCATATTCTTAAAAATAGTTCAAAATAAAAACCCCCAGAAAAGCTCTGAGGGTTAAAATCAGGAATATTTTGATTACTTATTGACTCATGTTACGCAGACAATTTCAAATATAAAGGAAGTGAAGTGCAAACCTCCGAGGTTTAGGAAAACCTCGGAGGTTTCTCACTATGTAATAATAACCTTTTGCGTAAGGTGACTTATTGATTAAAAAACTTTTGACGGTTATCAGTTATCTCAGCATTCTTTTTTAAGTTTGCAAGCCATTCGCTTAAGAAAATATTTCTTTTTGCTTGCAGAAGATTTTGACGAATTGTGCTTTTTTGATTTTCAAAGGCAGTTGAATCAAACGGAGTTCTATAAAGAACTTTGATCAAATAATAACCACTCGATCCTTTAACCGGTTCTGAGACAGTATTTAACTTTAATGTTTTTGATTTTGCAACAAAATTATATTCAAAACTAATGCTCTGAGCCGGAGTATTGGGTGTATATTGACCTGTTGTGTCTACTTTGATTTTAGGATCAATTGAAGGAGCCTTTGTCAAATTCCCGCCAATTTGATTCTTTATTGATTCAGCTTCCTTCCTGGCAATTTCAAATTTCTTTTCTCTAATCACCATTGATTTTACAAAGCCTCGAACTTCATCAAATGATTTTACACCTTCTTGTATTACTCCTGATATTTTAGCAACAATAAATCCTTCCTGTGTATGAATAGGATCACTAATTGAATTCAAGCTATTTTTGAAAGCAAAATCTAATAAATAAGTATTAGCTCCTATACCGGGAATTGAATTAGCATCTTTAGTAAACGGAGGAGTTTCCAAAATTTTATAATTCATTAATTGAGCTTCTTTTTCAAAACTATCTTTATTTGCTATATATGCAAAGTCTTTAGCCTTGCTAAGATTATTATCTTTAGTGGAAGCGGAAGGTGTTATAGTATTTATTAGCTGCTCAACAATATATTTTTTATCGGACTTGCCGGTAACTTTTATTATATGATATCCGTAATTTGTTTTAAGCGGTTTTTGAATTTCTCCAATCTTTCCAGAGAATACAGCCTTTTCAAACTCAGGAATCATCTGCCCTTTTCCGAACCATCCTAAGTCTCCTCCGTTTCTTGCACTGCCCGGATCTTTTGAAACTTGTTCTGCAACTTTGGCAAAATCAGCACCCGCTTTTAACTCATCGTAGACTTTCATAGCATTATCATAATTTTGCTTATCATCGCCGCCGTTAATCAAAATATGCGAAGCTCTAACGAGAGGTTGATTTGACGGAACGCTTCCAAGAAAATGATAAAGCGCATAACCCTGGCGCGATGCAACTGGGCCAAGAATATCTCCCGGCTTTGCATTTAATAATAAGTTATCTGCTTCCGGAGGGAATGCATTCAATCCCAAAGTATCTTTCGAGTAAGGGACAGAAGAATAAGTAGTAACTAAAGTTTTAAAACTTGTGGTATCGTTTTTCATTTCATCCAAAATACTTTGAAGAGTACTTTTTACAATTGCCGAATCTTCAGCAGAAGCAATATTAGGGAAAACGACATACTTTAATTTTCGTTGAGATTTAATTTGGAATTTGTCGAGATTATTATTGTAATAACTCTTCAAGTCGTCATCTGTATATTTAATAACAGAATCGGGGATTTGGTTGATACCGACAAAGGCATATTGAGCGTTTATCTTAGTATTCTGGTTTATATATTCTTTTCTGACTTCTGCTTCGCCAACATTAACTGAGGCAAGAATCATACTTTGAAGTTTTTGATTTAATAGAGTTTGTCTAATATAATCTTCAGCTTGAATAAGAGGCTTGGAATTTCTCGGGTCAAGAATAGCGCTCATATACAACTGTTTATTGAACTTGCCAGTTGAATCCACAAAATTCTGCTTTAAGAATTGAGGCGGATTATCGCTCATAATTACATCTTTGATTTCCTGATCAGTAACCGTTATACCCAATTTTTTAATTTGCTGCTCTAATAAGGTTTGCGTTACTACGGCATCCCAAACTTGGTCTCTAAACTGATCCATATTGTCATCGGAAACATCTTTACCCGTTTGGGCTTTTTGATTTTCTTTTTGAGTATCAATAGCTTTTGTAAATTCCTGATACGAAATTTCCTTACCGTTAATTGAACCAACATTATTTGATCTGGCACCAAAAACTTCCATTATATCGGAATTTGATACTATCATAAATAGCGCAAAAAAAGCGCCCGTACCGATAATAAAGATCGGAGTTAAGCTTCTCATTTTGGACATCATGCCCATAACACGTTCTTCTCCACATAGTAGTTGAAAAATTTTAGCGAACAAAAATAGACACATAGCCGTAAAAAAGCAATCTTAATTGAATCTTATTATTATTTAAACAAATAACTCCTGTTACGTAACCTTTGAAATATTGGAAAAATGGAGTAATGGAATAGACTAATTTTTCCCATTATCCCGACATTCCATTGCTTCAAAGGGAAATCCTGTGTAAGGTGAATTGTTAAATAATTTTTTCTCCATGACGAAAAAATAATAATGTTAATTGGTATTGAAGTTGACTTTAATAACCATCAAACATATTTTTGCTAAATATTAATTGAAGAGGGTTAAAATGGAAGAGAATAATGATTTTTTGAAATATGTCCCAATTTTTTCCGACTTAAGTGAGAATACACTAGAACAAATTTCGAAATTAGGGATGCGAAAATCTTTCACCAAAGATTCAGTTGTTTTGTTTGAGCATGAAACGGGTTCTGCATTGTTCGTAATTATTCAAGGAAAGTTAAAAGTTTCCCGGGTTAGCGATGACGGCAAAGAAGTTATATTAACAATTTTGAGCGAATCTGATTTCTTTGGAGAAATGGCAATTCTTGACGGATTGACAAGATCAGCTAACGTTACAGCAATGGAAGATTCCGAATTATTTATAATTCAGAGAAGTGAATTTTTAGATTTACTTCAAAACCATCCTGAGATCGCAATTGCACTTCTACAGGAGCTAACGCAAAGACTCCGCTCCGCTGATATGAAAATAAAATCCTTATCACTTAAAGATGCCGAAGGTAAAGTTGCAACTGTTATTCTTCAACTTGCGGATGATATCGGAAAAATTAAGCAAGGTACAGTTGAAATTGAAAAATTGCCTTTTCAACATGATCTTGCAAACATGGCAGGAACTTCCCGCGAAACAATTTCCCGAACTCTGCATTCATTTGCAAAAAAAGGGATGGTGGAGCTTGACGGTTCAAAATTGAAAATTATTAACTATGAAAAGTTTAAAGAACTTTATGGGTAAAGTTGATCTGCATACCCATACAACACATTCAGATGGTGCGCTTACTCCAAAGGAACTGATTAAGAAAGCAAAAGACTTAGGTATAGAGGTTATTAGCATAACCGATCATGATAATCTTGCCGGTTTTAGTGAAGCATCGGAGTATGGCAAAGAAATCGGCGTTGAAGTAATACCAGGCGTTGAAATAAGTACTGATGTAGAGGACAAAGAAGTACATATTCTTGCCTATTTTGTTGAGCCTTTCAATGAAGAACTTGAGCGTTATCTTCTGTTCTTTAGAGAAGAAAGGATGAAAAGAGCAATAAGAATTATTGCAAATTTAAACTCCATCGGGTTCGATATCACTATAGACGATGTTTTGGAAATTGCAAAAAATTCTGCTGTCGGCAGACCCCATATCGCGCAGGCTATGCTGGCTAAGGGGTTAATCACTTCTTATTATGAGGCATTTAATAAATTCATTGGTAATGGCTGTCCGGCTTACGAAAAGAAAGTTCATCTTTCTCCTCAAAGTGCATTTAAAATTATCAACGACGCGGGAGGTTTATCTTTTCTTGCACATCCCGGGTATATGCAGGAATCATTGCTGAAAGAATTGATAACTGCAGGCGTTGATGGAATTGAAGTTATTCATCCTTCGAACAGTCCACAACAAGTAAAATTTTATCGCGGAATAGTTAATGAATATTTTCTTCTTGAATCAGGCGGCTCAGATTTCCATGGCGGTAAAAGAGAAGATGATTATAATTTAGGCAAATTTTATACAAACAACTCAGTTGTTGAAGCAATGAGACAAAGGTTATTAAAAAACAGCGCATAAATTTTTAGGAAAAATTGAAATTAAGCATATGAATATTATCGAAGGAAATTTAGTTTGCGGAAATAATAAATACGCAATAGTAGTAAGCCGTTTCAATGAACTTATCGGACAAAAATTATTAGACGGGGCAATCGACTGTTTGAAAAGGCATGATTGCTTAGATAGTAATATCGATGTTATAAAAGTGCCCGGTGCTTTTGAAATACCATTAGCCGCAGCAAAATTAGCTGAAAGTAAAAAATATAACGCAATAATTTGTTTAGGTGTTGTAATAAAAGGAGCTACTCCACATTTTGATTATGTAGCCGGAGCTGCAAGCAGCGGGATTTTACAGACCTCACTAAAATATAATACCCCTGTTTCATTCGGAGTTCTTACAACAGATAATATTGAACAAGCTATTGAGCGAGCCGGTACAAAGTCCGGCAATAAAGGATGGGACGCTGCTATCGCCGCTATCGAGATGGCAAATCTTTTAGCAAAGATTTAATACCGTTTTAACTAATTTATGAGCCTTTCATTTAAAAATATTTTTGGGAAAAAATATATCCCTGCTGTTCTTATTTTTTTTTTAACCCTTTTACTCTACCTCCCATCAATAAAAATCCCATTTGTCAATGATGAAATAGCTTTTATTCAACGCAACCAGCCAACTAATCTTTCGGATTTGCCCGGGCTCTTCAATAAGAAGGATTATGACGGATATTACTATAGACCAATAGGAAATTTTGTTTCAGGAGTATCTACTTTAGTTTTCCATTACAACTTTAAGTATTACAGAATTATTAATCTTCTACTCCACGCAATAGCCGGAATCTTACTTTATTACTTCCTTTACTTTTTACTACAAGACAATCAAAAAAAAAAGACAATCGCTGTTTTCGCAGCTTTATTTTTCATTGCATTTCCCTTGAACGATTATGTCATTTTTTGGCAGACTGATCTTTTTGACCGGCTTATGTTAATCTTTTATTTGGCTGGGTTATTAAGCTTCGTGAAACACAACTTAAAGCCCGGATTCTTTTCATTATTGTTTTTCCTCTTGTCCATGATGTCTAAAGAAATGGCATTCAGTTTTCCTCTGATAATTTTTCTAATTACTTTTTTCTTTAAAAAAGTGGATAAGAAAATATACAAAAGCCTTTTGACTTCACTTCCCTATATTGCATTGATGGCTATATTTATTTTTCTGAGAATTATTCTTTTTAATAATGACGTATTCACCGCAAAAGACGCTCATTCGGCTGGGACTTTATTTGATATAATAAAAAATTATTCTCTTTTTTCAGGTTTGTTGGTTTTTCCCTTTTTTATCAGAGAAATCCAATCCTTTTTTCTATACCACAAACTGCTCACAGGTGTTTTAATCATACCTTTAGCAATTCCGCTCATTTATTTCCTTTTTATTAGAATAAAAAGAGAACCGCTTTTATTATTTTTCATTATATTTGTGGTAATAACAATTGCACCAGCAAGCAGATTATTTTTACGTTGGTACCTATATCTTCCCGAAGTTGGTTTCTCGGCTTTTCTTTCCTACTTAATTTTTTCATCAAAGGTTAGAGCTAATAAATTGTCTTATATTTTAGCATCGGTAATTTTAGTTATTTATTCAGGGGCACTGGTAATAAAAGAGAAAAGCTGGGTTTATAATACAGAACAGTCTGTTTCAATCCTTAAGAATTTTATTGACAAGAATAAAGACGAGATAGAGCAGAGAGGAGTTGTAGATTTCTTAACTATACCTGCAAAGGTTGATGATATTCCAGTTTTCCAACTAGGATTCGATAAACTTTTCAACTTTTACGGAGGATTTCAAAAACCTGTTACAGTAAATGTTTACTCAAAAAGTTATCTGTCAAGTCTTTCCGACAGTATTTCATTTTTAAATCAGTCAAATAAACTAACATTAACTCAAACAGATGACAATTATTTTATACTTTTTAATAACGGGAAAAATCTTAATTTTGAATCTAACAATTTTATGAATGAAGACCAGAAAAAGCTCACTATTAAAATGCAGGAGTTGAAGAATAAGTTACTTTTTACCTTTTCAAAAGGAAAATTTATTATGCTTAAGGAATCAGAATGAAAAATATTCTCAGTATCTTATTATTACTAGCGGTAACAGTGAAAATCAGCGCTCAGCAAGCCTTTAACTGGCAGAATTACACCGACATGAAAAACGTTCAGTCAATAACAACTTCGGGTAAAGGCATTTGGGCAGCTACAAGCGGAGGCGCATTTTTTTATAACGCCGTTGCCGATTCATTTAAGACTTTGCACAAAACAGACGGTTTATTCGGGGTATCTCTCTCGGCAGTTACAGTAGATAAATATGGAAAAGTTTGGTTTGGCAGTGATGATGGTTCAATTAGTGTCTACAATCCGGCAGATAATTCTGTTCACGTCATTCTTGATATTTATAACTCAAATTACACGTCAAAACAAATAAACCAGCTTAGTGCAGTAGGTGATACAATTTTTGCATCAACTGCTTTCGGGATTTCTTTGATCGATCCGGTTCATTTAGTCTTTTATGATACATATTTTAAGTTCGGAAGTTTTACTTCAAACATTTCTGTTAACAGTGTACTTAAATCCGGATTAATTTATGTTGCAACTTCTTCAGGAGTTGCAATTCAAAAAAATAATGCTACAAATTTATCGGCTCCTGAATCATGGAATGTTTATTCTACTGCAAATAGCTTACCGTCAAATACAATTAACAAATTAGCCTTTTTTAATGGTTCATTATTAGCAGCGACTTCAAGCGGTTTATCTCAATTCAACGGAACATCATGGCAGCCATTTGCAGTCCCATTTAGCGATTCAAATGTAAATGATATTATTTCCGTTGGTGATTCACTTTTTATTTTATCTAACAACACAGTCAGTTTATATACAAACGGAATTTTGTCTAATATTTATTCGAGCCCCGCTCCAATAAACCAGCTTGCTTATTCTATTTCGTCCGGAATTGTAGCCTCAGGCACAAATGGAATTATTCTTATAAAAAACCCCAGCAAATATATATTTCCGAACAGTCCGCAAGTAAATCAATTCCCAAGTTTGGCGGTAGATAATTCGGGTGCACTTTGGTCGGCAAGCGGCAGAGACCGGACCGGGCAAGGATTTTACAAGTATGACGGAAAGTCATGGACTAATTATAATACAGCGAACACTTCCATCTTACCAAACAATTTCTATCATGTAGTTTTTGCAGAGCCTGATAATTCAGTTTATTTTGGCAATTGGGGTTTTGGATTTTTGAAAGAAAAAAACAACCAGTTTGAATATTTTTCTCCGGCGACGACCGGAATGAATGGGATTCAGGGGACGACTACTAATTTTTTAGTTATTTCAGGGTTTGCAACCGATTCCAGAAATAATTTATGGGTTCTTAATTACGGAGGCAGCGATCAGAAAGATTTGGCTATGCTTACTCCGGACAGTGTTTGGTATCATTTCTCAATTCCTGCAGCAAACGGACAATATTTTGAACAAAATTTTAACCTGGTGATAGATCAATACGATACCAAATGGTTTTCTTCTTACTATCCTAATCAATCCGGTTTATATTTCTTTAATGAAAACAAAACCTACGATAATCCAAATGACGATATCTCAGGTTATTTGACTACAAACGATGGTCTAAACAGTAATTCAATTAACTCTGTTGTTGTAGATAGAAGAGGCGATGTTTGGGTAGGCACAAACGTCGGCGTAAATATTATAACCAACACAGGAGGTATATTTTCCGGCGGAAAATCTTCGCTTGTTATTTCTTCTGTTTTTTCCCTGCGGACACAAACAATTAACTGTATTGCCGTAGACCCAATAAATCAAAAATGGATCGGAACAAACCAGGGATTGATTTTAGTTAATTCAGACGGTTCAAGCTTGCTTGCAGAATATGATTCTAAAAATAGTCCGCTTCTTTCCGATAACATTATCAGCCTTGCAATCGACCCAAATACCGGAACTGTTTATGTAGGAACAGATGCCGGATTAACGTCATTTCAAACGTCAGCAATAAAACCGGTCGACAGCTTCTCTAAACTTTTTGTTTACCCGAGTCCTTTTGTCTTGTCATCTGGCGGGGGGAACAAGTTAACAATAGACGGTTTGATCAAAGATTCCGAAATAAAAATTCTTTCGATCAGCGGAAAATTGATAAACGATTTCCAATCTCCGGGCGGAAGAGTTGCTTACTGGGACGGTACAGATTCAAACGGTAATCTTGTTAACACAGGTGTTTACTTGATTGTAGCATTCGATCAAACCGGAAACAGCGTAACGACATCGAAAGTTGCAGTAATCAGAAAATAATTCATAGCGCGGCAATTCGCAATTTTGAATGTTGAATTTTGAATTTTGAATGAAACGCAATGAAATTTATCATAAAAATATCTTGACATAAAAAACAAAAATATTATTCCCAATACTATAGACTTTCTTTCAATAATTTATTAATCGGTTAAAATTTCTAATGATTGATCTTTCCGGGGTATCCCTTCAATTTAACGGTAAATATCTTTTCCAAAATATTAATTACAAAATTAATTCGGGAGATAAAATTTCTCTTGTCGGAGCAAACGGTACAGGCAAATCATCGCTGCTAAAAATAATAAACGGAAACCTTCAGCCCGAATCTGGAAAAATATTAAAACAAAAAGGAATTAGCATCGGGTATCTTCCTCAGGAGATGATTGTTCACCAGGGAAAAACTCTGCTTGAAGAAGCTAAAAGTTCTTTAACAGACATTATAATATTGCAGGAAAAAGAGACGTTTATAACTAATCAACTTGCAGATGAAAGTATAAACGAAGAAGAAAGAGACGATTTAATCCATCAACTCGGTAATGTCCATTTAAGACTTGAAGAGCTTGATTCCTACAGTGCTACTTCCAAGGTGCAAAAGATTCTTATAGGGCTTGGATTCGAGGAAGATGAATTTGAAAAATTGACAAATGAATTTTCAGGGGGCTGGCAAATGAGAATTGAACTTGCAAAAATTCTTATCACTCAGAATGATCTTTTACTGATGGATGAACCTACAAATCATTTAGACCTTGATTCTCTCGAATGGCTGACGGGATTTCTGAAAAATTATAAAGGTGCGTTACTTACAGTATCGCACGATAAGAATTTTATTAACCGGGTAACCTCTAAAACTCTTGAAATTTTTATGGGGAAATTTTATACCTTCAGCGGAGATTATGATGCCTATTTAAAATTCAAAGATGAACGGGATTTACAACTTGCTAATCAATTTATACTTCAGCAAAAGAAAATAAAAGAGACCGAGAAATTTATCGAACGGTTCCGATACAAAGCCACCAAGTCAAAACAAGTTCAAAGCAGAATAAAACAACTTGATAAAATTGAATTGATTGAGTTGCCGGAAAACAAAGAGAATATTTCAATCAGCTTCCCCGAGCCGCCATCAAGCGGTAAAATGAATATAGAATTAAAGTCGATAACAAAATCTTTCGGAGAAAAGATTATTTTTTCCGGTTTAGATTTTCAGGTTAACCGCGGAGATAAGATTGCATTCGTCGGTCCAAACGGTGCAGGTAAAACTACACTTGCAAAGATCATCTCCGGAAAAATCAACTTTGATAAAGGGGAAAGAATAATCGGGCATAACACAATAATTTCATATTATGCTCAGGATGTTGCCGATAATTTGAATCCCGATTTTGATATAATCGAGACAGTCGATGGGATTGCAGAAGATAAAACGATCGGTCAATTGAGAACATTGCTTGGCTCATTTCTCTTTACGGGTGACGATGTATTTAAGAAGGTCGGCGTTCTTTCAGGGGGAGAAAAAAGCAGAGTGGCATTGTCAAAGATTCTTCTTACAAAAGCAAATTTTATAATTCTCGATGAGCCGACAAACCATCTTGACATTTCTTCAAAGCAAGTTTTGCAAAAAGCATTATTAGATTTTTCAGGATCGTTAATTCTTGTATCTCATGATGTAGATTTTTTAATTCCCATCGTTAATAAAGTTGTAGAGATAAGAAAAGGAGAAGTAAAATTATTTGAAGGCGGAATTGAATATTATTTGTCAAAAAAACAGCAATTGCAAAATGCAGATTTAGAATTGCCCGGGAATAAAAATGCTTCAACGGATATCGTAAGCAAAAAGGATCAAAAAAGAATCGATGCCGAGCAACGGCAGAAAAGATACGCAGCAACAAAACACCTAATTAAAAAGGTTACCGAGTTGGAAAATCAAATTGAACTTCTTGAAAAAAAAGAAAAGAAACTTGAGCATGATTTAACTCTACCGGAAATTTTCAGCAACCCTCAAAAAGCGAGAGAGACAACCTTTGAATTCGGCGAAACGAAAAAAAAATTACTTGAGAAAATAAAGAACTGGGAAAAAATTTCCGAAGAATTACAGGAAATTGAAAAGCAATTCAGTTAGACTTTGAGACCAAGAAATTCTTCTGCTAAAACAATTCCGCCATAAAGTGCGGCATCGTCTCCTAATTTACTTTGGACTAATTTAACTGCCTTGGCAGTTTCAGCAAGTAAATTTTGGTTGAATGCGGTTCTTATTTTGAGCGTCATAAAATTGCCGAGCGCTTCAATCAATCCCCCGCCTAAAACTACTTCGTCTACGTTTAATAAATTGGTTAAGCTTGCCAACGTGGTACCGATAACCTCGCAGGCGTCGGAAACTCGTTTTACGACAACTTTATCATTAGCTTTGACTGCTGCAGCAAGGGCTTTGCTTTTAATCGGTTTATTCTTGCCGGAAATTTTTGTAATTATAGTTTTCTTTTTTGCTTTAATATCCAGCTTTATATTTCTAACAATTGCAAGCCTGCTTGCAACGGTTTCAAAACAACCATAATTTCCACACCCGCATTTTAAGCCGTTTTTATCTATTACGATATGCCCAATTTCTCCCGCTGTAAAACTTGAACCACGATAAATTTTCCCATCGAAAATCAACGCACCCCCTATGCCGGTTCCGACAAAAACCACAAGCATATTTTTCTTATTCTTTCCAACGCCAAATTCCTTAATACCTAATGCGCCAAGGTTTACATCATTTTCGATTAAAACGGGAATGTTCACTAATTTTTCGAGTTGATCTTTTATGAAGAAATTTTTAAGACCAAGATTCGGTGCAAGCCCAACTCTACCAGTAAACGGATTAAGTGAACCCGGAATTCCAAGAGAGACGGCTTTAATATTTTTTAATTTTAATCCGGCTTCAGTAATTATCTGATTAACAACTTCGGCTAAAGCTTTAATTAAGGCGCCCGGTTTGGCACCGGCAGGAGTCGGCTTTTTAACCCTTGCAATAATTCCTTCTTTAGAATTTATAACAGCGGCTAAAATCTTCGTCCCCCCCATATCTATACTGATTATATATTTCTTTTCCAGAGAACCTCCTAACGATAGGATATAGAAACAGATGTCTTGATAAGTAATGGAAAACTTACAAATATTTATTTTGTTTTCAAAAGAAATCTTAACCTATTTTTTTTTATTATTGCTGCGTCATTTTTAAGTTCATAAATCAAACTAAAAAATAATTATCGATGACTAAAATTAGACCGCTAAAAAGGTTCGGGCAAAACTATCTTGCCGATGATAATATATTAAGAAAGATAGCTGAAGAAATTAATCCCTCCAGAGGTGATTTGCTAGTAGAGATTGGTCCCGGGCTTGGCGCATTAACAAAATTCCTTTATGAGCGGGTTAATAATTTAATCGCTGTGGAAATTGACACTAGAGTAATTGAAAATCTTTTGTTAAAATTTCCGGGGTTAAAATTAATTACCAGCGATATTTTAGAATTTGATATAAAAGGTTTGTCAGTCGAAAAGAAATCAAAAGTTAGGATTGTAGGCAATATTCCTTATAATTTAACTTCGCCGATTCTTTTCAAGATGATCGAAAACAATAATTATATTAATGATGCTGTTTTAATGGTACAATTTGAAGTAGCACAAAGAATAAACGCCAAGCGCGGGATAAAAGATTATGGTATTCTTGCTGTAATAATTCAATATTTTGCTGATGTTGAATTATGCTTTAAGGTTTCGCCGAATGTTTTTTACCCAAAGCCGAAAGTTTTTTCCGCGGTCATACACCTTCACTTTAAGGATAATAATCTACTTCCGGAAGAAAAACAATTCTTTATTAAAGTGGTAAAAGCGGCATTTGGTAATAGAAGAAAGACTTTAAAAAATTCATTAAGTAATAGTATATTTGCAAACTTAAATTTTGAAGGAAGCGGAATAGATTTATCTTTGCGCGCCGAGCAATTGTCAATTGATGATTTTTTAAGGCTAACAAAATTTACTTACGAAAAATCTCAACTTAGTAATAACTAAATTACAAATAAAAAATATTCTCTAATCAGCGGATGGACTTACTAAAATCATTTATTTACAAACTAAAAGCTTTCGACTTAGTTGTTGTTGTATTTTATATTTTTTTAATTGTCATAAATATAATCTTCCACAATAATGTAACGCACTGGATTATTTGGGATTTAGTAAACCTTTTAATTATAGTTTTAGCAATTACAATTGCATTTTTTGAATTTAAGCATGACAACAGATTCTGGCGCATTATGCACTATTGGTATATCGCTCCTATAATACTATTAACCTTCAAGGAATTATATTATTTAGTTGAGCCAATTAGGCAGCATGACTATGACTGGCTTTTTATAAGAATAGACAGATGGATGTTTGGCGGAGATCCGGCAGCATATTTATTAAAATATTCATTTCCTCTTCTAACTGAAATTCTGCAGATTATTTACAGCATGTTTTATTTACTGCCGATTATTTTGGGCTTAGCCTTCTTAAGAGATAAACGATACCTTGAACTTGATTATGCGGTTTTTTCAATTATTTACGGATTTTATTTATCATATCTCGGATATTTTGCGTTACCCGGTATAGGTCCTAGATTCACACTTCATCACTTCTCTTTTCTAAATCAAAAACTTCCCGGATTATGGCTTACACCGTATTTAAGAGATTTTATTGATGCAGGCGAATCAATTCCAGCAGGTACGGCGAACCCAGCAGCTATAGTCCAGCGTGATGTTTTCCCTAGCGGGCACACAATGATAACTTTAATCATTATGTATCTTTCGGTTAAATTAAAAAGCCGCTCACGCTATTTCTTTATACCAATCGGAACCCTTTTGATTTTTGCGACGGTTTACTTATGGTATCATTATGTAATTGATTTGATAGCCGGATTAGCCTTTATGATTTTTTCTATATGGACCGGAAGATATATCTTTAATTGGTGGCAGAGACAGCTAGGGAAAGAAGAGTTTAATTATGACCAATATAAAAAGCCAAACAAGTAAATATTATGAGTGATAAAAAGAATAAAGTAAAAAAGATTTTTGATTCTATAGCTTTCCGTTATGATTTCTTAAACCATTTATTAAGCTTTGGTACAGATTATTATTGGCGGCGGAAGGCTCTTAAGCTAACCGGGTTGAATTCCGAATCCATCCTGCTTGACGTTGCATGCGGAACTGGTGACGTAGCAATCGAAGCTAAAAGGCAGGGAGTTATAAAGATATTCGGAGCAGATTTCTCGGGTAATATGCTGAGGCTTTTCAATAAAAAAAGTAATTGGATCAAAGGTAATAATTTCCAAATGGTTGCTGAAAAGATGCCTGTAAAGAATGAATCGGTTACTAATATTACCGTTGCTTTCGGAGTGAGAAATTTTTACGATATACAGGACGGCTTTAATTCTTTTTACAGCGCATTAAAGAAGAACGGCAAAGCAACAATTATAGAATTTAGAATGCCTTCTAATCCGATTTTCAAACGATTATATAAATTTTACTTTAAAAAGATATTGCCGCTTATAGGCGGATTAGTTTCAGGCGACAAAGAAGCTTACAATTATCTTCCTAATTCAGTTGAAGAGTTCGACGAAAAAATAAATTTGCCCGAACTTCTACAAAATTCGGGCTTTAGAAAAATTGAAAAGTATCACCTTACTTTAGGCATTGTACAAGTTATTATAGCCACAAAGTAATTTTTTTCACCAAGACCTATTTTAGATGGTAAGAAAGCAAAGTTTGGGTTACAGTTGTAGTTGTATCACCCAGACTTACGCCATTTCCGCTGAACGCACTGAACACCGCTCCGCTTCCCTGCCACTTTACAATTCCGATATTTTGTACAAGCCAAGCAACAGCAGAGTAACTTTTTTGTGTAGGAGTTGCTAGAGGATTTGAAAGATTTGGAATGGTAAGAGTTAAAACAAAGTTTACTTCCGCGGCAGTTTGAGTAGACTGCCCGCTAGTTAAGTTTAATGTAATAGGCTGCGTACCTAAATAATTCGCGGTTACATTTATTACCGGAATATTAAAAGAACCTATCTTTAACCCCATATCAAAAACGTCCCAAGTTTGCCCGCTTTGAAACGGAAATGAAAATGCTTTTAAAGTTGAACTAAAGGAAAGATATTTAATTAAAGAATCGGGAATTGAAGTAGACAATCCGGTAGTATCAAGGAAATAATCCACTTCCGAACTTGAGACTTTAAAGTAAGAAGCAGCTACATGAACGCCGGTGCCAAAAGCTAAGGTGTCAATTTCTTTCTGAAAAGTAACGCCGTTAATAACAGATGTCCCGCTGTATGTACTTGATCTCGTTCCGGTAATTGTACCACCAGTTGAATCAGTTGCTTGTACTGCATAGACATAATTACTGCCATCCCCGCTCGGAAAATAAACGGCCGTACCGCTAGATGTATTTGGGCTAACAGAATTGCTATTCTTGCAAGCATTAAACAAGATTCCGGTCGATATTATTAGAGCGAACAATAAAATTATTTTTTTCATAGTTATTCCTGCCTTTTTTTAATAATTATTTTTTTTAATTCGTTAAAAGCAATTGACCTATGACTAATTTTATTTTTTTCTTCTAAAGTCAATTCAGCCATTGTTTTTTGATAACCTACCGGCACGAAGAATGGATCATATCCAAAACCGCGCGTGCCTTTTCCATCTCTTATAATTTCTCCCTGGACCTCACCAAATGCGGATATAAATTTATTCCCGTCATAAAACACAGCAGCGCAGACATATTTTGCTTTGTGCGGATCGGGAAAATTTTTCAACTCAAATAGAAGCTTTTCATTGTTCTCTTTATCCGTAGCGCTTTCGCCGGAATACCGAGCCGAATAAACCCCCGGTCTGCCATCCAACTGTTCAACCAAAATACCGGAATCATCTGCAATTACCGGGACTCTAAAACTATCATAAATCGTTTGGGCTTTAATTTTAGCATTCTCCTCGAAAGTGGAGCCGTCCTCAATTATATCCGGAATATCCAAGCCTAATAATGATACAATTTTGAATTCCTTCTCTCCAAGGATTTCAGAAACTTCAATAATTTTATTTTTATTCTTCGAAGCAAAAATTATATGATTCATCTTTGGGAAATCCTTGTTCTGACCTTATAAAAAATATTTATAAGAGCACCTACCGACGTCATAGAATTTAAGATTGAAAAAACCATGTCCCCTAAGAAAAATGAATACAGCATAAGGGAGAAACTACCTATACTATTTAGAACTAAAAAATATCCATTTACCCTGCAATGTTTTTCTTTAATCGTATCAAAGGTTTGGGGTACCCAACTTGCCGCTAAGGTAACTAATCCTATATACCCTATTATGTGCATTATGATTCCGTAATTTTATAATATTAAAAATTTTACGTTAATTAAAAAGTACTAAGATCTTGATTCATTCAATATATCTTCTGTCACCTCAAAGGCATATCTTAGGTGAGGAATCACAATAGAACCGCCTACAATTAGCGCCACGTTAAAGCTTTCATAAAGCTCCTCTTTAGTTGCGCCTTCTTGAATTGCTCTGTCGATATGATAAAAGATGCAATCGTTGCATCGTAAAACCATTGAAGCTACAAGCCCCATCAATTCTTTTGTTTTAGAAGGTAAAGCGCCGTTAATATAAGCCTTATTATCCAAGGCAAAAAATTTATTAAAGTCTCTAAAGCCAGAATTTAAGATTTTATCATTCATATCAACACGATATTTTCGCGTATATGATGTAGTTTTTTTCATTTGATTTTCGTCCATTACTTTGATTTTTTTTAGTTGGTAAATATACTGCTCAAGATTAGAAACTAAAACTGAAATATGATTTGATTAAACAAAAGTGAGCGGGGTGTTGGGGTCATGGAACAATGGAATAGTGGAATGGTGGAATGGTGGAATGGTGGAATGGTGGAATGATGGAGTGATGGAATGGTGGAGAAGTGGAGATTTTAGTTTACAGCACTTTAGCCATTTCGTAGTCATCCATTATAAAGCCTCCACCAATATCCTGAACAATTGAGCCAAGATTCTTGAAGCCAATTTTCTCATAGGCTTTTATACTATTAATATTATTTTTATTTACTGTTAGGGTTATTTTCTTTAATCCTTTACCCTTGGCTAAATTCTCTACAAATTGAATGGCTTTCCTTGCAAACCCTTTTCCACGTTCAATAGATTTTATATATATTTTGCTTAAGAAAAGATCGTTAACTCTTGATATTATACTAAGATATCCGATTGACTTATCATCTTCTCTAATTATAAAATATTGATATCCGCTTCTAATTTGTTCAGCAATTGCCTCTCGAGATTGAAATTTTTCCAGCATATACTCGACCTGATCTTTGCCGATAATTGGCGTATAATGCTCAGTCCATATTTCTTTTGCTAATGTCTCTACAACTACTATTTGACTTTCGGTTATAACTTCTTCAAATATTTTTTGATTCGACAAAATATTGATATCCATTCCGGAATTTTTATAAATGGCAAACTTTGTAGTGATTTAAAGATTTTCTCTGGCAATTCTATATAAAAATATCCCGGTTGTCAAATGTAATCTTGCACCGGGATAATTTAGAAATCTAATACAATAGACTGTTGTTACAAAAGCTACTTAATTAGAAGCCCAATTGTATACATCAAAAGCGCTGAATGGCTCTAACAATCCTCCATCAACTGATTCAACTTTGCCAGGATTATAAGAAACTGTCACAACATCTTTTTGAGTAAAAGGGGTGCCAATTGATATAAGAATTGTAGTATTGTCATTTTTCTTTAAAGATGCATCAATCTTTTCAGGAAAAGGGGAACCGTTTTTGTTTAAAGAGAAACTTTCTCCGGAGATTGATTGGTTTTTCATTGGTTTATCGAATGTCAGTTCTAAATGCTTCCCATCTTTTTTGACAATTGCAGACATCAGTATAGGATTAGATCCTTTTGCTGAATTAGCAAAAGATGTAATGCCGTATCCATAAGGAAACAAAGGATGGTATACGCTATCACCTACGTTAATCGGTAGTTGATTCATACTGCTGAACCAAGTATGAGAAAGCAATCCTTTAGGAGCATAATCACCAAAAAGCACATCTGATACGCCTTCGCCTTCGGTACCCGGTAGCCATGCAGCTATTATTGCATCCGAGAAGTGAAGTATAGGCTCAAGAATCATAGGCCTGCCGCTTATTAAAATAACAACAACCGGATTTCCGTAGCTCTTCATTTTTTTGATTAAATCAATTTCGGACTTTGATAAACTGAGATCGGTTCTATCGCCTCTACCTTCAGCATAAGGCTTTTCACCTATTATCACCACAGAATAATCGGCTTTTGTATTTGAGAAATCTCCTGTAGCTGAATAATCAATTTTATCATCAGGAGCTGCTGTTCTCATTCCTTGCAGAATAGTAGTGCCGGGAGTAACGTCCCCTCCCTTGCCCTGCCACGAGATAGTCCAACCTCCGCATTGGTAGCCGATATTATCAGCATGATCGCCTGCAACAAGAATTCTTGCATTAGATTTAGGAACCGGCAAAACACCGTCTTTTCTTTTTAAGAGTACTAAAGACTCTCTAACGCACTGGCGAGCTACCTGGCGATGGCTATATGAGCCGACGGAATCAATTAATGATTTATCAGCATAAGGTCTTTCAAATACTCCAAGCTCAAATTTTATTCTCAGAATACGGGAAACTGCGTCGTCAATACGGAACATGGGAATCTTTCCCGCACTAACAAGGTCGTTCATTGCTTTATAAAAATCTTTATAGCGCAGGGGTAGCATCACCATGTCAATACCGGCATTTATTGATTTATCAACATCCTCCTCATAATTGCTACCCAATTGGTCTATAGCTGCCCAATCCGAGACTACGAATCCCTTGAAGCCTAATTCATTTTTCAATACATCTGTAAGCCAATATTTATTTCCGTGCATCTTCTCACCATTTATACTACTATAAGAAGCCATAACACTTCCCACACCCGCCTTAATTGCAGCAATATAAGGAGGTAAGAATAATTTTCTTATAGTAGCTTCGTTGTCAATAGTATTACCCTGGTCTATTCCATCAAAAGTTCCCCCATCTCCCAGATAATGTTTAGCGCAAGCTAAGATACTTGTATGCCCCGATAGTGTATCACCTTGGAAGCCTCTAATTTCGGCGGCGCCCAATTCTGCTACTAATTCCGGAGACTCGCCAAAACTTTCATAAGTGCGTCCCCATCTTTCGTTTCTGACAACAGCAATACATGGCGCGAATGTCCAGTTGATACCGGTAGCAGCAAGTTCTTCCGCTGTAACCCTTCCCTCTTCTTTAACAAGATTAGGATCTCTTGTACAGCCCATACCAATATTGTGCGGAAAGATTGTAGCTCCATAGATATTATTATTACCATGGACGGCATCTATACCGTATATGATAGGAATCTTCAACCTTGTTTTTAAGGCATAACTTTGTAGAGAATCATACAAGCTCGCCCAGGTATTGGTCTTATTATCTCCGAGGTCGGAGTCACCGCCACTTAAAATAGAGCCTATAAAATACTTTGTAATATCGGATTTATTATTTATTATACCCGTATGATCGACTTGCATTATCTGACCGATTTTCTCCTCCAAAGTCATTCTGCTCAAAAGGTCTTCAACTCTTGTCTCAACCGGCTTGGTAGAGTCCAAATATACTGGAGTTATAGTTTGTGCAGATAATTTGACGGTAAGAGTAAACAATGCAAATAGAATTGCCATCTCTATAGTATTGAATGTTTTTTTCATAATAATTATTCTTTCTTAAAAAGTGAGAAAATTCCATTTCGCTTTATTGAATAGGCTAAATAATTTTAAGTTTGATAAATTATTAAATAGATCAAAATATATACCATACCAAAACCGCCTTAAAATCAAATATTTTAGTGTCTAGTTTTATTTTATTGATAAACCTTTTTATAAATTAGATAAAAAAGTTCAAGTTTAAGTTTAAGATCGAGTTTTATTTTGTATAAAAGTAGAAGTGAATTGGGAGATAAGTACAAGATAAGGCTATTTGAAGTGCATTCAGAGTGTATTGAGAGTGCATTCAGAGTGCATTCAGAATGTTTTGACGGGTAATATTGATTTGATTTCCCTTTTTTAACTGGTTTTGGAAGAATAAAATATATCTGCTAATTTGTTAATTCTAAATTAATGGCACAAAAGGATGCACATATGGATTTAATTATCCGCCGATTTCTGGTATTAAATTTTTTAATAATTATATTTTTATCAGATGTGATTTTACCAGCCGTACACTTAAACAGCCGGAACTTTTTACCCGGTTTTAAGAAAAGCCCGTATTTTAATGAACAAATTTTATCTTTCAGCATGGAGCCAAATATAAATGTTGAAATAAATGCCCCAAGCCTTCATACTTTCGATTCGAATAAAAAAATACTTTTGATTTTTTACGCTACACCAAATATGAATACGATAGATCAAACTATCGGCAAACAAATGCAGCCTGGAGATGATTGGCATTACAATATTCAAAACATTGGTGCACAGACAAGATTTTTAAGAAACATGATTAGATCTGAAAATATTATAGTAGCATACGTTGCCACAGGTGAAGAAAGCTGGCCTTGGTGGAAAACCCGTCATAATAATCCCGATTCAATTATACTTCATGTTGTAGATTCGGTTAAAAGTATTTTTAAAGATTATAAGGTGGACGTGGCTCTTTCTGGTCACAGCGGCGGGGGAAGCTTTGTACTAGGTTATATAAATGCGGTAAAGGAAATCCCTAACTTCATAAAAAGTATTTCTTTTCTTGATAGCGATTACGACTACGATAATGTCTTGCACGGAGAAAAAATTATTGACTGGTTAAAACAATCGGATGACCATTATCTTAGTGTTTTAGCTTATGATGATAGGGGGGTAAAATTTGACGGAAAAAATGTCGTCACTCCGACGGGCGGAACTTTTTACAAAAGCACTCTAATGGAAGAAAAGTTAAGTACTGCTTTTAATTTTCAGACAGAACAGGATTCTCTTTTTATTATGTACATTGCCCTTAACGGAAGGATAAAATTCTTTCTAAAATTAAACCCCGATAATTTAATGTGGCACACAGTGCAAGTAGAAGATAACGGTTTTATACAAAGTATCGTCTCAGGAACAAAGTATGAAGGAACAGGTTATGCATATTGGGGACCCAGGGCTTATAATCAATATGTTCAGCCTTAAAATTTTGATAGACTTAAAAAATTTCGTTTGTTTAATGGTTAAAGATTTTTAATTTAGACTATAAATACATTTGAGGATGTAGATTTGAAAAATCATTACGATGTAATTGTAATAGGCAGCGGACCGGGTGGCGAAGGTGCGGCAATGAAATGCACAAAAGAAGGAATGCATGTCGCCATGTGTGATTATTTTTCTTCCGTCGGAGGAAGCTGCACACACAAAAGCACCATCCCGAGCAAAGCATTACGCCATGCAAGCCAAATTCTTTATGAAAGAAATAGTTTAGAAGATTCTAACTTTCAATCGCTTCTTAAGAAAGCTGAAGTTGTCATTCAAGAACAGTTTACTCTTCGAAAAAGTTTTTATGACCGTAACCTTGTTGATATCATCGATGGTAGAGCAAAATTTATAGATGAGCATTCTATATCCGTCAAACTTTCTAACAATGCTGAAGAAATTTATACTGCTGATTATTTTGTTATTGCTACCGGCTCACGTCCCTACCATCCTCCCGATGTAGATTTTTCGCATCAGAGGATTTTGGATAGTGACACATTGCTGAATTTAAAAGATAATCCACGTTCTATCACAATTTACGGCGCCGGTGTAATCGGCTGCGAGTATGCTTCAATATTCCGCGGTTTAAAAGTAAAAGTGAACCTTATCAATACGCGAGAAAAACTTTTAGCATTTCTTGATGATGAAATTATTGATGCACTTGGTTACCACCTTCGTGAAAACGGCGTAATACTTAGGCATAACGAGGAGTATGAAAAAGTAGTAGCGGATAATTCCGGTGTTACTGTCTTCCTAAAATCAAATAAAGAAATTCGTACTGACTATCTTTTATGGGCTCAGGGACGTACAGGCAATTCTGATGATTTGGGACTGGAAAAACTCGGCATCAAAACAACCGGGCAAGGTTCAATTATTGTTAATGAAACCAACCAGACACCGGTACCTCATATTTATGCTGTCGGGGATATTATCGGTTTTCCTAATCTTGCAAGCGCTTCATACGACCAGGGTAGATTTGCCGCAACTCATATCGTTTTCGGCAAATGTGATCACCAGCTTGTAGAATTTATTCCAACAGGCATATACACTATTCCTGAAATAAGTTCAGTGGGATACACTGAAGAGCAGTTAACGAAAGAAAAAATTCCTTATGAGGTTGGTCATTCATTTTTCAAGCACCTTGCACGCGCTCAAATAACAGGTAGAACAACCGGTATGTTAAAAATACTTTTTCACAGAGAAACCTTAAAAATACTCGGGGTACATTGCTTCGGGCATGGCGCGGCAGAGATTATTCACATCGGTCAGGCAATAATGTCTCAAAAGGGAGACGGAAATTCTTTGATGTATTTTATAAACACAACTTTTAATTACCCCACAATGGCAGAAGCTTATCGTGTAGCGGCATTGAATGGAATTAATAGAGTTGATCAATTAAAGAAGAATTTATAATTCTCATTCTTCTTTATCGAAATGAATAGAATATCATTTATTCTAATCTTTTTTTAAACCTCATAGCGCTTGCAACGAGGATTAATATCCCCATAATTAATAACATTCCAGTTTCAGGAAGCAGTTCTCTAAAGGAAGCACCTTTCAAAATAACTGCCCGTAATATCGTAATGTAGTACCTAAGCGGAATCAAGTAAGTAATGTATTGAACTATTTTAGGCATATTTTCAATCGGGAAACTGAAACCGGACAGGTAAATGAAAGGCATCATAATCGCAAATTGTGCAACCATCATAGCTTGCTGTTGAGTTTTTGAAATTGTCGAAAGAAACAATCCTATTCCCAGAGTAGAAAGAATAAATAAAAATGAAGCGAAAACTAAGAAGATAAAACTTCCGCGTATTACTATACCGAACCAAAAGACCATAATTGTCTGAACGATAAGAATATCTATAAAACCGAGTATTACAAACGGGATAAGCTTGCCAATGATTAATTGATATGGTTTTATAGGCGTTACAATTAGTTGTTCAAGAGTGCCAATTTCCCTTTCTTTTACTATCGCCATGGACATAAGGATAATTGTTATGATCATAAGAATCAGACCCATTATACTTGGAACCATGAAGACTCTTGTTTTAAGATCGGGGTTATACCAAACTCTAATCACAGGTTCTAATGAGCCGGCAATAGAATTTTTCCTTCCTGTTTTATCCGCAATTTGCAGTAAAATATTCTGTGCATAGTTAGCGGTAATATTTTGCACATAACCGAATGCAATTGAAGTCTTATTTCCGTCCGAACCGTCAAAAATTGCTTGTACAGGAGCAGGCTGCCTGGTTTCTATATCCTTTTCAAAATCTTTTGGGATAACGAGAGCCCATAAAACATTTCCTTTGTTAATTTCATTTGTTACCTGTTGATAACTATCTACGTAATCATCAATTTCGAAATATCCGGAACGTTCAAAGCGTTGGATATAGTCGCGGCTTGCCGCCGTTTTGTCTTGATCAAAAATTGCCGTGTGTACAGTATTTACATCCATATTAGCAGCATAACCGAGCAATACTAATTGCAATACAGGTGCAAGGAATACTATCCTGAATAATACCGGATCCCTTTTTAATTGAAGAAATTCCTTTATTACAATATTTATTATGGTCTTCATTTTATTACCGGATAAAATTTATTATTATGCAATTTTTGATTTCCTATTAATTAAAGTTGATAATGTTAATAGTACTGCCGAAAAAATAATAAGATATATTACCTGATCCCAAAACGCTTCTAAACCGACACCTTTTAGAAGAATATCTCTTAGTATTATTAAAAAGAATTTTGACGGAGTTACATTTGTAAGTATCTGAATCGGCAGCGGCATGCTTTCGATCGGGAAAATAAATCCTGATAACAATGTTGAAGGCAGAAGTGAAACAAGCGTAGCCATTTGGAAAGCAACTTGCTGAGAATCTGCAATTGATGAGACAAGAATTCCAAGATTCAAAGAGGCGAATAAGAACAAAAGTGTCGTTAAAAATAATAGGAGTAAACTTCCCTTCACAGGCACACCGAAAAGGAAATAACCTGCTATCAATATAAACGCTGTAATCATAAGAGATATTATTGTGTATGGGATTGTCTTTCCGATTAATAGTTCTAACGAAGATAAAGGAGAAACGTTTATTTGTTCAATTGTTCCCTTTTCCTTCTCTCTTACAATTGAAAGAGAAATTGAAACAACTGCCGTTAGGATTAATATCATAGCTATCAATCCCGGGACTAAAAAGAAAGTTGAACTAAGATCGGGATTAAACCAAAACGCAGGTTCCAGGTCAATGGGAGAATATGCTTTCCCCCCGTTTACGGCAAGTACCCTGCTTATAAATTTTTGCGAGTATGATTGTGTGGCATAATTAAGATAATTTTGAATTATCGTTGCAGTGTTTCCGTCCACTCCGTCAATTAAAATTTGTAATTTTGCTTTTTGATTTGAATAAAGCTTCCTGGACATATCTTTCGGGAATACAATAACGCACTGCGCACGTTTTTCATCAAGTATTTTTTTGATTTGATTTTCATTATCGATATAACCAACCAGATCAAAATAACTTGAGCTTGTCAACATCTGGACAAATGATCTACTGTCAAAAGATTTATCCTGATCGTAAACAACCATTTTAATATGGTGGACATCGAAACTAATTGCATATCCAAAAATTACAAGCAGAACAATCGGGAAAACGAAAAGGACAAAGAGCATTCTCGTATCCCGCTTAAGCTGCCTTATTTCCTTTAATGCAATAGCTCTAATTCTATTCAGCATTTTTATTTGTGTCCTTTTCTAACAGATAAATGAATACATCTTCCAGAGTAGGAACAATTTTGTCGATCCTTTTAATAATGATTTGATTTTCAGAAGCAGTCTTGTTTACCATCTCTTTACCGGTCGTTTCATCACGCACACTTAGGTGGAGATAATTTCCAAAGATGGAAGTTTCTTCAACCCAATCTTGTTTTGAAAAGATTTCAAGAGCATCCACAACACGGTCACATTCTACTTCAAGCATAGTATTTGTTAAATATTTAGTTTTAAGTTCCTTGGAGCTTCCGCTTGCGATGATATTACCGGCGTTAATTAAAGTTATTGTATTACAAAACTCGGCTTCATCGAGATAATGAGTTGTTACAAAAACAGTAACTCCAGCGTGAGACAGATCATTTATTAACTCCCAGAAATTTCTTCTTGAGATGGGATCGACACCACCAGTAGGTTCATCAAGAAAAACTATTTTAGGTTCGTGAATAACTGCAATAGCTAATGCAAGCCTCTGTTTAATACCGCCGGGCAAAGAACCGGTTAAGAGTTTTTCCTTTCCTTCTAGAAATGCAACTTTAAGAACCCAATTCTTTCTTTCAGTAAGCTTCTCCTTATAAAGTCCATAAACACCCCCAAAGAAATTTATATTCTCTTCAACTGTCAAATCATTATACAAGGAGAATTTTTGCGACATATAGCCGATATTTCTTTTAACCTTTTCCGGCTCATTCATAACGCTATAGCCTGCGACCATAGCATCGCCTGAAGTAGGTTCGATAATTCCGCAGAGCATTCTAATTGCAGTTGATTTTCCTGCACCATTAGCTCCAAGGAATCCAAATATTTCCCCTTCCTTCACATTAAATGAAATTCCGTTAACAGCGGTAAAACTGTCGAATTTTTTTGTTAAATTATTTACTTCGATTGAGTACAATTATTTCTCCTTTAATAAATTTTCTTCCCCACAGATTTATCAAGCTGTACTTTAGCAAGTTCATACTCTGTGAGGGAGTTGTTATAATTAGTTTTTGCCTGAAGCAAAGAGGTTTCTGCGTCTATTAGATCGGTGCTTGAGGCAACTTGAGTATTATATTTTTCCTGGGTAATTCGATAGTTTTCCTCAGCCTGTTTAACACCCAGCTTACTCACCTCAACCTTATCAAAAGACCTTTTGAATATTAAATAATCCTGATAAACTTCAATATTTATAGCATCTTTCAACTGGGCAATAGAAGTTTCGGTTTGAACTTTATTTTGCTCAGCAACAGTTGCTTGTGACCCAGTGTAACCCCAATTCCATAAGCTCCATGACAAGGTAACTCCTACATCCCAGGTATTCTTGTATTGATCAATAGCGGGGATGAATCTCTGGTTTGGTTTGTTGTACATATAATCTCCGTTCAAATAAACCGCTGGATACCAGCCCGATTCAGCAACTTTAAGCATATCAACACTTGCGTTTAATTTAAATTCCATTGATTTGAGTTCATTACGGTTTGTGTTAGCCTCTGATATAAGATTTTGAAAGTTTAGTTCCGTCGGTCCAACTTTGATCTCTTCCGGATCAATTTGAGTCGGTGCTTCAAGGGGCAAGCCAATAGCCAAATTAAAGGATGCTCTTGCAATATCAAGCTGATTTTCAGCATCTATTTTTTGAAGTTTAACAGAAGAATATTGTACTTCAAGTTTCAAGAGATCATTTTTAGTGGCTACTCCATTTGCTAAAAAGTTTTTAGTATCATCAAGATGCTGCTTAATTTGAGATAGGTTTTCATTTAGAACATTTACATTAAGCTGCGCCCGGTAGTAATTCCAAAATCCATTTTGAATTTTCCAGGCTACTTCATTCATATCTTTTGAATAATCTGTTTTTGACGCTTCATAGTTAAATTTTGCCGCACTTTTGAGAGACAATAATCTGAAACCTGTAAACAGTGGCTGCTGTAATGAAAGTCTAAAATTGTAATTATCAATAATTGTAGGAGAAATGACAATAGGTTGCGGCAAAAAAGGTAATGAAACTTCAAATGGGGGAACGTTGCTTAGCCGAGTGTAATTTGCAGTAAACGATAATTGCGGAAGCATCTGTGAACTTGCGGCTGTTACTTGAGCATCCGATGATACGAGCTTAGCCTTTGAAATTATTAAATCTTTGCTGTTCTTAATTCCGATTTCCAGGCTTTGTTTCAATGTTAACTTCGCATCCTGTGCGAATAAGCCAACTGACGTAATACAGAAAACTAATAATATCTTTTTCATACTATTCCTTATAGTTCTTATTCAACTTTTGTATAAATTTTATTCTAATGGCTTTGACTATCACATTTGACTCATATCTTGAATTATTGTTTATTTTCAGAAATCAAATGGATGAAAACATTTTCTAGCGAAGTAGGGATAACCCTATGGTCTGCTAATTGTACTCCGGCTTCAACCAGAATTTTTTCTATTACAGTAAAATCCTTTTCATAATTATTTACAGCAACATTTATCCTATCGCCGAACATCTGGGTTTCAAAATTGCTTTTCTCTTTAATAACCTTATATGCAAGCAGTATAGGCGAGCATACAATTTCAATGATTTGTTTGTCCAAAGATTCTTTGATACTCTTGGGAGTTGCGAAACTAATAACTTCGCCGTTATTTAAGAGAGCAACTCTGTTGCATCGTTCGGCTTCGTCAAGGTACGGAGTAGACATAAATATTGTTATACCATCCTTAATTAAATTAGAAAGGATTTTCCAGAAATCGCGCCTTGAAACCGGGTCAACGCCGGTAGTCGGTTCGTCAAGAAAAATGATTTTCGGTTTATGAATCAAAGTGCATGCAAGTGCAAGCTTTTGTTTCATACCGCCGGAAAGATTATCTGCTAATCTTTTTCTGAATTCGGTTAATCGAGTATATTCAAGGAGTTCATTTCTTCTTTGTTGATAATTTTTCACCCCGTGGATAGAGGCAAAGAATTCGATATTTTCGTCAATGGTTAAATCGCCGTAAAGGCTAAATTTTTGTGAAAGATAACCGATATTTTTTTGAATTTGACTTTTCTGTTTGACTAAATCCATTCCGAAAATTTCGGCAGTACCTTCCGTGGGGACAAGCAGTCCGCAAAGCAATCTTATAGTAGTGGTCTTCCCTGCCCCGTCGGGACCGACCAAACCGAACATCTCTCCCCGCTTAACATCAAAGCTGATTCCTTTTAAGGCTTGAACATCGTCATAGTTCTTTTTGATATTAACTAAATTTATAGCTAACTGGTTCTTAAGTTCATCAGTCATTGTAAAATCCCGGATAATAAATCATAGCTTCTAAACTTTAGAAATTAATTAGTAAAAACAATGGCATCTGCAGGCATTCCGTCTTTAAGCTCGAAATCCGGATTCGGTACATGAACCTTAACTTTGAAAACAAGCTTAGTCCTTTCATCTTTGGTCTGAATATTCTTTGGAGTAAACTCCGCTTCGGGAGAAATATAAATTACTTTACCGTGATAAATTTTATTTTTGAAAGCATCTATCGATACATCTGCATTTTGTCCGAGCTTAACACTACCCAATTCCTCTTCGGAAACATAAATATCAAGATCAACAAAACTCAAATTTGAAAGCATCACCAAAGATGAAAGTGGGACAACGCTTTCTCCAGCTTCAATAAATTTCTTAACAACAAATCCACTGATCGGAGCAATTACATAGGAATCGCTAATATATTTTTTCAATAAATCAACGGATGCCTTCTGCCTATTTAGATTTGCTTCAGCCTGCTTGATATCCTCCGGACGGTAAAAGTTTTTCATCTTCTTCAAGTATTCTTTTGCAGAATTATACTGAGCGGAGGCTATATCATACCTGCTGATTATGTTATCGAATTGTTGCTGCGTGATAGATTTAGATTGGAAGAGCTTTTCGTTTCTTTCTCTATCCTGTTTGGCAAGGTCATAATTGGCTTTAGCTTGTTTTACTGCGTCTTCTGCCTGTTTAATATCTTCAGAGCGAGCGCCTTCCTTCATCAATTGCAATTGAGCCGCAGCTTGTTGTTCGCCTGCGATAGCTTGTTGAAGTTGTATTGAAAGATTATCATGGTCTATA
>JAKAFW010000095.1:0-3419 GCA_021817845.1 Bacteroidota bacterium
GGAAAATAGATCTTCACAACTTGCTGAACTTTCTAGCACTCCGGATGGATTCTCATGCGCAGCTTGAAATACGCAGTTACGCGAATGTTATAGGTAATGAAATTGTAAGCAAATGGTGCCCGATTGCCTGGGAAGCATTTAAAGATTACCGTATGAACGCAATGAGTTTCACTTCTCTCGAATTACAAATAATGAAACAAATATTTGCCGGCAGTCTGCAAGAAGCAAAAAAACTTGCTGAAGAATTCGGATGGCTGAATAAGATTGAAGGAAGACTTTCTAAGAACCGTGAGCGGATAGAATTTGAAGGTAAGCTTGAAACGCTTGGATTGAAGAAGCCGTGGGAATGAAAAAGCGAGAGGTAAGAAGCAAGAGGCGAGAGGGTTGACGCCTATTTGTAATTAAAATTAGTGTTAAATTAAAAAAGAAAATTACGGGGTATTTTCTTGATTAATATAAAGCAGTTCACTTCGATTGAAACCAACCTAAAAATTTATTTTTACCGGATAAATAGAAGCAGCACCAAAATAGATTTTAATAAGAGTTATAAAAGGAATTGGAACTTAGAATTGTAGCTGAGTGCATACCTGCTTGCAAACCTTGGGTATGTAAACCGGTAGGCAAGTCTATGTTACTTAAATAAACTGTTCAGCATAAGTAATAGTTAGCGTTATGAAAAATAATAGCCAAGAAGTTTATAAAGGGCAAAGAGGAAAGGAAAAAAGAGAACTTTTCCAACGGTTTAAATTACGTGCCATTGAAGATATATATAAAAAGAAATTCTTTACTTTGTTTGACAATCAGTGTTTTAAATGTGGCATAAAAGAAAGACCATATGTTACTATTGGGCCGCCGGTTTTATGCATAGATCATCATATGCCAATGATTTTAGGAGGTCATTTAGTTCCTGGTAACTTAGTTTCACTTTGTCGTAGTTGTAATAATAAAAAACATGATTCTCTTCCAGAAGAATTTTATACACCAGAAGAGCTTGACCGCTTAAAACCAATACTGGAAAAGCAGCATGAAGTATTTAATTTTAATTTTGATTGGAAATACTGGGAGAAAGACCGTGAAGGTTATTTATTAAGTCTTGGTGTAGACCCAAAACTAGTGCATGAATTATTCTATAATCCAGAACACAGTGATTTTATAGGGTTAGCATCAGAGAATTCTGGCACTATGATCAAAATAGATTACAATGATATATTAAATGGCATATTTAAACGCTAACAAGCAACTCAAAGCGACCGCGTCTTTGCCGCAGTAGTTTGATAAGGTAATTGGGTTTAGCTTTTCAGTCCGCCGCGGCGGAAAGTTGTTCTTAAAAGTGTGTTAGCAAAACAAAACTGATCCCGCAAAAAACGCGGAACATGTTTATAAAATAAAGTTGCGTTGATAATTGCTGCATTGTAGTTATGTGCGGCGGGCTAAACGCAACGCCATTATACGAATAATTAGGAGAAATAATGAAATATCTCTTGTCAGTATTTTTAATGATGTTGTTACAATTTACAACCAATTTTTCACAAGAATTAAAGCCAATGTCTTTAAAAGGAAAATATGGATACGTAAATGATAAATCTAAATTTATTATTTCTGCAAAATATGATGAAGCTTGTAAATTTGAGAGTGAATTAGCAAGAGTGAGGGTTAGTAATTTATGGGGTGTAATTAACAAGACGGGCTCATTAAT
This sequence comes from Bacteroidota bacterium, assembly GCA_021817845.1. Taxonomy (GTDB): domain Bacteria; phylum Bacteroidota; class Ignavibacteria; order Ignavibacteriales; family Ignavibacteriaceae; genus FEN-1297. The sequence continues at coordinate 1,697 of JAKAFW010000095.1, forward strand.
AATTCCCATACAGTATAACGAAATAAAACTAACAGATGGTGATTTAGTAGAAGCAAGAATTGATGGGTTATGGGGTGTAATGAATAAGAAAGGAAATATTATTGTACCTATCCAGTATACTAAGATAGACATTTCTAATTGCGGATTAATTGCATGTGAAATGAAATACAAATATGGTTTATTTAACAATCGCGGGATAAAATTATCAGATTGTATCTATGATGAGGTACTAATATCGGATAGTGTAGCTCTCGTATATAAGGATCATAAGATAGGATATGTCAATTATAAAGGAGATAAAACTGGTGAAAAATATTCTTATGGTTCTAATAAATTTAAGAATGGCCACGCTAAAGTTGAAATAAATGAACCTAGGAAGCGCTATGGTTATATAGGCAATAACATGAATGAAATAACAAAATTTATATATTCAGAAGGTTCCGGTGATTTTTATGAAGGTAGAGCAAAAATAAATGTTGTGGAAACAGTAGAATCTAAAGAGCAGTATATGCCATCTCTCGAACTATCAAAATATGGTTTCATTGATGAAAATGGAAATGAAATTATTAAACCAATTTATGATTGGGCCGGGGACTTTCACAATGGTTTAGCAAGAGTCTCCATCGGAAAAGACAATAATGAAAAATATGGCTTTATTAACACAACTGGAGATAAAATTACTGAAATTATGTATGATGTTCCTCAAGACTATGATAATATTTCCTACGACAATGAAAATAAATTAATTCCTGTCATTATTAATAAAAAGTATGGTTTTATTGACAATTCTGGAAAGCTGATAATAAATGCTATATTTACAAAAGTTGAATCGTTTGAAAATAATATCTCAAAAGTATGTATTGGTGGCTACTATGATAATAGTAGCAAAATAATTGGAGGTAAATGGGGATTCATTAACTCTCATGGTGAAACATTGATTAATCCTATTTATGATTATATAAAAATGTTTAAGGATAGCTTAGCATTGGCAAATAAGGGTGGTGAAATAGTTCATGAGCAAGTTCGGGGTGGTAAATGGGGGCTTGTTAATTTTAAGGGTAATGAAATCTCCGAATTTAAATATGATGAAATTGTTAAACTCAAAGCGGCCTTTGCTAAGGTTAACATTGGAAAGTTAAAAGATTATAATAATAGTTCCGAAGGTAAATGGGGACTAATCAACGAAAATGGAATTGAAATTACCAGTATTAAGTATGATGATATTTATGATTTTGTTGAAGGAATTGCCCGCATAAAAATTGATAATTTGTTTGGATATGTAAACTCATCCGGCAAGGAAATTATCGAAGCAAAATTTCAGAGTGCTTCTGATTTTAAGAATGGTATTGGTAAAATAAAATTCAATGGGAAAGAAGGAATAATCAATATAACCGGTGTAGAAAAATATTAATAATTCGTATAACAAGTTCTTCAACCCGACTGCTTTAAACATTGCGGGATTTGTGTGGTTATAAAGTAGCGTAGTAAAAGTAAATTGCTCTTTGAATGTTGTTAACAAAAGGAAGTAATTAATAAATCATCGGTAATAGTTTTGAAAGCTGCATTGTAGTTATGGGCGGCGCTTTAGTTGCAACCCCGTTAGGTTGCTATTGATTAAATATATCATGTAAAATAGACTTGATTGTTTTTGCCAATGTAATTACATTGTGCCCACGTTAATTCTAAAAGGTGATAATATGAAAACAAAGGTTGTAAAAATTGG
>JAKAFW010000026.1:0-62635 GCA_021817845.1 Bacteroidota bacterium
GCAGAGGCTTTAACAAGTTTTAATGATGTAAGACGTGTAACGTATAAATTAACAAAATTTAGCGGCACTAACCAGGAAACCTCAGTAAACCAACGTCCAATAGTTAAAGAAGGACAAAAAGTTTCTAAGGGCGACGTTCTTGCCGATGGTTGTGCTACAGAAGGCGGTGAATTAGCACTTGGCCGAAATGTTTTGGTGGCCTTTATGCCATGGCGGGGTTACAATTTTGAAGACGCAATTATTATTAGCGAAAAAGTTGTAAGTGAAGATGTATATACTTCAATTCATATAGAAGAATTTGAATTACAGGTAAGAGAAACAAAACGCGGCGAAGAAGAACTAACACGGGAAATTCCAAACGTAAGCGAAGAATCGGTGAAAAATCTTGACGAATATGGAATTATCCGCGAAGGCGCTGAGGTAAAAGAAGGCGATATTCTTATCGGAAAAATTACTCCTAAGGGTGAAACCGATCCTACACCGGAAGAAAAATTATTACGCGCAATATTTGGAGATAAAGCCGGCGACGTTAAAGACGCTTCATTGAAAGCGCCTCCTGGATTGAAAGGTACTATCATCAAGACTAGACTTTTTAGCCGAAAGAAAAGAGATGTGGAAGCTAAAAAACTAGAAAAGAGAGCGCTTGACAATTTAGAAATTGAACATAAACAAGCTTTAACGGCACACTATGAAAAGTTAATCGAAAAGTTAACTAAAATTACGATTGATCAAGTTACTACCGGTATCCGCGATCTCGAAGGTAGTGTTGCCCTCAGAAGTGGGACAACTATCAAAGATACAACGTTTGCGTCTATGGAAGACGTTACAAAACTTGATTATACTTTAGACTGGTTCGAATCAAAAAAATCAAACAATCTAGTAAAAACTTTGTATAAAAATTACTTCGAGGTGCTTTACGACTTTGAAGAAGATTATAAAAGAGAAAAAGTTAAAATTACAAGCGGAGATGAACTTCCTCCGGGAATTGTGCAGCTTGCAAAAGTTTATGTTGCTAAAAAACGTAAACTGTCTGTTGGGGACAAAATGGCAGGGCGCCACGGTAACAAAGGTGTAGTTGCCAAAATTGTTCCGGCTGAAGATTTGCCGTTCTTACCAGATGGTACCCAAGTTGATATAATACTTAATCCACTTGGCGTTCCTTCCCGTATGAATCTTGGTCAGTTATATGAAACTGCTCTTGGATGGGCTGGTAAAAAATTAGGAGTAAAATTCGCGACTCCGATTTTTGACGGAGCAAAGATTGAAGACGTCGATGAATGGCTTGTAAAAGCTGGCCTTGAAAGAGGAAGTAAGACTGATTTATACGACGGAAGAACCGGTGAAAAATTTCATCAGAAGGTAACTTGTGGATATATATATATGTTGAAACTAAGTCACCTTGTTGATGATAAAATTCATGCAAGATCCATTGGACCTTACTCTCTTATTACTCAACAACCGCTTGGCGGCAAGGCACAATTTGGCGGTCAAAGATTTGGAGAAATGGAAGTCTGGGCACTCGAAGGCTACGGAGCTTCCCATATCCTTCAAGAAATCCTTACTGTTAAAAGCGATGATGTTGCCGGTAGAGCTAAGGTTTACGAAGCAATAGTTAAGGGTGAAAACTTACAGGAGCCAAATGTTCCTGAATCGTTCAACGTGTTAATTAAAGAACTTCAGGGCTTAGGCTTGGATATAAAAATTAATTAACATCCGTAGAGCAAGTCCGGTATTAAGGACACTTTTTTCACTTAGAAATTTGGAGATATAAAAATGCCATTTAGAATTCAAGAAAATGCAATGCGTGATATAAATAGTATCACTATTAGTTTAGCAAGCCCTGATGATATTTTATCAAGATCTTATGGAGAGGTTACAAAACCTGAAACCATAAATTATCGCTCATTCCGTCCGGAGAAAGATGGTTTGTTTTGTGAAAAGATTTTTGGACCAACCCGCGATTGGGAATGCTTCTGCGGTAAGTATAAAAGAATCCGTTATAAAGGAATTATTTGTGATAGATGCGGTGTGGAAGTAACCCAAAAAAGTGTAAGACGAGAAAGAATGGGGCATATTGGTCTTGCTGTTCCTATCGTTCATATTTGGTTTTTCAGATCGCAACCGTCAAAAATTGGAAATATTATAGGTATAAGCCTTAAAGAACTTGAAAAAGTTATTTATTATGAATCTTATATCGTTATCAACCCAGGTCCAACGGGATTAAGCAGACTCGATTTAATTTCCGAAGACCAATATTTTGAAGTCATTCAATCTCTTCCCGCTGGTAATGAGAAATTAGACAATTCTGATCCTAAAAAATTTGTTGCAAGAATTGGTGGTGATGCTGTTAAAGAAATCTTAAGGCAAACCGATGTTGAAAAATTATCAAAAGCTTTAAGAGACCAGCTCCAGGTTGAAACTTCTCAACAGAAAAAAGCAGATATTTTAAAAAGATTAAGAGTACTTGAATCCTTCAAAGAGGAGGAAGGAAAGGTTCCGAATAAACCAGAGTGGATGGTTATGAACTATGTCCCGGTTATTCCGCCTGAACTTCGTCCATTAGTTCCTCTTGAAGGTGGAAGATTTGCAACCAGCGATTTGAATGATCTTTATAGAAGGGTTATCATTCGTAATAATCGTTTGAAAAGATTAATTGATATTAAAGCACCTGAAGTTATTCTTCGTAATGAAAAGAGAATGCTCCAGGAGGCAGTAGATGCATTGTTCGATAACTCGCGCAGAGGCAGTGCTGTAAGAAGCGACAACAACAGGCCGTTAAAATCTTTGAGCGATATGCTAAAAGGAAAACAAGGTCGATTCCGTCAAAATTTACTTGGCAAGAGAGTTGACTATTCCGGGCGTTCTGTAATTGTTGTTGGTCCTGAATTAAAACTACATCAATGCGGTTTACCAAAAGATATGGCGGTAGAGCTTTTTAAACCTTTCATCATTAGAAAATTAATTGAAAGAGGACACAACAAAACCGTAAAGAGCGCAAGAAAAGTTGTCGATAGAAAAGATCCAATAATCTGGGATATGCTTGCAAAAATTATAGAAGGACATCCAATTCTCTTAAATCGTGCCCCGACGCTTCACAGATTAGGTATTCAAGCTTTTCAGCCGATATTAATCGACGGAAAGGCAATTCAACTTCATCCGATGGTCTGTACGGCTTTTAATGCTGACTTTGACGGCGACCAGATGGCTGTGCATATTCCTCTATCCTTTGAGGCTCAACTTGAGGCTTCGTTGTTGATGCTCAGTAGCCATAATATTCTTTCACCGCAAAATGGTAGTCCAGTTGTTGTCCCTACTCAAGATATCGTTCTTGGATGCTACTATCTTACAAAACTTAAGGATGGTGAAAAAGGGGAAGGAATGATTTTTGGCACATCTGAAGAAGTAATTATCGCGTATAACTCAAAAGTTATAGGGCTACATTCAAAAATTAAAGTTAAAATTAACGGCGAAATGACGGAGACAACTACCGGCCGGGTAATTTTTAACCAAATTGTTCCGAAGGAAATGGGTTACTTCAATCAACTTCTTATCAAAAAGACATTCGGTGGTTTTATCGGTCAAATGTTTATGAAGCTTGGAAATAAAGTAACTGCAAAGTTTCTTGATGATTTGAAAGAGCTTGGTTTTAGGTATTCTACTGCTGGCGGCTTATCAGTAAGTTATGCCGATATGATTATTCCGGAGGAAAAAGAAAATCTTATTTCCAAAGCAAATAAAAAGGTTGAAGCGATTCTAAACGAACATGAGCAAGGAGTTATTACAGATGCCGAGCGCTATAATAAAATTATTGACGTTTGGACTCACACTACCAACGATGTTGCTCGTGCTCTGATGGAAAAAATTAAAGGACATAATCAAGGCTTTAATTCTCTTCACATGATGGTTGACTCCGGTGCAAGAGGTTCGCAGGAACAGGTTCGCCAGCTTGCCGGTATGCGCGGTCTTATGATGAAACCACAAAAAAGTTTATCCGGACAAGCGGGTGAAATTATCGAAAACCCGATAGTCGCAAACTTCAAAGAAGGTCTTTCCGTTCTTGAATATTTTATTTCAACACATGGAGCAAGGAAAGGCCTTGCTGATACTGCTTTAAAGACTGCTGATGCTGGTTATTTAACAAGGCGTTTAGTCGATGTTTCCCAGGACGTTATTATTTCTGAAATTGATTGCGGAACTATTCTTGGTATCGAAGTTACAGCATTAAAAGATGTTGAACAAGAAAGAGAGCCTTTGGGTGAAAGAATTGCCGGGCGCGTTGCTCAAGAAGATGTGTATGATCCTAAGTCTAATGAAATTATTATATCAGCCGGAGAAATTATTACCGATGAAATAGCGGAAAAAATAGAAGACGCAAGTATCGATTCAGTATACATTAGAACTGTATTAACTTGCGAATCGAAGCGTGGTGTTTGTGCAAAATGCTACGGCAGAAATTTGACCAATGGCAAACTCGTAGAGATTGGAGAAGCTGTTGGAATTGTAGCTGCACAATCAATAGGTGAACCCGGTACTCAGCTTACTCTAAGAACTTTCCATCTTGGCGGTACTTCTTCAAGAATTGCATCGCAGTCTCAAGTAGAAAGCGCAGTTGAAGGAATTGCAAGATTTGAAAAAGTTGTCTATGTGGAAAAATCTGATTTCCTCGGTGTTGTCAGAATTGTTACCGGCAGAAGAGGTGTTATTGGAATTTTTGACAATAACAACCGACAGGTAAAAAAATATGACGTTCCTTACGGCGCTGAATTAGTTGTAACTGACGGACAGCTTATTAAAAAACGTACTCCACTTTATAATCACGATCCATACAATGCGGTTATTCTTTCGGATATACCAGGCAAGGTTAAATTTGCAGATATGATTGATGGCTCAACTTTGCAGCAGGTAACTGATGAGCAAACCGGTCACGTGCAAAAAGTTGTTATTGAATCAAAGGATAAGAACCTTACTCCGAGTATAATCATTGAAGGTGAAGATGGTAATAAAAAGTCATTCAACATACCGACAAGAGCTTACCTGTCTGTTGATGAAGGAGAATCAGTACCCGGTGGAACAATCTTAGCCAAAATTTCAAAGCAGCAAAGTAAGAGCCGCGATATAACCGGTGGCTTGCCGAGGGTTACTGAACTTTTCGAAGCCAGAAGCCCACAAGAAACTGCGATTGTTTCGGAGATAGAAGGTACTGTAAAATTTGGTAATCGTAAAAAAGGTTCAAGGGAAATTATAGTTATTGCTCCGGATAATTCAGATGAAAAGCGCTATAATGTTCCTCTCGGAAAACATGTGCTTGTGCAGGAAGGCGACGAAATTCCTGCCGGCGAAAAGATTACCGATGGACCGATAAATCCACATGATATTTTGAAGATTAAAGGTACAAGCGCCGTTCAGGAATATCTTGTAAATGAAATTCAAGACGTTTACCGTTTACAAGGTGTAAAAATTAATGATAAACATATTGAAGTAATTGTAAAGCAAATGCTTCAAAAAATTAAAATCGTTTCTCCGGGTGATACAAAATTCCTTGAAGAAGATGCTGTTGATAGAAATGAATTTATTGAAGAGAACAATAAAATTATGAATATGGTTCGCATTGAAGATAAAGGTGATTCCCGATTCAAAGATGGTCAGTTACTTATCAAGAGCAAGTTCCGGGAAATTAATTCTGAACTGAAGAAGAAAAGTAAAAAGCCAATCATTGCAAGGGATGCTGAACCCGCTACTTTTGAACATGTTCTTCTCGGGATAACTCAAGCTGCTCTTCAAACAGAGAGCTTCATTTCTGCTGCTTCATTCCAGGAAACTACAAAAGTATTAGCTAATGCTGCAACTGAAGCTAAGGTTGACCACTTACTTGGTTTAAAGGAAAATGTTGTTATGGGACATCTAATCCCGGCTGGTAGTGGACTAAAGAAGTATCAAAGTATAGTTCTTAATGCGGAAGAATTAGTTGCGGAAAAGAAAGAAGAAGAAGAAAATATCCAAGCTTAATTGGAAAAATTTGGTGTAAAATCCGGTTTTTGAAAATAAATCGGATTTTTTTGTCGAATTAACAAAAAAAAACAAAAATATTTAAAGGATTTCTTGACAAAATTTTGGTTAAAGTCTATATTAGCAGTCTGAAATTTTTTAAAATGGAAATTTAGGAGAATTTAGTGCCTACGATAAATCAGTTGATAAGAAAAGGACGGGTCCAAATCCTTGCAAAGAAAAAAGCCCCGGCTCTTGATGCTTGCCCCCAGAAGAGGGGTGTATGCACACGAGTTTATACTTCTACTCCAAAGAAACCAAACTCGGCCTTGAGAAAAGTTGCTAGAGTTAGGCTTACAAATAGTATGGAAGTTACAGCTTATATTCCTGGAGAAGGACACAATTTACAGGAGCATTCAATTGTATTAATTCGTGGCGGAAGAGTTAAGGATCTGCCTGGAGTTCGCTATCATATCATTAGAGGTACTTTGGATACAAGTGGCGTTGAAGATAGAAAAAAAGGTAGATCTAAATATGGTGCTAAAAAACCAAAGGCTAAATAACTTATGAGAAAGAAAAATTCAGAAAGAAGATTTTTAAAACCGGATCCCAAATTTAATGATGTGATGGTTTCACGATTTATTAATTCAATTATGTATGACGGAAAGAAATCGAATGCGCGTTATGTCGTTTATAAAGCTTTTGATATAATTGAAGAGAGAACAAAAAGAAATGGTTTAGAAGTTTTTAAAAAGGCTATCAATAATACTCAACCGGTTATTGAAGTTAGAAGCAGACGCGTTGGCGGAGCAACTTATCAAGTGCCAACTGAAGTAAGATCAGAAAGAAGAACTGCTTTGGCAATGAGATGGATTAGAACATACGCACGCGCAAGAAATGAAAAATCAATGTCATTAAAGTTAGCTTCCGAACTTATTGCGGCTTCCAATAATGAAGGCTCGGCTGTTAAGAAAAAAGAAGATACGCATAAAATGGCTGAAGCTAATAAGGCGTTTGCTCATTTTAAGTGGTAATAATTTAGTAAGAAAGATTAGAAAGAGAATTAGATTTATAGTATGGCGACAAGACTTCCGATAGATAAAGTAAGAAACATTGGTATTATGGCTCATATCGACGCCGGTAAAACTACTACTACCGAGCGCATATTATTTTATACCGGCAAACTTCATAGAATAGGCGAAGTTCATGACGGTGCTGCGACTATGGATTGGATGGAGCAGGAAAAAGAAAGAGGTATAACAATCACTAGCGCGGCTACAACTTGCTTCTGGGATAATCATCAAATAAATATTATTGACACACCAGGCCACGTTGATTTTACCGTAGAAGTTGAAAGATCTTTAAGAGTTTTAGATGGAGCGGTTGCTTTGTTCTGCGCTGTTGGCGGCGTTGAGCCCCAATCTGAAACTGTCTGGAGACAAGCTGATAAATATCAAGTACCAAGAATTGCTTTTATCAATAAAATGGATAGGACGGGAGCTGACTTTTATAACGCGCTTCAAATGATGAAAGACCGTTTAGGCGCTAATGCAATCCCTATAAATCTACCTATCGGTGAGGGGGACTTATTTACCGGTGTTATTGATTTGATTACGTTCAAAGCAAGAATGTATCACGAGGAAACTTTTGGAGCAACATTTGAGGAAATAGCAATTCCCCATGATCTTGTTGAACTTGCAAATAAGTATAGAACCGAGATGCTTGAAGCTGTATCGGATGTTGATGATACTCTCTTGGTCAAATATCTTGATGGAAAAGAAATAAGCGCTGAAGAAATTAAAAGAGTCTTAAGAAAAGCTACGATTGAATTAAAAATTGTCCCAGTTTTATGCGGATCAGCTTTTAAAAATAAAGGTGTGCAGAATCTTCTTGATTCTGTTGTTGATTTTCTTCCATCTCCTTTTGATTCAAAAGAAATCGAAGCTCATCATATAGGATTAAATGATAAAATTATAAGAAAAGTTGATCCGAATGAAAAATTTACGGCATTGGCTTTTAAAATTATGAATGATGCATACGTTGGTAAACTAACGTTTTTTAGGGTTTATTCCGGCACACTACATTCTGGATCTTACATATATAATGCTGTAAGTGGTAAGAAAGAAAGAATTAGCCGGTTGCTTCAGATGCATGCAAATCACAGGGAAGAAATTGATGAAGTACAGTGCGGTGATATTGCTGCTGCCGTGGGTTTGAAATTTACAAAAACCGGAGATACACTTTGCTCTGAAGAAGACCCAGTCATGTTGGAAAAAATAATTTTTCCAGAACCGGTTATACAGATTGCTATCGAACCCAAGACAAAAGCCGATCAGGATAAATTATCTGAATCACTTGTTAAATTATCCGATGAAGATCCTACCTTCAAAATAAAAGTTGACGAAGAAACGGGTCAGACTCTTATTAGCGGAATGGGTGAGCTTCATCTTGAAATTCTTGTTGACAGAATGAAGCGTGAATTTAAGGTTGAGGCAAATGTCGGCAAACCGCAAGTTGCCTACAGAGAAACAATAACACAGACAGTAGATTCTGAAGGTAAGTTCATTAAACAATCCGGTGGGCGCGGCAAATATGGTCACGTCTGGATTGAACTTGGTCCAAATGAACCCGGCAAAGGATATGAATTTATCAATGGAATTGTTGGCGGAGTAGTTCCTAAAGAATATGTTCCGGCAGTATCCCAGGGTATTCAGGAAGCAATGAGAAACGGCGTTGTTGCTGGTTTTCCTGTCGTAGACATTAAAGCAAAAATTTATGATGGCTCTTATCATGATGTTGATTCTGATGAATTATCTTTTAAGGTAGCCGGATCAATTGCATTTAAAGAGGGAGCAAAAAAAGCAAAACCAGTTCTTCTTGAACCTATCATGGATGTGGAAGTTGTTACGCCGGAAGAATATTTAGGCGATGTTATGGGTGATCTAAATTCCCGTCGAGGCAAAATTGAAGGTTTTTCGGCAAGAAAAGATGCTCAGGTAATTAAAGCGATAGTTCCGCTTTCAGAAATGTTCGGATATGCTACTGTCTTGAGATCAATGACTCAGGGGCGGGCAATATATACAATGCAGTTTGCTCATTACCATGAAGTCCCTAAGAGTATAGCGGAAGAGATAGCCGAAAAATCATTAGGAAAAAAATCAGCAATAACTACATAGCAAAGATTAATATTTAATAAGAAAAATTAAGGAGAATTTAGATGGCAAAAGAAAAATTTGATAGAAGTAAACCTCACGTTAACGTAGGTACAATCGGTCACGTAGATCATGGCAAAACTACTTTGACGGCTGCCATCACTATGGCTCTCGCTCGGAAGGGCTTATCTGAAATTAGAACTTTTGATAGTATTGATAATGCTCCGGAAGAACGAGAACGAGGTATTACTATTGCAACTGCTCACGTTGAATATTCAACAGCAAAGAGACATTATGCTCACGTTGATTGTCCTGGGCACGCAGATTATGTTAAAAACATGATAACCGGTGCGGCTCAAATGGATGGTGCAATTCTTGTGGTAGCTGCAACAGATGGTCCAATGCCTCAAACAAGAGAGCATATTCTTCTTGCTCGTCAAGTAGGTGTTCCCAAAATTGTTGTTTTTATGAATAAAATTGATATGGTTGATGATCCGGAATTAATTGAGCTTGTTGAAGTTGAATTAAGAGACTTATTAAATTATTATGAATTCCCTGGCGATGAAATCCCTATTATTAAGGGTTCTGCTTTAAAGGCCTTGGAAGCTGGTTCAAGCAATGCACCTGTCGATGATCCAAGATATACCTGCATCTGGGAACTTATGGATGCGGTAGATAGTTATATTCCGATACCTAAAAGAGATACCGATAAACCATTTCTAATGCCTGTCGAGGACGTTTTCTCAATTACCGGTCGTGGTACTGTGGCTACTGGAAGAGTTGAAAGAGGTCAGGTTAAAATTCAGGAAGAGGTTGAACTCATCGGATTAGGTCTTCACAAGAAAACTGTTGTAACCGGTATTGAAATGTTTAGAAAAGAACTCGATTCAGCTATGGCTGGAGACAATGCTGGGATTCTTTTAAGAGGTGTTGACAAGAATGAAATTGAACGAGGAATGGTTCTTGCAAAAACAGGTTCAATTACCCCTCATAAAAAATTTGAAGGTGAAGTGTATATCCTTTCTAAAGATGAAGGTGGTCGTCATACCCCTTTCTTTAATGGATATAGACCTCAATTTTATTTTAGAACTACTGATGTTACTGGTGTTGCTACTCTTCCTTCCGGAACCGAGATGGTTATGCCGGGTGATAAAGTAAATCTTTCGGTTGAATTAATCGGCGAAATAGCGATGGAAGAAGGATTGCGTTTTGCAATTCGTGAAGGCGGAAGAACAGTAGGCGCCGGAATAGTTACAAAAATATTAGAATAAAATTTATTGAAACCGTGAAGGGAGCAGAAGCTCCCTTTTCGTGTCTAATAATTATAAGGAGTTCTTAAGTGCCAGGTCAAAAGATTAGAATTAAATTAAAATCATACGATCATATTTTGATAGACAAGTCTACCGAAAAAATAATTAAAACTGTTAGAAGCACAGGTGCTGTTGTTTCTGGGCCGATACCGCTTCCGACAAGAAGAACTGTCTACACTGTTTTAAGATCACCTCACGTAGACAAAAAATCACGCGAGCAATTTGAAACAAGAGCGCACAAAAGGATAATTGATATACATAATTCAAATAATAAAACCGTCGATTCTCTAAGTAAATTAGATATACCGGCGGGTGTAGATATTGAGATTAAGCTTTAATGAATTTGGGAGCCAAGATGTCTGGTATTATAGGAAAGAAAATTGGAATGTCAACAGTTTTTAATGCTGAGGGCGAAATTGTACCTGTTACAGTTATACAAGCTGGTCCTTGCAAGGTTGTTGCCATCCGCACGAAAGAAAAAGATGGTTATGAAGCCCTGCAGCTCGGATTTGGCGAAAGAAAAGAAAAGAATATTACGAAGCCTTTAAGCGGACAATTTAAAAAAAACAACCTTACTCCGAGTAAAGTCTTGAAAGAATTTAAATTTGCCGGCACAGAATTTAAAATTGGTGATGAAATTAAAGTTGATTTATTCGCTGAAGGCGAAAAAATTAAAGTTAAAGGTAAAAGCAAGGGAAAAGGTTTCCAAGGTGTTATGAGGCGTCATGGGTTTGGCGGAGTTGGTGGTACAACACACGGACAAAGTGATCGCTTGAGAGCTCCTGGGTCGATTGGTGCTAGCTCATATCCTTCGAGGGTATTCAAAGGTCAGCGAATGGCAGGGAGAATGGGTTATGAAAATGTAACCGTTTCCAACTTAAAAGTTATTAAAATTTTGCTCGAACAAAATTTAATTTTAGTTAAAGGAGCTGTTCCAGGCTCCATTAATTCCTATGTTGAATTAATAAAGAAGTAATTCGGTAATAAAATGACATTAGATATTTATAAAATTGACGGAACTCTTTCCGATGAAAAATTGGAATTAGCGGATGATATTTTTGGTTTCGAACCAAACGAGCATGCTATTTACCTTGCGGTAAAATCTTATCTTGCAAATCAAAGACAAGGTACCTCTAAAACTAAAGAAAGAGGTGAGGTAAGAGGCGGTGGTAAAAAACCATGGAAGCAAAAGGGAAGGGGCGGCGCTCGCGCTGGAACGACTAGATCTCCTCTCTGGGTTGGTGGCGGAACAATATTCGGGCCACGTCCAAGAGATTATAGAGAGGATCTTCCAAAGAAAATTAAGAAGCTTGCGCGTAAATCTGCCTTGAGCCATAAAGTAAAAGATAATCAAATTATTCTTGTAGAGGATTTTTCATTCGAAAAACCTAAGACAAAAGATTTTACAAATATTCTTTCAGCATTAAAAGTAAACGGTAAAAAAGTATTATTGTTGACTAATGGAAATAATGACTCTGTTTATAAATCGGGCAGAAATATTCCAAAAGTTCAAATTTTGGAAGCAGAAAAAGTTTCTACTTACGATATACTTAATAATCAAATTCTAATTTTACAAAAAGGCGCGGTTGAAAAAATTAGTAAAGCCTTTGCAAGAAAAGAAGAGGCGGTAAATTAATATGCAGGACGTTTTAATATCTCCTATGATTACTGAAAAGATGACTAACCTTGCTGCTGATAAAGGGAAATATGGTTTTTTGGTTAGTCCCTCAGCAAACAAAATTGAAATTGCAAAAGCGATTGAAAAAAGATTTGAAGTTCATGTAGTTAATGTCAGAACCATCAACCATCCAGGAAAAATTAAAACTCAGTTTAGAAAAAGCGGAAAGTTTACTGGCAGAACTTCGAAGTTTAAGAAAGCTATTATTACCCTTAAAGAGGGTGAAAAAATTGAATTATTTGAACAAGTATAGAGAATTGAATAGGACTCACTAATGGCAATAATAAAATCAAAGCCGATTACCCCCGGAACGAGATTTAAATCGGTTTCATCTTTTGATGAAATTACAAAAACTTCACCGGAAAAATCACTAACCGGTGTTATTAAAAGAACCGGTGGAAGAAACAATCTTGGTCGTGTTACCGCGCGTCATATCGGAGGCGGACACAAACGTAAATATCGTATAATAGATTTTAAACGCGATAAGATAGGAATTCCGGCAAAAGTATTTTCAATTGAATATGACCCTAATCGAACTTCAAGAATTGCTTTGCTGCACTACGTTGACGGAACTAAAAGATATATTATTGCTCCGAATGGTTTGAAAGTCGGTGATCAAATTATTTCCGGTCCCGGTAGTGATATAAATATAGGAAACGCTCTACCATTAAAAGATATGCCACTGGGAAGTTTTGTTCACAATGTGGAAATTAAACCGGGTAAAGGGGGTCAGATGGGTAGAAGCGCCGGTTCGGCACTTCAGGTAATGGCAAAAGAAGGTGACTTTGCTCAGCTTAAAATGCCTTCAGGTGAAGTTAAGCTAATCAGATTAGCTTGTATGGCGACATACGGAACTGTCGGAAATGCTGAACAGGAAAATATCAGTTTGGGAAAAGCCGGAAGATCTCGATGGAAGGGAATCCGCCCGCATGTAAGAGGTGTAGCAATGAATCCTGTTGATCATCCAATGGGCGGTGGAGAAGGAAAGACTTCGGGTGGTGGACATCCTGTTTCCCCGTGGGGTCAAAAAGCCAAAGGTTTGAAGACGAGAAAACATAAAAAAGAATCTAACAAGTTCATCATAAAAAGACGTAAATAATTTTTAGAGATTAATATGCCAAGATCGGTAAAAAAAGGACCTTTTGTTGATTATAAATTAGCTGATAAAATTGATCAACTTAATAAAACAAATCAGAAAAAGATAATTAAAACTTGGTCGCGTGCATCAACAATTACTCCGGATTTTGTCGGGCACACAATTGCAGTTCACAATGGTAACAAAATGATACCAGTGTATATCACTGAAAATATGGTCGGACATAAATTGGGCGAATTTTCGCCGACAAGAATTTTTAGAGGGCATTCTGGTACTAAAGCTGAAAAGGCGTCTAAGCCTGTACCAGCGCCAGCAAAATAATTTAGCGAAGGATTTTTATTATAATGGAAGCAAAAGCTGTACATAGATATATTGGTTCATCTCCAAGAAAAATGAGATTGGTTATTGACCTTATCCGCGGAATGTCTGTGGATAAAGCGATAGAAACCTTGCATTTTCATTCTAAACATGCATCAAAAGATGCTGAAAAAGTTTTGAGGTCCGCTGTTGCCAATCTTTTGAATAAAGATGATGCGACCCGTGTAGAGCCTAATGACTTAATTGTAAAGGAAGCTTTTGTAGATCAAGGACCAACTTTGAAAAGAATTTCACCTGCTCCTATGGGACGGGCTTATAAGATTAGAAAAAGATCGTGTCATTTAACAATTATCGTGGCAACTAAAGCATAAATTTTAGGAGGATATTTTTTTGGGACAGAAAGCAAACCCTATAGGACTAAGAGTTGGAATAATTAGAGGTTGGGACTCTAATTGGTATGAAAATAAAAGTTATGCTGCAAAACTTAAAGAAGATCAGAAGCTTAGAAATTATGTAAGAAATCGTTTGAAGAAGGCAGGCATCTCCAGAATTGTGATTGACAGAACTTCGAAAAATGTAATTCTTACAATTTATACTTCAAGACCAGGTGTCGTAATCGGAAAAAGCGGTAAAGAAATTACTCAGCTTGAACAAGAGTTAAAACAAGTTACTGATAGAGAAGTTAAAGTCCAGATTTCTGAAATTAAAAGACCTGAATTAGATGCTTATCTTGTTGCTGAAAATATTGCAAGCCAACTTGCAGGAAGAGTCTCTTTTAGAAGAGCAATGAAAATGGCAATTACAGCTGCTATGCGCATGGGTGCGGAAGGAATAAGAATTATGTGCGCTGGACGATTAGGTGGAGCAGAAATGGCCCGTACTGAACAATATAAAGAAGGAAGAATCCCGTTGCATACATTAAGAGCTAATATTGATTATGCGAACGGAAGAGCGGAAACAATTTATGGCTCCATTGGTATAAAAGTTTGGATTTGCCACGGAGAAATTTTAGGAAAAAGAGTTACAGATTAATATAGCCGGGAGTTTTTTATCATGTTAATGCCGAAAAGAGTAAAATACAGAAAATCACAGCGTGGAAGAAGAGCCGGAAAAGCTAAACGCGGAAGTACAGTTGCTTTTGGAGATTTTGGTTTGAAAGCTTTAGAACCGCATTGGATTACAAGCCGCCAAATAGAGGCGTGTCGTGTTGCTCTTTCAAGAAAAATGAAGCGAGATGGAAAAGTTTGGATAAGAATTTTTCCCGATAAGCCTGTCTCTAAAAAACCTCTTGAGACAAGAATGGGTAAAGGTAAAGGAGCTCCTGAATTTTGGGTAGCTGTTGTAAAGCCGGGAAGAGTTCTTTTTGAAGTCTCGGGTGTTACAAAAGAGCTTGCACATGATGCTCTAAAAACATGTGCTTATAAATTACCCATTAAAACAAAAGTTGTAGTTAGACCAGACTTTGAATAATTCTAAGGTATGAAAAATGAAGATTCATGAAATACGCGAAATGAAAGATGAAGAATTAATTAAACAAATCGATCTTCAAAAGAAGGAATTAGTTGACTTGCGTTTTGCTCACCAGCTTAAGCAATTAACAAATACTTCTAAATTAAGATTGATTAAAAAGGATCTTGCGAAATTAAAAACAATTTTAAAAGATAGAGAACTTGAAAAAATAGCCGCAGCGAAAAAAGAAAACAAAGAAGGAGTTAAGGCTTAATTATGGAACAGCGCGCGCTTAGAAAAACAAGAGTTGGTGTAGTGGTGAGTAATAAGATGGAGAAAACAATTACCGTAGCAATTGAAAGAAAAGTTCCTCATCCTATTTACAAAAAATATTTTAAGAAAACGACTAAGCTGATGGCTCACGATGAGAAGAATGAATGCAGTATAGGTGATAAAGTAAAAATAATGGAAACGCGTCCTTTAAGCCTAAAGAAAAGATGGCGTTTGGTAGAAATTGTAGTAAAAGCCAAGTAGTAAAGTAAGGAGTAGGTTATAATGGTTCAAGAAGAAACAAATTTAGTAGTAGCAGATAATTCTGGGGCAAAAAGGGTAAGATGCATTCGTGTCCTTGGGGGAAGCGGTAGGCAGTATGCTAGTGTTGGAGATTTAATTGTTGTTTCTGTTAAAACTGCAATCCCGAACGGGACAGTTAAAAAGGGCGAAGTTTCACGAGCGGTTATTGTTAGAACCAAAAAGGAAGTTAGAAGAAAAGACGGCTCCTATATTAGATTTGATGAAAATGCAGCGGTTTTAATTAATGCTCAAAATGAACCTAAAGGCACTCGTATATTCGGGCCCGTCGCCAGAGAATTAAGGGAGAAACAGTTTATGAAAATAGTTTCGTTAGCACCAGAAGTATTATAAGAATTCGGAAGCAAAATGAAAATTAGAAAAAATGATAATGTTGTTTTAATAGCTGGAAATAATAAAGGAAAAACCGGTAAAGTTTTAAAGGTGTTTCCTAAAGTTTCTAAAATTATTGTTGAAGGAATAAATGTCCGTAAAAGGCATACTAAACCAAATCAAACAAATCCGCAAGGCGGAATTCTTGAGAAGGAAATGCCGGTTCATGTCTCAAATGTTATGCTTATAGACCCGAAAACAAATGCGGGAACAAGGCTTGGTTCACAAATCATTTTGGATGACAAAACCGGAAAGAAGAAACGCGCTCGTGTTAGTAGAGCAAGCGGAGAAATGATTTAACACTAAAAAACTTTTACTTAAGGTTTAAATAAAAATGGCAGAAAAGAAAATAAAATCAACGACGACCGCTGAAAAACCGGTTAAACCTTCTAAAAAGGTTTCTACTAAGGAAGCGTCTGAAAAAGAAATTAATATAAAAGCTCGCCTTGCTGATACTTATAAGAAAGAAGTTGTGCCTGAGTTAATGAAAAAATTTAATTACAAAAGCATTATGCAGGTGCCAAAGCTTCACAAAATTGTTGTAAACATGGGTGTTGGTGCAGCCGTGGCAGACCAGAAAATTTTGGAAGAAGCAGTTAAAGAATTAGAAACAATTACAGGTCAAAAAGCTAGCATTAGAAAAGCAAAAAAATCTATTTCGAATTTCAAACTTCGTGAAGGTGTTAACATTGGGGCGATGGTGACTTTAAGAAAAGAAAAAATGTATGAATTCTTAGATCGTCTCATTAACATTGCTCTTCCACGAGTTCGCGACTTTAGAGGATTGTCAGATAAATCTTTTGACGGTAGAGGTAATTATACACTCGGCATTAAAGAGCAGATTATTTTTCCAGAAATAAACGTAGATAAAATAACAAAAGTATTGGGAATGGATGTCACATTTGTGACAACAGCAAATACCGATAATGAGGCTTATGAATTGCTTCAGGCCTTTGGTTTCCCATTTAGAAAAAAAGAAATTAAAACAGCGTAAGTAGGAGTATTATGGCTCGTAAAAGTCTAATCGCAAGAGAAGAAAAAAGAGTTAAGCTTGTTGAAAAATATGCAAAACTAAGGAAAGAACTTAAAGAAAAGGGTGATTATATCGGGCTGCAAAAATTACCTAAAAATTCTGCTAAGGTAAGGTTGCACAATCGTTGCATGTTTACCGGTAGAGCTCGTTCATATTATCGTAAATTTGGTGTTTCCCGTTTGGTTATGCGCGAAATGGCGCTTAAAGGCGAAATCCCTGGATTAAAAAAGTCAAGTTGGTAGAAGGAGAAGTTTATGCCGGTTACAGACCCGATTTCAGATTTTTTAACAAGAATTAGAAATGCTTCTAAAGCAAAAAAGATTAGAGTTGACATTCCTTCATCAACAATGAAGAAAGGTTTAGCTGAAATTTTGAAGCGTCAAAAATTTATTGTTGACTATTCCGTTGTAGAAGACAACAAGCAAGATATTTTAAGAGTGTTATTAAAATATAGAAATGGCTCGCCAGCCATTAACGGTTTGAAAAGAATTAGTACGCCTGGCTTGAGAGTATATAAATCTTCAGAAGAGCTGCCAAGAGTTCTGGGCGGGCTTGGAGTTGCTGTTATTTCTACTCCGAAAGGACTTTTAACCGATAAAGAAGCTAAGAGAGAGTCAGTTGGCGGAGAAGTAGTTTGTTACATTTGGTAAATCAATTCAATGGAGTTTTAAATTGTCACGTATTGGTAAAAAACCGATTATAGTTCCTAAAGAAGTTACCGTAAAATTGAACGGTAATCAATTAAAAGTTACAGGACCCAAAGGTGAGCTTGAAAATCAATTTCACCAAAATATGAAATTAGAAATTAAGGATAATGAAATTCTTGTTACCAGACCTAACGACTTAAAAGAGAATAAAGCTATACATGGTTTAACGAGAGCTTTAATTCAGAATATGGTTGACGGAGTAACAAAAGCTTATCAGAAAACTTTAGATATTGTGGGAGTTGGTTACAGAGCAGAACTTAAAGGCAAAAATTTATTAATTAACATCGGTTTTTCGCATCCTATTTATTTTATTCCGCCGGATGGAATTACCCTTCAAACACCGACTCAAACCCAAGTTATAGTTTCGGGAATCGATAAACAGCTCGTTGGTTTAGTTGCAGCAAAAATTCGCTCAATCAGACAGCCGGAACCATACAAAGGTAAAGGTATTAAATATTCAGATGAATTTATTCAGAGAAAAGCTGGTAAAACCGCTGGCAAATAATTTATAGTGGAGAATATGTAAAAGATGATTAATAGAAATGAAAATTCCAGGCTTCGATCAAAAACAAAAATTCGGAAAGCAATATCCGGAACTCCGGAAAGACCGCGTTTAACGGTGTACCGAAGCATGAATAATGTTTATGCCCAGGTTATAGATGATACTTCTGGAAATACTATTGCATCGGCTTCTTCACTGTCTAAGGAATTGGCAGAAGAATTGAAGGCTGCTAAAGGAAAAGTTTCAAAGAGTAAGATTGTAGGAATATTTGTTGCTAAAAAAGCAATAGAGAAAAATATTACCTCGGTAGTGTTTGACAGAAACGGTTACAGATACCACGGGCGTATACAGGCAATTGCTGAAGGCGCACGCGAGGGAGGCTTAAAGTTTTAGATGAGCTTTGGTAATATTGCCGGGTCGTCTAATGGTAGGACTACGCCCTTTGGAGGCGTCTGCAGAGGTTCGAATCCTCTCCCGGCAGCAGTTAGGGATTTTTTTTATCTATCTTAATTGAAAAAATTTTGAAAATAAATTAAAAGAGAGTGGTTCTTGGAAAAACAATCAAAAAATATTAAATCGGGTGAGGCTGAAGGACTTAAAGAAAAAGTTGTTCACATCAACAGAGTTGCCAAGGTAGTAAAAGGCGGACGAAGATTTAGTTTTAACGCAATAGTTGTTGTTGGTAATGGAAAAGGCACGGTTGGAATTGGATTGGGAAAAGCTAATGAAGTTACCGATGCAATTTCAAAAGGTATAGATGACGCTAAGAAAAATCTTGTGAATGTTAATGTTATTAATGGAACAATAGCTCATGAGATAATCGGCAAATATGGCGCTGGTAAAGTCTTATTAAAACCGGCATCACCGGGTACCGGTTTGATAGCTGGCGGTGGAGTTCGTGCAGTTCTTGAATCTGCCGGTGTTCAAGATATTCTTACTAAATCTTTAGGTTCAAGCAATCCTCATAATCAAGTTAAAGCCACCCTTAACGGGCTTAAAAATTTGATTGATGCTAAGAAAATGTCTGAAAAAAGAGGAATGACTATTAAAGAATTATTTGGTTCTTAATTGAGGATACCATGATGAAAATTAAAGTAAAACAAGTTAAAAGCATTATTGACAGACCGGTTGATCAAAAACTAACTATTGAGGCTTTAGGTTTGGGTAGACCAAACTGGGAAGTTATTCACAATGATACACCTCAAATAAGAGGAATGATTAGAAAAGTTACTCATCTTGTAACGGTTGAAGAAGTTAAAGACTAATAAGGTTTATAAAAATGGATATTCTAAGCAATCTTAAATATGCTCCGGGTTCTAAAAAAAATAAAAAAAGAGTTGCCAGAGGCGCTGGTTCCGGGCATGGTGGAACGGCAACGAGAGGCATGAATGGACAAATGTCTCGCTCAGGTGCAAAACATAAAGCTTGGTTTGAGGGAGGTCAGATGCCTCTGCAAAGAAGAATCCCGAAGTTTGGATTTACAAGTCCATTCAAAGTTTTTTCTCAGGTAGTTAATATTGAAGCACTTCAAAAATTAGCTGAGAGTAAAAATATTAATGAAATTAATCTTGAAACGTTGAAGAAATTCGGTTTGATTTCTAATTTGAAAGCACCGGTAAAAGTACTCGGTAACGGTGAATTAAAATTGAAATTAAAAATTCAAGCAAATGCATTTAGTCAGTCTGCAATTGAAAAAATTCAAGCTGCCGGCGGAACAATCGAAACGATTTAATCTGGAAACCCATGGCTAAAATTACTGAGACCTTCAGAAATATTTTTAAGATACACGAGCTTCGTCAGCGAATTCTTTATACTTTGGCGTTGCTTGTTATTGTCAGACTTGGCGCTCACATTACTTTGCCGGGCATTGATGCTGCGGTTTTGTCAGAAAGCACAAAAAATGCAAGTTCCGATAATCTATTCGGACTGTATGATTTGTTTGTGGGCGGGGCTTTCCAAAATGCCGCAATTTTTGCGCTTGGAATTATGCCTTACATTTCATCGTCAATTATTATTCAGCTTCTTGGTGCCGTAGTGCCTTATTTCCAAAAGCTGCAGCAAGAAGGTGAAGACGGTAGAAAAAAAATCACCCAACTTACAAGATATGGAACAGTTTTAATCGCATCTTTGCAAGCATGGGGCGTGACAATTAAACTTCTTAATACAAACTTTCAAGGCATCCCCATTGTCCCGGCTGGTGTTCAAGGCTTTGCATGGACTTTATCAACCGTGCTCATTTTGACTGCAGGTACCGTTTTCATGATGTGGCTTGGTGAGCAAATCACGGATAAAGGAATAGGCAATGGTATCTCGCTTATAATTTTTATAGGAATTATAGATCGATTCCCATTTGCAGTTCTTGATGAATATCGATTAATTAATGAAGGCACACGAAGTCTAATTGTTGAGATTATTATACTCGCTTTAATGGTTGTTATTATTGCCGGAGTTGTTATGGTTACTCAGGGAACAAGAAGAATCCCGGTTCAATATGCAAAGAGAGTTGTCGGAAGAAAAGTTTACGGCGGTGTAACACAATATATTCCTCTTCGCGTAAATACTGCCGGTGTAATGCCGATAATATTTGCGCAATCGTTAATGTTTATTCCCAATACAGTACTTTCATTTTTCCCGAACAACGAATTTATGCAAAGCGTTGCTAAATATTTTGTTTATACATCCCCGGTTTATTCTTTTATTTATGCCTTATTAATTATCTTTTTCACATATTTCTACACAGCAATTGCTTTCAATCCTAAAGACGTTGCAGATAATATGAAAAAACAAGGCGGATTTATTCCGGGAATTCGCCCAGGTAAACAAACTTCGGAGTTTATTGATAATATTTTAACAAAAATTACTTTGCCCGGATCCTTTTTCTTAGCGATTATTGCAATTTTACCGGCATTCGTTTCAACTTGGGGCGTTTCTGGAAGATTTGCACAGTTTTTCGGCGGCACAAGTTTACTGATTGTCGTTGGAGTTGCACTGGATACTTTACAACAAATTGAATCGCATTTGTTGATGAGACACTATGACGGTTTTATGAAGACCGGTAAAATAAAATCAAGAAGATAAAAGCAAAGTTGTGATTTACATTAAAACAAAAAAAGAAATTGATTTAATTCGGGAAAGTTCAAGAATTGTTGCAGAGACTTTACAGTTATTAAAAAGAAATGTCAGACCGGGAATCACGACGAAAGAACTTGATCAAATAGCTGAAGATTATATCTTAAGCAATAATGCAATCGCTGCTTTTAAGGGATATTCACAAGGCGGAAGTTCTATCGATTATCCAGGGGCAATTTGTGCTTCTATTGATGAGCAAGTTGTTCATGGTATTCCCGGAAGCAGAGTTCTTAAAGAAGGTGAAATTATTTCTCTTGATGTAGGTGTAAAAAAAAATGGTTATTATGGAGATGCTGCTCTGACTGTTGCAGTTGGAAATATTTCTGAAGAAAAAAGAAAACTGATGGAAGTAACCGAAAAATCTCTTTACTTAGGAATTGAGCAGGCAATTGAAAATAATAAAATCCATGATATATCGGCTGCGGTTCAAGAATATGTTGAAGTAAACGGTTTCTCTGTAGTAAGAGATTTATGCGGACATGGCGTAGGCAAACATTTGCACGAAGATCCGTCAATCCCAAATTTTGGGAAACAAGGTACAGGTCCAAAACTTAAGAATGGAATGACAATTGCGATTGAACCAATGGTAAATTTAGGTCGATGTGAGGTTAAAACCCTTTTTGACGGGTGGACAGTAATAGCTACGGATGGTTTGGCATCTGCACATTTTGAACATACTATATTGATCTCTAACGGGCAGCCTGAAATTTTAACGGTAGTTTAATGTCAAAACAGGGCCCAATAAAAGTAGACGGAATTGTGTCGGAAACATTACCAAACGCTCATTTTAAAGTTAGGCTTGATAATGGGCATGAAATACTTGCTCACATTTCAGGTAAAATGAGAATGCATTTTATAAAAATATTGGTTGGAGATAAAGTTTCCATTGAATTATCTCCGTATGATTTAACAAAAGGTAGAATAACCTACCGGTATAAGTAGTGGAGTTTTAAATGAAAGTTCGATCATCCGTAAAAAAGATTTGTGATAACTGCAAAATTATAAAACGCAAGGGCGTTGTAAAAGTAATTTGTAAAAACCCAAAACATAAACAACGTCAAGGTTAATTAAAATTTAAGGAGATAATAATTGGCTCGTATAGCTGGTGTTGATTTGCCGAAAAATAAAAAAGTACTATTTGGTCTTCAATATATCTTCGGCGTAGGCAAAAAAAGTTCTTCTAGTATCCTGGAGAAAGCAAAAGTAAATCCAGATAAAAGAGTTTCCGAATTAACTGATGAAGAAGTTGCAGAGATTAGAGCGGTGCTTACTTCCGATTATAAAGTCGAAGGTGCACTTCGCTCAGAAGTTCAGCAAAATATTAAAAGATTGATGGATATTGGAGCATATCGTGGAGTTAGGCACAGAAGGAGTCTTCCTTCAAGAGGTCAAAGAACGCGTACCAATTCCCGTACAAGAAAAGGTAAAAGAAAAACTGTTGCAGGTAAAAAGAAGGCTCCTACTAAGAAATAAAATTTGACAAACTGGAGGTTTAGAGTTGGCTAAAGTTGTAAAGAAAGCAAAAAAGAAAACGCATGTTGATGCAAATGGTGTTGCTCATGTTAAAGCAACATTCAACAATGTAATTGTAACGATAACTGATATATATGGCAATACTATTGCTTGGTCATCGGCCGGTAAAAACGGATTTAAAGGCTCTCGTAAAAATACTCCGTTTGCGGCCCAAGTGTCTGCCGAAGCTGCCGCAAAAGAGGCTTATGACTTGGGATTGCGAAGGGTTGATGTGTTGGTAAAAGGTCCGGGCTCGGGAAGAGAAGCTGCAATACGTGCGTTAAATACAGCTGGATTAGATGTCAGTTCAATTAAAGACGTCACGCCTATTCCGCACAACGGCTGCCGTCCACCTAAGAAAAGAAGAGTTTAAAATTATTGGAGACTTATTAAATGGCAAGATACACAGATTCAGTTTGTAAATTATGCAGAAGAGAAAGACAAAAGTTGTTTCTTAAGGGACAAAAATGCTTTACAGAAAAATGCCCTTTAGAAATTAGAAATTATGCCCCCGGACAACATGGAAATGGTAGAAGAGCAAAAGTTTCTGAGTACGGCGTTCAGCTTCGCGAAAAGCAAAAAATTAAAAGACAGTATGGACTTCTTGAAACTCAGTTTAGAAATTATTTTGAAAAGGCTAACAAGCAAAAAGGTATCACGGGCGAAAACTTGGTGAAGCTTTTAGAAAGTAGATTGGATAATGTTGTTTATCGGCTTGGTTTTGCATCTTCAAGAAAACAAGCCAGGCAGCTAATAAGACATCGCCATATTGTTGTAAATGAACATTTGGTTGATATTCCGTCTTATATACTTTCAGCTGGAGACATGATTAAAATAAAAGAAAAAAGTAAAAAACTAGATGCAATTCACAGCTCGCTTAAAAGAGTTAAGGATAGTACTTATACATGGTTATCTATTGATAAAGCTTCGCTGTCCGGAACATTTATGCAAGTTCCGGAAAGAGCAGATGTTCCTCTAAATGCCAACGAGCAATTAGTTGTTGAGCTTTATTCTAAATAAAATCAAAATTTTAAGATTAATTTTAGAGGATTTATAATGAGTGTTTCAAATTTAAAAATGCCTGAATCTGTAGTGCTTGATGAGTCAAATTATACCAATACGTTTGGCAGGTTTTCTCTTCAACCTTTGGAAAGAGGTTATGGAGTTACTCTTGGTAATTCTATCAGACGAGTGTTGCTTTCCTCACTATCCGGAGCTGCTATAATTTCTGTTAAGTTCAGTGGTGTTCTTCATGAATTTACGACTATTGATGGCGTTGTTGAAGATGTTGCCGAAATTATTCTAAACTTAAAACAAGTAAGGTTGAAGCTTTTAAATAAAAAGCCTAATAAAATAGATATTTCATTTCATGGAGATAGTGAGTTTACTGCAGCTGATATTCAAAAAAATAGTCCCGATGTCGAAGTATTAAATCCCGAGTTACACATCGCTACCTTAAACAAACATGCAAAAGTCGATGTTGAACTAAGAGTTGGTAAAGGAAAAGGATATGTCCCTGCTTCTGAAAATATTGCTCCTGATCAGACTATTGGCGTAATTCCAATCGACTCAATTTTTACTCCAATTAGGAATGTTAAGTATGATGTTGAGAATGTTAGAATCGGCGACAAGAATGATTATGAAAAATTAACTCTTGATATTACCACAGACGGATCTATTACCCCTGATGATGCTCTAACACAAGCGGCTAAAATTTTGAAAGAGCATATACAATTATTCATCAATTTTGATATTGATCAGGAAGAAGAACAGGCTTCAAATCAAAAGGATAGCGAAAGAGAAAGAATTAAAAAAATACTTCTTACCAATGTTGACGATCTTGAACTTAGCGTAAGATCACACAATTGTTTGAAAGCGGCTAACATTAAAAATCTTGCCGAGCTCGTAAGGAAAGACGAATCTGAAATGTTGAGATTTAGAAATTTCGGAAGAAAATCTTTGGCAGAGCTAATGGAGATTGTGGAAAACTTGGGACTCGATTTTGGTATGGACGTTGATAAATATTTAAAAGACGAAACTGAATCTAATTAATTTTCGATAAGGGTTTACTGATGAGACACAGAGTACGTGGAAGAAAACTTGGAAGAACTGCCAGCCATCGCGCTGCATTGTTAAATTCTCTTGCTACTGCTTTACTAAAGCACAAAAGAATTCAAACTACTCTCCCAAAAGCAAAAGAAGCAAGAAGCTATGTTGAGACTTTAATTACAAAAGCTAGGAAAAATGATCTCCATTCGCGCCGGCAAATTATGAGCGTGATAAATGATAAAGACGTGGTTAAAGAATTGTTCAACGAAATTATTAAAAAAATCGGCGATCGACCTGGTGGCTATACGAGAATTGTAAAATTGGGTAACCGGATGGGTGATGATGCAGAAATGGCAATTCTAGAATTAGTAGATTTTAATGATGTTATAAATGCAAAGGCTGAGGAGCATAAGGAAAAACGGGAAGCAAAAACCAAAGCTAAAAAGGAAAATCAGGAAAAAGAAGTTGCTGAAGAAGCAAATGTAGTTGAAGAGACTGCGGCTAAAGAAGCTAATTAATTTTCTTTTGAATAACAATTTATCCTGAGTAATCTCGAAAAAACGGGATTACTCTTTTTTTTGCCATGTTAGATGAATCAAAATTTATAAAATCAGTTTTCACAATAAAAGAACTTCCGAAAGACAATCTACCTGAAATAATTCTGTGTGGTAGATCTAATGTAGGAAAGTCTTCTTTTCTCAATTCTCTTTTCAACAAAAAAGATTTGGCAAAAACAAGTTCAACTCCCGGAAAGACCCGGTCTATTAATTATTATTTGATTGATAAAAAATTTTATATAGTAGACCTTCCAGGGTTTGGTTATGCAAAAATTAGCAAAACTGAAAGAGAATATTGGGCTATGTTAATTCAGGAATTCCTGAGTGAATCAAAAAATATTTGGCTTGCATTTCACTTAATTGATAGCCGACATAAGCCTACCGAACTTGATTTTAAACTGAATGCAATGCTCCATTTTTTTAATATACCTTTTGTAGTTCTTCTTAGTAAGATTGATAAACTTAAACAATCAGAAATTTCTGATGCAAAAAAAAACGCGATTGAAAGCTTTCCTGAACTCAGTCTCGAAGATAATCTTCTTATTTATTCAGCCGTAAAAAACTTTGGACGCAAGGAAATACTTCAAAGGCTCTCAAAAATATTTTATTAAATACCACGTAAACTTGACCGATTTGTTTGCTATTATATTTCAGTCAAATTATATTAACATTTAATTTTTAACAATCTGTAAAAATTTGCCTAAAATGGATAACCGGAAGCGTAATAGAATAATTATTTTTCTTATTGCTCCCTTTTTAGCTTCTTTTCTTTTTTTTGCAGAAGACACTCTTTTTAGAATAATTATTATTGCTCTTCTTATAATTTATGTGGCATTTTTAATTTTTTTACGTGACTCAATTAAATTCGAAGGACCTTACGTCGCTAAATCTTCTCCAGAAAATGATGAGAAAATTCCTGAGGAACCGCAGCAAGAATTTGATGAATCATTTAAAATCGTTTCTAAAAATCGCGATATTGAGATAATCACCGCAGATAATTATATACCTGAACACTCCCACTCAAAAATTACCTTAAAACCACCCGATCTAAAAGAAAGATTTGAAAAAATAGCCAACGAATCTTTGCCTGATGGCATTGGGCATGATGGTCAATTCACTTTTGTTCTTGAAAAAATACTGACGGTTATTAAGGAAGCTTTCCATGCAAATACCTCAATATTCTTTTGGTACAATAAGAAAAAGGAAAAGCTTTCGATTGAAAGATTTGTTTCTAATTCAAATGAAATTGAAAGAAGAAAATTTGATATTGAAGACGATATCTTAAGTAAAATAGTACAGCTAGGTGAGCCGGAATTATTAAGCGATATTTCACCTGCTGCCGAGGCTGATGTGATAAGATATTATACCTCTGCTCAAGGCATAAGGAGTTTTGTCGGCGTGCCGTTATTTTATGATAAACAGCTTATTGCGATTATTGCTTTAGATTCAAAAATCGGAGATATGTTTGGAATCGAAACAATTTATGCTCTTGGCAGGTTTGTACGTGTTTTAACTATGATAATCACAATTTTTGAAGAAAAGCATTCCGATTCAATTTCGCAGCAAAGGCTAAAAGGTTTGTTAAACCTTATTGCCCAAAATCAAAAATTTGAATCGGCTGAAGACTTAATTTCTTCGCTTCAAAATTCTATGAGCTTCTTGCTTCCGTGGGATGCATTTGCTTTTATTTTTTATCATCCGCTCTCACAAAAATTTAAAACGTTTAAGATCATAAATAATACTTCTTTGAAATATGTCGGCGAAAATTTGGATATAGAACTTAATGGAACTTTGGTAGGTAAATCAATTATTACCGGTATCCCCATTAAGATTGACGATACTTCCTCAGGTAATTTTATTCGTTTCTCTAAGGTTGAAAGTGTTAGTTTCGACGGTTCATTTCTTGCCATTCCAGTAGTCTATAATAGTCAAAATTACGGCGTTCTTTGTTTTGAAAGCTTAAAGAAAAATGTTTACACTAACCAGGATGTCCAATTTTTAAAAAGTGCTGTTAATATTTTTTCATATATTATCTACTCATATTCAACTCAAACACTGCTCAAAAGTTTCCTGGCTCTGGATATTGAAACTAAGACTTTGAACGCAGAGACTTTTAAGGAAAGGCTGACTTCCGATCTTTACAAAGCATCACAATTAAAAATTCCTGGTGCCTTGGCGCTTATTAAAATAGATGATTTTCTTGAGCAAGAATCTTTATTTGATGGAAACCCTTTCCCAAGAGTCCTAACCGCAGTATCCGAGACTATTAGCGAAGAAATGACTCCCTTCAATATTTTAGGAAGACTTAGCGAAAAAGTATTTGCAGTTTATTTCTTCAATGCTAACACAAAAGATGTTTTCCTTTGGGCGGAAAAATTGAGAGTTAAAATTGCCAGGAAGCCAATTGCCGTTGTTTCAAAACAAACTACTTATACTGTATCAATTGGAGTTGCTTCTGCCAATGGTAAAGTAAACGCCGATGAAATTATTTTTAACGCCGACCTTGCACTTCAAAAGGCACTGGAAAAGGGCGGGAACACAGTCCGAAATATCAACTAAATTAAATCATCTAAATCTCGTTTTTCATTAAGCTGTAAATATTTGAATGAATAATTTTTTCTTAATCATATTGGACGGCGTTGGTATTGGTGAGCTGCCGGATGCTAAAAAATACGGCGACGAAGGGAGCAATACTTTAGCCAACATTGCTGATGCTGTTGGTGGTCTTTACTTGCCCAATCTTGGAGGACTTGGATTAGGAAATATTCAAGACATTAAAGGCTTGATTAAAAATTCTAATCCATTAGCCTCTTTCGGAAAGTTGAAAGAAATTTCTAATGGAAAAGATTCTACAACCGGTCATTGGGAGTTAGCTGGGCTCCATGTTACGGAAGATTTTTCATACTTTCCAAATGGTTTTCCGGAAAATATAATTAGTAAGTTTTTACTTCTTACAGGCTGCAAAGGCATACTAGGAAATAAAGCTGCTTCGGGAACAGAAATAATTAAAGAACTCGGAGAAGAACATCTTAAAACCGCTTTCCCAATAATATATACTTCTGCAGATTCAGTTTTTCAAATTGCCGCACATGAAGAAATTATCCCACTTGAAAAACTTTATGAAATTTGCAAAGTAACCCGGGAAAAAGTTTTGGAGCAACCCTTAAATGTCGGGCGTGTAATTGCGCGCCCTTTTGTGGGTGAAAGTGGAAAATTTACACGTACAACAAATCGCAAAGATTTTTCACTCCCCCCTCCTTCTGATACTATTTTAGATATTCTTTCCCAAAATAATATAGATACAATTGCCATCGGCAAAGTAAACGATCTTTTTAATTATCGTGGAATTAAAATCCAGGAAATAACAAAATCTAATAGGGAAGGCTGTAACAAATTATTGGAATATTCGTCAAAAATTAATAATAGTTTTATTTTTGCTAATCTGGTTGACTTTGACGTCTACTTTGGGCATAGAAATGACCCAAAGGGGTTCGCCGATGCACTTAAAGAATTTGATCACTTTCTTATTGAATTTTTGGAAAAGCTTGACGAATCAGATTCTTTAATAATTACTTCAGACCACGGAAATGATCCTACTACACCTAGCACAGATCATAGTCGTGAATATGTCCCTGTGTTATATTTTGTGAAAAACCAAACAGGAATAAACTTAGGTATAAGAGAAACATTTTCTGATGTCGGAAAAACTATCGCAGATTTTTTTAAGGTGAATAATTTATTAAAAGGTAAAAGCTTTTTACGGTCAATATTGAATTAAGAATTTGTTGCTATTAAATTGAGGCTAAAAATATATTTATTAGAGAATAAATTATAAACTTTTAATCTTCATTTGATTTTTAACTTTTTTCAACGAGGTAGATAAGTGAAAATAACGAAACAATTTACCAATCGTGAAAGCCAGTCCCTTGATAAATATTTGCAGGAGATTGGCAAAGTTGACCTGCTTACTCCAGACCAAGAAATTGAGTTGGCTATTAGAATAAAAAAGGGTGACCAACTTGCTCTTGAATTGCTGACAAAGGCAAACTTGCGTTTTGTTGTCAGCGTATCAAAACAATATCAAAATCAGGGTTTATCCCTTGGTGATTTAATAAATGAAGGAAACCTGGGGCTGATTAAAGCGGCTAAAAGATTTGATGAAACTCGTGGCTTTAAGTTCATCTCTTATGCTGTATGGTGGATTAGGCAGTCAATTCTTCAAGCCCTTGCAGAACAATCGAGAATTGTCAGACTGCCGCTCAATAGAGTTGGTGCTCTGAATAAAATCGGCAAAGCATATAGCAATCTTGAGCAAGAATTTGAAAGAGAACCAACCGCTGTGGAACTGGCGACAGAACTCGAAATGGATGTTCTAGATGTTGCTGAAACCTTAAAGATTTCTAGCAGACATGTTTCTATGGATGCTCCTTTCACCCAAGGTGAAGAGAATAGTCTTTTGGATGTAATTGAGAATGATGAACTTCCTACTCCCGATTATACTCTGATGATCGAATCGCTCAAATCCGAAATAAATCGCGCTCTTTCAACTTTATCCGAAAGAGAATCGGAAGTTATTAGACTTTATTTTGGGTTAAACAAGGAACATTCTCTTACCCTTGAGGAAATTGGTGAAAGGTTTAATCTGACGCGCGAAAGAGTTAGGCAAATAAAAGAGAAAGCAATCCGTAGACTTAGACATGCTTCAAGAAGTAAAAATTTAAAATCATATCTTGGCTAAAAATAAATGAGAAAAATCCGTTACAGTTTTCTATGTTTTTTTGGAATAACCAGCGTACTTTTAATTTCCGGTTGTGCATCGACTACAAGCACTACGCGATACAACACATCTAAAGAAAAAGCCGACAAAAATAATTCCACCGTAAAATTTAGCTCAGACAAAGGGAAAAATAATTTTTCAGATAAAGAACAAAATTTTGATACGACCGTAAACGACAGTGAAGTAGTTGAATCTGATACGGATGACATTCCTCCTAATGAAAAAAGCATTGACATAGCTTCTTTGATGAAAAAACTTAAATCAAAAGATGAGAAACTTACTAAATATCAAGTTACTGGCAGAGAAAAGATGCTGATGGAGATAATAAAATATTTAGATACCCCATATAAATATGGCGGTAATACTGCTAATGGAATTGACTGTTCTGCATTTACACAAAAAATATATTCTAAAACATTTTCTATCGACTTGTTAAGAAGTGCTCACGAGCAATTTACAGAAGGCGATCCGGTCGATAATGTTGACGACCTTAAATTTGGTGACTTAGTTTTTTTTAACACGCGAAGGGGAATTAAACCGGGGCACGTTGGGATTTATATTGGCGATCATCTATTTGCACACGCAAGTTCTAGAAATGGTGTAATTGTCTCTTCAATTGATGATACTTATTATGAAAAAAGATTTATGGGCGGCAGAAGAATTGAAAATCTTTTTAACCCAGCCAATGTTACTGGGAAAAATTAGAATACCCGAAATTTCTTTTAGTAATAATAATTTTTGCATATCTATTTCCACAACAATCAATGGCCAAAATGGTTATTCCTATCAAGTATTTTCTATGCAGTTATATTGTGTTTAGCTTATTTTTGATTTCTGAATGATATACCTTAGCAATCTATTTTGGTTTATAAATAATACATCGACAAAAAGAATTATGTTAAAATGGATTATGATATAAAAAACAATGACGCTTATGCATCTTTAAAGATAAATGACTTTAAGTGGTTTGTCAGTGCTCGCTTTCTCCTAACCTTTGCAATTCAAATGCAATCAGTTATAGTAGGCTGGCAAATTTATGAGATTACACATGATGCACTTTCCTTAGGCTTAATCGGACTTTCCGAAGCTTTACCGTTTCTTAGTATTTCTCTGTTTGCCGGTCACGTCGCAGATGTAGTAACCAGAAAAAAAATTATACTTATTTCTAATATCGTTTATCTTTTATCTGCTTCTGCACTTTTTCTGATTTCTACAAGGTTCCATATTATTCTTGTTGAACACGGTGTATTTCCAATTTATCTAATAATTATTGTTACTGGAGTGGCTCGCGGATTTATGTCTCCTGCTCAAGGCGCATTTGTTGCTCAGCTTATACCGCGCGAATTATTTGGAAATGCCTCCACCTGGAACAGCCTAGCTTGGCAACTTGCCGACGTAACAGGGCCTGCCACAGGAGGATTAATTTATGGTTTTTCGGTATAGGAAATGCATATTTAGTCGTTATCATAATGAGCGCAGCTGGTTTTTTATTGTTTGCCAAAGTACAAAACAAACAATTACCGGCTCGAACCTCAGAAGAAACTATCAGGCAAAGTCTTTCTGCAGGTCTGAAATTTGTTTTTAAGGAACAGATTATTTTAAGCGCAATTACTCTTGATATGTTCGCGGTTTTCTTTGGTGGTGCTGTTTCCGTTCTTCCTATTTTTGCCGACCAGGTTCTTCATATCGGTGCTAAAGGATTAGGCTTTCTGAGAGCTGCTCCTGCCTTGGGAGAAATAATTATGTCTGTTATACAAGCTCATAATCCATTCTTCAAAAATGCCGGACGCAATCTATTATTTTGTGTCTTTGCGTTCGGTATTTCGATGATTTTGTTTGCATTGTCAAAAAGTTTCTATTTCTCTTTGTTCGTTTTATTCTTAAGCGGATTGTTTGATAATGTTAGCGTAATAATTCGGGCTACAATTATCCAGCTTTTCACACCGGATGAAATGCGCGGACGTGTTTCTGCCGTTAACGGCATCTTTGTAGGCTCTTCAAATGAACTTGGCTCTTTTGAATCCGGTCTTGCGGCTAAATTATTGGACTTGGTTCCGTCGGTTATTTTTGGCGGTAGTATGACCCTTATTGTTGTCGCAGTTATGCAAACATTTGCACCTAAATTAAGAAAATTAAATCTTTAAGATGATTTGCGGCTAGCTAAATTATGGAATCTTATTTAGTTATTAATTGTTTTATGGAAATATTATTAAGATTTTCAAATTGAGATGAGTTCTGATATATTTTATTAATGACCACTTAATGATGGAAAGTATAGACTAATTGCCCATAAAAAAGCCGTCCTAAATTGAACGGCTTTTCTGTTTAGATTATATTGTTCCGATCAACTGCACCCTGAAGTAGAGCCGCAAGTCATACATTTTAAACAAGTCCCGTTTCTTACCATGGTCATACTTTGGCACTCTGTGCAAATATCGCCGGTGTAACCGCGTTCGATTGCCTGTCTTACCTTTATTTGCATTGTTGTTTGATGATTCGGCATTTTGTGAAATTTTTCTTCGCTTGAAGAAAGAGAATAATTATAAGTTTGAACATTATCTCTATCGAGTTCAACTAACCTTTCACTTACAACTTCTTCGCTTTCAAATTCAGGCTCGACAAGTTTTTTTACAATACCGGGAGAAGCTTTGGATTTTTGTTCGTCTGGTTCTACATGGGCAAGGTCGTGTCTTCCTAAATAAGTAACGGCTAATTCTCTAAATATATAATCGATAACTGAAGTAGCCATTTTAATTTTATCATTGCCTGCTACAATTCCACTCGGTTCAAACCTTGTAAAAACAAAAGCATCTATAAATTCTTCAAGCGGTACACCGTGCTGCAATCCAAGGGAGATAGAAATTGCGAAGCAGTTAAGCAAGCTTCTGAAAGCTGCCCCCTCACGGTGCATATCAATGAAAATCTCTCCAAGCTGCCCATTCTCATATTCGCCGGTTCTGATGTATACCGATTGTCCGTTTATTTTTGCTTTCTGAGTGTAACCTGTTCTTCTGTCCGGAAGTCTTCTTCTCTTTGCTATATAACGGTGAATTATTTTTTCGGCAACTTTCACAATGTCATTTTGCTCTTTATCTTCAAGGATTGCTTCCATCTCTTCGTCAGTAATTGTATTAAGAGGTTGTGAAAGTTTTGAGCCGTCTCTGTATATAGCGTTAGCTTTTATTCCCAGTTTCCATGATTCCATGTAAGCTTCTTTGACTTCATCGACCGTAGCTTGATTAGGAAAGTTTATTGTTTTAGAAATTGCGCCTGAAATAAACGGCTGAGCCGCAGCCATCATTTTGATATGAGCGATGGGTCGGATAAAACGCATTCCCTTTTTTCCGCACTTGTTTGCACAATCAAAAACCGGATAATGCTCATGCTTCAAGAAAGGAGCGCCTTCGATTGTCATCGTTCCGCAAACATAATCGTTCGCTGTAGCAATTTCCTGTTTTGAAAATCCCAATGAAGTAAGAATATTAAAATCAAAAGAATCAATTTCTTCTTCGCTGAATTTTAATTTGTTGATAAGGAAATCTGCGCCCAAAGTGAATTTATTGAAAGCAAAAGTTAAATCGAATACAGTAGGTAAAGCTTTTTCAATTTTATCAAGAGCTAAATCGGTAAATCCCTTTGCCTTTAAAGATTCATGATTTATATAAGGACAACCTTCAAGCGAGCCGGTTCCTTTTGCATATTTAACAATTTCATTCATCTGGTCTCTATTATAACCTAATCTTTCAAGCGCGGGTGGAATTGATTGATTTATAATCTTGAAGTAACCGCCGCCGGCAAGTTTTTTAAATTTAACTAAGGCATAATCAGGTTCAACACCAGTCGTATCGCAGTCCATTACTAAACCGATTGTTCCGGTTGGAGCGATAACTGTTACCTGTGCATTTCGAAAACCATGTTCCGTTCCTAACTCAAGTGCTCTATCGGCATCTTCTCTTGCAGCTTTTAATAAGTCTGATGGACAATGTTTTGGATTTATGCCAAACGGGAAGATTGAAAGTTTTTCATACTCTTCGGTGGGAACATTGTATGCAGCTCTCCGGTGGTTTCCGATAACGCGCAACATGTGTTCTTTATTTTTTTTATACTGAAGAAATGGTCCAAGTTCTTTAGACATTTCAGCGGATGTTGCATAGGCAGACATGTGCATAATAGCAGTCAAAGCGCCGCAAATAGCAAAGGCTTCATTGCTGTCATAAGGGATTCCTTGTAGCATCAATAAAGACCCAAGGTTTGCATAGCCAAGACCAAGTGTCCGGAATTCATAACTGCGTTGTGCAATTTCCTTGCTTGGAAACTGAGCCATTAAAACACTAATTTCAAGGACAATAGTCCAAAGCCTCGTTGTATGACGATAAGCCTCAATGTCAAATTTGTGCGTCTTAGTGTCGTAATATTTTACTAAATTTATTGAAGCAAGATTACATGCCGTATCGTCAAGAAACATATACTCACTGCAAGGATTAGAAGCCTTTATTTCCCCGTCTTCAGGGCATGTGTGCCATTCATTTATTGTTGAATGATACTGAATCCCTGGATCTGCACTAGACCAAGCCGAAAAAGCAATTTGATCCCAGAGCTCTCTTGCCTTTAAGGTTCTTGAAGGTTTAGGTGAACGTTTTTCTTCTTTAGCTTTTTTCTTCTCAACTCTCCAATATAGATTCCAATCACCGTCGTTGATAACTGCATTCATAAATTCATTTTTTACTCTAATTGAATTGTTTGAATTTTGTCCCGCTACAGTTGCGTACGCTTCCGATTCCCAATCTGTATCATAAATAGGGAATTCAATTGATTTAAATCCAAGCTTTGCAAGTTGAATTACTCTTTCTATATAATTCCCTGGAATCATTGCTCTTCTTGCTTCAATAACGGCATGCTTCAATTTTTTATTAAGATTTTTATTGAATCTATCGTTTTCTGGATGTTCATCGTAGCAGGCTTTCATAATTGCATTTAAATGGAGATTGCATAGCTTGGAGCCTGTAACTAAAGAAGCAACCTTTTGTTCTTCGGTTACTTTCCAATTTATAAAATCTTCGATATCTGGGTGATCGAGGTCTAATGTTACCATTTTTGCAGCGCGTCTTGTTGTGCCACCGGATTTAATTGCGCCTGCCGATCTATCACCAATCTTTAAAAAAGACATAAGACCGGAAGATCTTCCGCCGCCGCTTAATGGTTCATCCGCACCTCTTATTTCTGAAAAATTAGACCCTGTACCGGAACCGTATTTAAATAACCTCGCTTCACGAACCCAAAGATCCATAATTCCACCTTCGTTTACCAAATCATCTTTAACGGATTGAATGAAACAGGCATGAGGTTGTGGGTGAGAATATGCGTCTTCTGAAGCTTTTAAATTACCGGTAACATAATCAACGTAATAATGACCTTGCGAAGGGCCTGTAATTCCGTAAGACCAGTGTAGCCCTGTATTAAACCACTGAGGACTGTTTGGGGCAGTCATTTGATTGGCAAGCATATACATTAATTCATCATAAAAAGCCTTTGCGTCATCTTCGCTATCAAAGTATTTTGCTTCCCATCCCCAGTATGTCCAGCATCCAGCTAAACGATGAAATACTTGTCTTGAATCGGTTTCTGAAGAATACCTCTCTTTTGGTGGGAGTTTTTCCAAGTTAGTAAAATCAGCTTGAGAAGATTGTAGCCATGTCGGTACACCTTCTTCTTCAATTCTTTCAAGTAGCTTTGGTACCCCTGCTTTTCTAAAATATTTTTGTGCTATAATATCGGTTGCGACCTGTGACCAATGTGACGGCACAAAAACATCTTCCATTTTAAAGACGATAGATCCGTCCGGATTTTTAATCTCCGAAGTGCGCTTGACGAATTCAAATGAAGCTAATGGATCTTTTTCTGCTTCGGTAAATTGTCTCTTAATTTGCATAGAAAAAACTCCCTTCTAAGTGTACGTTTACAAAATGTTTAATAATCATCTATTCATTTTTTATAAGATGGAAATCGCTTGAGGAAATTAAATTCTTTTTTATTAGTAATATTTTTTTGTCTATTTTCATTTAGAATATATTTTAAACTAAATAAAAAAGAAATAAAACATAATAAAAGTTTTTTAACAGTTGTGGTTCAGAAAAAACTTTAGACAAAGTTGATGATAAAAATTTAAAAAAACAAATTAAATTTACTCCGGTGTCGATTTCATCATAAAAAAGCAAAAAATATTTTTTAATATGTAATTTATTGAATGAAGTTTGTTCGTAAATTTCAACTTAGATTTTAATAAATTTAGATCGAAGTGCTTCTACTTAAATAAGTTAGCATATTAAATTTAAATTGAATCATGGACACTTCATATGAGAATAAATTTTCTATACATTTAGATGAACAATTTTTATATGCGTTTCAATGAAAGAAGAAGTTTTGTCTGACGAAAAAATAATAGAGGTTCAAAATCTTTCTAAACAGTTTAAAGAAATTAGAGCGGTTGATAACCTAAGTTTGAATGTTTATAAGGGAGATGTGTTTGGCTTTTTAGGCCCAAACGGTGCTGGAAAAAGCACAACAATCAGAATGCTTTTATCGCTTATTAAACCTTCCGGTGGAAACATAAAATTATTTGGAAAATCTTTAAAAGAAAATAGAATTGAAATACTTAAAAAAATCGGTGCTATAATTGAGAAGCCCGATTTTTATGGCTATATGACCGCTTATAAAAACATGGAAATACTCGGGAAAATTTCGGGCAGCAATATTTCTAAAAAAAGAATTATGGAAATGCTGGAATTAGTTGGGCTTCACAAAAGATATAAAAGTAAAGTCAAAACTTTTTCACACGGGATGAAACAGCGTCTTGGTTTAGCACAGGCTTTATTACACGAACCCGATTTGATCATCCTTGATGAACCTACGACTGGTTTGGATCCCCAAGGCATGAAAGAAATTAGAGACTTGATTATTTATCTAAGCAAAGAAAAAAAGAAAACAATATTTTTATCTTCTCATATTCTCTATGAAGTGGAACTTGTTGCAAACCGGATGGTTATTATCGACAAAGGTCATGCAAAAGTTGAAGGCAATGTTTCTGACTTGCTGAATTCGAATAAACTAAAAGTAACTTTTGAAGTTGATGAAATTGAAAAAGCAAAGCTATTAATTAATGATACTTCCTGGATGAAAATGCTCAATTCTATTGTGGGAAATAAGTTGATTTTTCTATTAGAGCCGGGCGAAATTTCTTTCCTGAATAAGCTTTTTGTAGAAAATAATATTTTAGTAAGTGCGGTAATTCCTACACGTTCACTAGAGGAATATTTTTTAAGTATTACAGAGACGGTTTCCAAATGATTGGATTAATAAATATTGAGCTTTATAAAATCTTTAGAAAATGGAGAACCTATATTGGTTTTATCGCTATTGCGGTTCTCGTATCCGTAATCCAAGTCGCTATGCTCGTGGAAGGGCAGCGGTCAATTAATTTTATGACTCACAATCTTCAGCAATCCTTTATCCTCGTGGGGAATTTATTGAATGGTTATTTAGTTTCGCATTTAATCCTTAACACCCTGGTAATTCATATCCCGTTCTTAATTACACTCGTCGCCGGTGATCTTTTAGCTGGCGAGGCAACGTCAGGAACTTACAGGATGTTGATTACTCGACCCGTTTCAAGAATTAATATCGTTACGTCTAAATTCCTTGCCGGAATCATTTATACATGTATGATAATATTTTTCCTTGCGATTTTTAGTCTTGGTTTAGGACTAAGTATTTTTGGCTCTGGCGATTTGCTTGTTGTTCAGAATGGAACAATAATTGTGTTTTCGAAGAACGATGTTTTATGGCGATTTTTATTGGCTTATTGTTTTTCTTCATTAGGTATGGGTGTTGTTGCCTCTCTAGCGTTTCTATTTTCTTCATTGGTTGAAAATGCAATCGGACCCATTATCTCAACGATGGCGATAATTATTATCTTCATAATTATTTCCGGAATTAATATTGAAATATTTAGAGCTATTAAACCATACCTTTTTACAAATTACATGAATGGCTGGCGGTTATTTTTTGACGACCCAATCGATATAAAAGAAATTGTTAAAGATTCTTTAATTCTTTTAGGGCATATATTTTTATTCTTTGGATCAGCGGCTTTGATTTTTCAAAAGAAAGATATTCTTTCTTAAATACTCTTTAAAAGTTCAGTTAAAAAGGAATCTAAATGAAAAAAATAATTTTACTTTTTACTGCTTTTGCCTCAATCACATTGGCTCAAAGCAAAGACCCCGATTTGATATTAAAAAACGTAAAGCAAGAATTTAGCACCGTTAAAGATTATGTCGCAGACATAAAAATTAAAGTTGATGTCAAGGTCTTAAAAGTTCCCGAAACCCGGGCAAAAATTTATTTTAAACAACCGGATAAAATTCATATCGAATCGGAAGGATTTGCAATGATCCCCCGAAAAGGATTGGATTTTTCTCCTTCGTCTTTGCTTAAAGATAAATATTCTGCTTTTTATCAGAAGGAGGATTTTGTTAATGGAATTAAAACCGCTATGATAAAAGTCATTCCACTTGAAGACAATAGCAATATAATCCTTTCGACTTTGTGGATTGATCAGGCAAAAAATGTAATTAGGAAAATTGAATCAACTACAAAAACTAACGGGACATTTACAATCATTCTGAGCTACAATTCTTATAATAAATTTCCTTTACCGGATTCGATGACTTTTCAATTTGATATGAGCCGCGTAGACCTTGTACCCAATGAGTTTAACGATAGAATAGAAAAAAAGAATAATAAGAAAACTCTTGCCGGCTTGGTTGGAAAAGTTTACATCATCTATTCAAATTATATTGTGAATAAAGGAATATCGGATAGTATTTTTGAGGAAAAAAAATAATAAATCTTAGGACGATTAAAATTTTTCAACAATCACTGCGGTACCGTAACACAAAACTTCACTAACACCGGAGAGAAGTTCTGTTGTATCGTATCGAACTCCAAGAATTGCATTTGCTCCTAAATTTTGTGCATGTTGAATCATTAATTCGTATGAATCAATTCGTGTTTTTTCACATAGTTCCGT
Organism: Bacteroidota bacterium; assembly: GCA_021817845.1. Lineage (GTDB taxonomy): Bacteria > Bacteroidota > Ignavibacteria > Ignavibacteriales > Ignavibacteriaceae > FEN-1297. The sequence goes on from JAKAFW010000026.1 coordinate 39,306, forward strand.
AAATAAAGAAATATTTCCGCCGAAAATAGTTTGAAGCGAACCGCCTATTGTTCCAAAGACAGACCTCGACCTCACTATTATTCCTCTAACAAGTCCAAGATGTTTTACAACTTTATATCCTTCAAGAGAAAACGTTGTTGTCACTTGTGAATGATCCATAAACACATCTCCTTTATATTATTTTTTGTTATACCTAATAGTCGAAATACTCAAATATATTCGAATATTTTATTCAGTAAACTTTTTAAATACAACTGATGTATTATGTCCCCCAAATCCAAAAGCATTGCTTATAGCTATATTTACCTTTTTTGCTTGTGGTTTATTAAAAGTATAGTTCAGGTCACACTCAGGGTCAGGATTTACAAAATTAATTGTTGGTGGAATTATATCGTTCTTAATTGCAAGAATTGATGCTATTGCTTCAACCGCACCTGCTGCTCCCAACAAATGTCCAGTCATACTTTTGGTCGAGGAGACATTCATTTTGTAAGCATGCTCACCGAAGACTTTTTTGATTGCTTTTGTCTCGGCTATATCACCAAGTTCAGTTGAAGTTCCGTGCATATTTATATAATCAACTTCTTCCGGCTTGATATCAGCATTCTCAATTGCCATATTCATTGCGAGTATTGCCCCGATTCCCTCTGGATGCGGTGCGGTTATATGATATGCGTCAGCAGATAACCCCATACCGATAATCTCGGCGTAGATTTTTGCTCCGCGTTTTATTGCATGCCCTAACTCTTCAAGTATTATTATACCTCCACCTTCACCCATAATAAAACCGTCCCGAGTTGAATCGAAAGGTCGACTTGCTGTTTCGGGCGAATCGTTTCTTGTTGATAAAGCTTTTGCAGAATTAAATCCACCGATTCCAATTTCATTTATCGCTGCTTCACTCCCGCCGGCAACAATTACATCGGCTATACCCTGTTTAATCAAAAGGAATCCGTCAATCATATTGTTATTAGCTGTTGCACATGCCGAAACAATACAGTAGTTAGGTCCCCTAAATCCGTAATGAATGGAAATATACCCGGCTGCGATATCCGGTATCAACATGGGGATAAAAAACGGTGATACCCTTTGCGGTCCTTCTGTGTAATTTACTACAGATTGATTATAAAAAGTTTGTATCCCTCCTATCCCACTTCCGAATATTACTCCGATCTTTGCTCTTTCTTCATCCGATAAGTTTTCTGGATTTATTTCGCTGTCCTTGATGGCTTCAGATGCTGCTGCCATCGCATATTGGGCATAAGGATCAAGCCGGCGCGCAGTTTTTCTATCCATATAATTTGTTGCTTCAAAACCTTTAAGTGTGCAAGCAAATTTTGTGTCAAGCCTTGAAGTATCAAATGAAGTTATTAACGCACCGCCGCTTTTGCTATTCATCATTCCGTTCCAGAATTCTTCAACCGAAAGACCTATCGGTGTTAATGCGCCCATTCCGGTTACAACTATCCGCCTGGAGTTTTTATCCATTATATTTTTCCCACGCTGTTTTTAAGAAATTTGTTATGAAAAATAATTAAAAAGTTAGAAAATTTTTCGACAAAGATAATGATTTTTATTTAATAAATAGAAGAATTATTACTATTATCTGCCTACTTAATTGTCGCTTTTCCGATGTAATCTGTCGAAATAATATTCCCAAAATTTGAACTTGTTAACTGGGGTAAGAGTTTTTCTTTATCGCCGACAATCACAATTGAAAGATTGCCTGCAAAGATATTTTCCTGTGCCGCTTTATTTACATCCTTAATCGAAATCCTTTGCAAATTTTCAAGGTAAGTGTTGAAGTAATTATCTGGTAGTGAATGAATTACCATAGTTGTTAAGTTTGAGGAAATCTGCCTATAGGTTTCAAAGCTCGAAGGGAATTGCCTAACTAAAAAAGATTTGGCAAATTCCAGCTCGGTGTCGGTTATGCCCTCTCTAATTTTGGTTAGTTCATCCAATATTTCTTTTATGGCATTTGCTGTATTCTCAATTCCGACGGAAGTAGATACAATAAAAAATCCGCTCTCCTGTAAATAACCAAAACTTGATGATGCACCGTAAGTGTAACCTTTGTTTTCGCGGAGATTCAAATTTATGCGACTTGTAAAAGGTCCGCCAAGTATTGTGTTGAGAACAAGTTTTGGAAAAAAATCTTCAATGTTACGTCTAGATGATGGATAACCAATTCTTATTTCAGTTTGTACCGAATCCTTTTTGTCTACAAGGAAAATCTGATTTGCACTTTCTTTTGTATTAAAATTTAATTTAAAGTGTAAGCCTTCCGGTTTCCACCAGCCTAAATGATAGTCCAGCTTTTCTATTAATTCCTTTACGGATGCATCACCGACAACTACAAGAGTTGAATTATCAGGTGTTAAATACTTTTTGTAGTGATCCTTTATATCGTCGACTGAAATACTCTCTATATGATCATCATACCCGCTTGTTGGAAATGCATATGGATTTTCCTCTCCGAATAAAACATAACTGAATACCGTATCGGCAATTTCTTCAGGATCATCTTTTAGCTGAAGCAGATGGGTTAAAGTTTTTCTTTTCTGTCGGAGAAAATCTTCATCTGAAAAATGGGGCGCAGTAACAACTGTGCAAAATAATTCTAAAGCTTTATCGAAATTTTCAGTTAAAGTTTGTAGGATTAAATAAATTTTATCGTGATTACTATTCACTGCGAAGTTCGCGCCGAGTGTATCGAATTCTTCGCTAATTTCAAGAGCACTGTATTTTCCGGCGCCTTCATCAATGACCATAGCTAAAAGATTCGAAAGTCCCTTTTTGTTATCGGGGTCGAATTTGCTTCCGGCATTTACAATCAAGCTGAGCCTTATAATTGGAAGCTTTTTCTTCTGGATAAATAAAACTTCCAATCCGTTTTGCAATCTAAATTTTTCTATCTGCGGCAATTCAAATAAAATATTCTTATTCGGTGTAGGTTTGACGGCCCGGTTTAAAATCATAATAATTTATCCTTCGGTTTCGGGAATTACGTGCAGTTCAACGAAAGGTTTGCTCAAATATTTCTCAAATAGGTTAAGCAGATTTTCAACCCTAACGTTTTCATATCTGCTCAAATCATAATTAAAAGAGTTTGGCTCATTTAAGAAATAATTATATGAGTTCAATTGATCTGCCATCGAATCAATATTCTGCATTGAATAAATGAAGCCTGACTTAATTCCGTTTTTTGACCGCAATAATTCGTTCTCATTTATCCCATTCTTCTTAATGTTTTCAAACTCAGCAAAAATTTTTTCTTTAAGTTTAGTCAGCATTATTCCGGGTTTAGCAGTTGCAATCACAACAAAATATCCCGCAAATTTTCCGGAGAATTGATATGCCGTCACTTCTTGAGCAACTTCTTGTTCAAAAACCAATTTTTTATAAAGACGTGAAGTTTTCGAACCGGTGAGTAGATCGGTTAGAATATCGAGTGCGGCATCATCCTCAGAATAAGCACATTCTGTGTGCCATGCAAGATAAATTCTTTCAAGCTGAACGTTATCTTTATGAACTATGAATTTATTCTCGGTAAGCGTTGCGGGTTTTATCTGCAGTTCTTCAAAGTGATTTTTGCCCGGAATTTCACTGAAATATTTTTTCGTTAATTCTTTGGCTTCAACAGGATCAAAATCTCCCGCTATAACCAGACTTGCATTTGCGGGGGAATAATACTTTTCAAAAAAACTCCTCACGTCTTCTATCGTAAAACTCGTTATGTCTTCAAGAGAGCCGATTGTTGCCCAACTGTATGGGTGGTTCTTCGGAAAAAGACTTGATATCAAAATTTCCCAGGCAAGACCATATGGTTGATTGTCATATCTTTCAAGGCGCTCATTCTTAACAACATCAATTTGGTTTGCTAATTTTTCTTGAGTTAATGCGGGGATGAAAAATCCCATTCTGTCGGATTCAAGCCAAAGAATTAATTCCAAAAAATTCGACGGAACTTTTTCAAAATAATTTGTTCTGTCCGTGCTTGTTGATCCGTTTAGATTTCCCCCGGCTTCTTGAATAAATCTAAAATGCATTTCTTTCGGAACGTTGACGGAGCCCTGAAACATCATGTGCTCAAATAAATGTGCAATCCCGGTTTTGCCTACCTTCTCATTTGCCGATCCGGCTCGGAACCAAATATTTGCCGTCACAATCGGAAGTTCGTTATCACGGTATAAAATTACTTCAAGTCCGTTTTGAAGCTTATACTTTTCGTAATTTAGGTTTAATAAATCCATAAATTCTTTTTGTATCGAAAATCTATTCGTAGAATTAAATGGGCGGTTATCTAACCCCCATGTTTTGATTAAAGTACTTTAGTGCAGAAGAAACAAAATTCTATCCGGTCTTATAGAACCAATTAACCGGAAGAAATCTGTAAACGGAATATCTCTATCCCATGAAAATAAAGTTATAAATGCTTCACCGACAATATTATCTTCGGGAACAAAACCCCAGTAGCGACTGTCAAGACTGTCATCTCTATTATCGCCCATCATAAAGTAATAATTTTTCTTGAATGTATAAGAGGTAACAGGCTTGCCTTCTATTGTTACCTGGCTGCCGTCAACCGCAACTACTATTTTTCCAAATTCACGATTGATGGTCATGCCCCATTGCTCAACGTTATCAGGGGTTAGATTGATCGTATATCCTTTTTTGGGAACAATCAACGGACCGTAATTATCTTCATTCCAAGGCATCCCAAGTGGAAATATCCTTGGTTCAATAATTCCTTTAGGTTCGGCAGGCCCAGAAATATAATCTATATGTGGCGGAATCCAAAATTGTTTTCCGTTAACAAAAACAACTTTATTAATTATTTGAATTGTGTCGCCGGGCAGCCCAATACAACGTTTAACATAATTAACTCCGCGCTCATCAGAGTAAAGTTGATGTCTCATACCGGGAAATTCAAAGACTACAATGTCTTTTCTCCTCGGCTCTCTTATTGCCGGCAGTCTGAAATGTGGAATTTCAATCTGAGTGAATGGAATGTATTTTGTAGACTCCGCACCGTAAATAAATTTGTTTACCAAAACAAAATCACCTACAAGAATTGTATCTTCCATAGACCCGGTCGGTATCCTTGTATTTTGAACAATAAAAGTTATAATGAAAAATGCGGCAATTCCCGCAAACAACAGTGATTCTATAAATTCTTTAACTTTTTCTTTTGGTGTTTTAACTTTCTTAAGTTCTTCTTCAGTTTTGATACCAAAAAATCTTTTTAGTCCTGATCTAAATGACAAATCTAAACTCCGTTTTTTACTTTATTATTTTATTTTTTAATGCTTCAAGCTTTTCGCTAAGTAACTCGTTTACAAGCTTAGGATTAGCCTTTCCTTTAGTCTCCTTCATTATTTGCCCTACGAAAAAGCCAAATACTTTTTCCTTTCCGTCAAGATACATTTGCACTTCGGAAGAACTTTTTTCCAACGTTTGGTTTACTATTTTTTCAATCTCGCCCGCATCGGAAATTTGCAAAAGGTTCTTTTCTTTAACAATTACTGATGGTTTCTTTTTCTCAACCAGCATTACCGGAAAAATTTCTTTAGCAATTTTTCCGCTGATAGTGCCGTCACTTATAAGATTTATCAAATCACCAAGATCTTCGGCTGCAACAGGGAAATCCTTAATATCAATTTTTTCTTCGTTAATTATTTTCAAAATATCAGTCATTATCCAATTACTGGCACTCTTATAATCATTAGTTACAGAAATTACTTTTTCATAATAATCGGCAATTGGCTTGCTCTGCGTAAGTAGTTCTGCGTCATATTTTGGGAGATTATATGTAACGGCCATTCTTTCTTTTCTATTTTCAGGAAGTTCCGGCAAATATTTTTCAATTTCGGATTTCCATTTTTCATCGACAATTACCGGTAATAAATCCGGCTCAGGAAAGTATTTGTAATCATGCGCTTCCTCTTTGCTTCGCATCGGGAAAACTTCGTTCAAATCTGCATCCCATAGCAGAGTTTGCTGAGTAATTGTTCCACCGTCTTCAATAATCTCAATTTGTCTATTAATCTCAAACTTAATAGCTCTTTCTACATTACGGAAAGAGTTCATGTTCTTTATTTCTCTCTTAGTACCAAATTCCTTTGCTCCTTTTAATCTTACTGAAACATTAGCATCGCATCGCAAAGAACCTTCTTCCATATTCCCGTCGCATATTTCAAGATATTGCACGAGCTGTTTAATTTTTGTAAGGTATTGATAAGCTTCTTCTGCGCTTCTCATATCCGGTTCACTTACAATTTCCATTAATGGAACCCCGCACCGGTTAACATCTACAAGCGTTTCAAATCCATGATCGTGTATCAATTTCCCGGCATCTTCTTCCATGTGAATACGTGTGATACCAACTTTTTTTTCAGAACTGCCGCTTAACGAAATAATAATATGCCCCTGCTCACAAATCGGCTCTTCATACTGTGAAATTTGATAACCTTTCGGTAAGTCAGGATAAAAATAATTCTTTCTTGCAAAGGTTGAACGTTTGTTAATTGTACAATTAGTTGCAAGTCCCATCTTGATAGTATATTCGATAACTTTTTTATTTAATACCGGTAAAACCCCCGGATGACCGAGACAAATTGGACAAACGTTACTGTTTGGCGCATTACCAAACTTTGTAGAGCATCCGCAAAAGGCTTTTGACTCAGTTAAAAGCTGTGCGTGTACTTCTAATCCAATTATGGCTTCATATTTATCGTTCATTTATCAACTATATTTTAAGTAACAAATATAAAAAGGATTGACTTAGATTGAAAGCCGGATTGACATACCGCAAACCTAATTAAGAATAATCTTAATCAATCATAAGTAATCATAATTAATCTGTGTCCCATTTTTCACTAAAGCATATTTCAGGACTAAATTGATTAAATTTAAATTGATATAAAAAGGATATGTTAAAATGGAAGAAAATAAGTTTACGGCTTTTGTCGTTCGCGAAGAGAACGGAAAATTCATCAGAGAGATTAAAACAAAATCAATTGATGAACTTCCAGCTGGAGATGTTTTGATTAATGTAAAATACTCTTCGTTGAATTATAAGGACGCTTTATCGGCATCTGGAAATAAAGGAATTACAAGACGATATCCGCACACCCCGGGAATTGATGCTGCAGGCATTGTTGTTGAATCAGCTAAAAAAGATTTTATCACCGGAGATGAAGTCATAGTTACAGGATTCGACCTCGGCATGAACACTCCGGGTGGATATGGACAATTTATTCGCGTTCCATCTGAATGGGTAATAAAGCTTCCGAAAAGTATGACCTTAAAAGAATCAATGATATATGGAACCGCCGGTTTTACAGCGGCGTTGTCTCTTCATAATCTTGAAGCAAATGGATTAGACCATATGGCTAAAGAAAACATTTTAATTACCGGCGCAACAGGCGGAGTTGGTTCGTTGTCAATTGCAATATTATCTAAAGCCGGTTATAAAAAAATAACTGCTGTTACTGGAAAAATAGATAAGGAATCTTTTTTAAAAAATATCGGCGCCTCAAGAATCATTAATCGAGAAAGTATTGACGACAAGTCCGGTAAGGCGCTTTTACCAATAAGATGGGCAGCCGTAATTGATTCCGTTGGCGGGAATATTCTCGCTACCGCAATCAAATCAACCGTTTATGGTGGTTCTATTGCGGCATGTGGACTTACTCAGTCGCCTATTCTTAACACTTCCGTTTATCCTTTTATTCTCCGCGGAGTTAAACTATTAGGAAGCGATTCTGCACATTGTAATCTAAATATTCGAAAAATGTTATGGAATAAATTAGCAGGTGAATGGAAACCCAATACTCTAAATCTAATCGCATCAGAATGTTCTCTTGAAGAACTGAGTGGGAAAATCGATTTGATACTTAGAGGAAATATTACTGGTAGGGTAGTTGTAAAACTTGACTGAAAAATTTATATAGAATAGACTTATGTCTGAACATTTTAAGAAGCGAATTCTGAACACATTTAATTTTTAACATAATTAATTATGCTAAATTAGAAATACAAAAATAAATCAGATATAATTTGTATGCTTACAAAAGATTATTTAATGCGGATGATTGATACGCTTGTAAAAGCGCTTGCTAAACTTGTCTTCTCAAAAGATGCCAAGGATTATAAAACAGCATTATCTGAACTGAACAATGTAACAAAGGAATTCTTCGGATTAGACTTAAATTTTGTTGACAACATTTCCGACGAACAACTTATCAACCTTATCGGTAAAAATGAGTTATTACTTCCAGGGAATTGTTACGTGTTCGGAGTTTTATTTTATGAAGAAGCCGAAATATTTAAGCTTCAGAACAATATGGAAAGGGCAATTAGTTTGTATGAGCGTTCCTTGTCTCTTTTTGTCGAAGGGCTGAAAAGTTCTCCTACCATAATAGAACCAGATCATCTAAATAAAATTAATTTATTGACCTCCAAGCTTAAAGAATTTGAAATAACTATAGATACCGAAGAGAACCTTTTCTTCTATTATGAATTTTCAGGCACTTATGCCGAAGCAGAAAATATTATTTATAATTTGATTGAATACGATGATAATTATACCGAAAAAGGGATAAGATTCTGCGAACGTTTATTAGAAAAACCGGATGAAGATTTAATCAAAGGAAATCTCCCACGCGAAGAAGTCGAGGAAAGCATATCAACCTTAAAAGAAAAACTCAAATTAAAGAATAGCCACTATTAGACAATATTGCTAAGCTATCACAGTATAATCCGTGACAAAATTCTGATACTTTCGATAAAATTGGTCCCTAAACATAAACTCGATTTTTTGCTCGCTATTAAATAATTGTGTCTAATATTCAAGTTTTCTCCAGTGAGAAATCTTTCTTCTATTTGTCATTTTGCACCTTACCATTTTTGTCACAATCGTGATCATTTTCATCATGTTTTTGACCAAATTCTTCCCCTTTCTACTAGGCCTCTAACAAGCCTATAACACGCCTCCAACAGGCATCTAATTTTTATCTAAATATTTCAGAAAAATAGTCTGCCATTTTGGCAGATACCCATCCAAATATATTTGTATATCGGGTAAAAATACCTCTATGTTCAAATGCCATCAAATATAATATTGCGTGCAATTGTAATTGGTCATATCCTGATTTCCTTGATTGTGCCAAACGTTACGTTCTCTTTATAGAAACTTAGGTAATTTCATATCAATTTTATCGGTGCCTTTCTTCATCTAAAAGAATTATATTCTACCTATAATATATCTGGATTTATAATCCTTGAATGTATTATATTATTGCCAAAGAAAATGCTTATAAGCACGAAATTAAATTTTTTCCAACTAAAGCAGAAGTAAGCATTTATTCTTTTTCATTTGAAAATAAATGCCTGGATAATTTCGATATACGTTAAAATATTTTAACATTGCATGATTATCCAACGAGATTACTGAGTCGCATAATAAGGAATTACAATTGAAAGATTGAAAAATGAGAAAAATAATATATGTTCTTTTAACTTTTGCCATACTGATTATTCCTGCATGTTATACGACGCAGAATGTTTCAGTAGCAAATAGTCCTACCCAAACCTTCAGTCAACTAGATCAATACGGCCAATGGATAAATGTACCGCAAGTTGGAACTGTTTGGCAACCAAACGTTTCACAGCAATGGCAGCCTTATTCCGATGGGCGTTGGGTATGGACTGCTAATGGTTGGATGTGGGATTCCTACGAACCTTATGGCTGGGTGGTTTACCATTATGGCTATTGGGATAACAATCCTCAATACGGATGGATTTGGGAACCGTCTTATCAATGGGCTCCGGCTCGTGTGGTATGGTATAATCAAAACGGTTATGTCGGTTGGGCGCCCCAACCTTCTCCTAATTATCCTGTTGCAAATGTTTACTATAGTCAAACAAATTACTGGGTAGTCGTTCCTCAGAAAAATTTTATAAATCAGGATGTTGTCAAATATAGGACTAGTGAAAACAATAGCGCAATTAGAAATATTAGAAATAATGAAGGCGGTCGGGCTCCTGATGTTCGTGAAATAGAAAATGTTACAAACCGGAGGATACAGGAAGCCAATATAGTAAATGAAAAAGTATCTGCCGGAAGCCGGCAAATAATTCGTGCAAGAGTGCAAAAGGCAGGAAATTTAAGAAACGATCAGATTAGAAATAACGGCGTACAGCAAAATGATAATAAAGCTATACCACCCCCAGTTACCAGGCCAGTTACTCCTACGCAAGTTACTAGGCCTGTTGCACCTCCACCGGTTACTAGACCTGATACACCTCCGGTAAGAAGTCCTGTAAACACTAATCCTAAAACGGATTATAAAAACCCGGTTGAAAGAAAGCCGCCTATTGATAATAGTAAAAAAATACGAGAGAGCGTTCCAAAGCGAAATAATAATATGATACGCGGCGCAGGGACTCAGAAAGTAAATACGCCTAAAATAGACCGAAAAAAGCAATCTCCTGTTAAACAAAAGGAAACTCCACAAGTAAAACCTAATTCAAAGAGGGATTCGATAAATATTCGCCGGGGAAATATTAAAAGGTAAAATATTTATTTAAAAATAAAAAGCCCCATAATCGGGCGACTATGGGACTTTAGTTCCTTAAGTTAAAAGGCAGGGGAGAACCTTTTAACAGAACCGTAGTAAAGATAAAATATTTTTCTTTTCGCAACAAGAAAATTTTTAATGATGTGGCGCTGCTAACATTTTTAAATTTTATCCTTCACATATTCATTAGCATTTTTTAGAAAAAAAAATTAAGTTTAACCAAGCATATTTGAGTAATTAGTAATTCAAGTTGCCTAACAAGTTAGAGCGGATTCTTTTTCTTTAAATAATTCACCTCTTAAAATATAAAGGCTTATATGTTTGTCTATAGCATTACTTCAATTGTAAAAAAAGAAGCTGAGAATGAATGGCTTTCATGGATGAAAGATACACACATTCCGGATATTCTTCGAACTGGCTATTTTAATAATCACAAATTTTACAAAGTACGTATTCCTACCAACTCAAGTAATGAAGTGACTTACTTTAGCCACTACGAATGCGAATCGATTGAACAATATATCTCTTATGCGGAAAAAGAAGCCCCACGACTTCAAGCTGAAGTCAATTCTAATTTCCTCGGTAAGGTTACGTCTGCCCGGATGATAATGGAATCAATTTGACTAACCTGATATCCTACATTATTTACCGCTATTTTTCGAAAGATTTTTCTATTTATTAGGAACCCTGCTATGATTAAATCCCATAATAGATCCTTTTTTTATTATTTCTTTATAATCACTTTTTTTGCACGAGCGGTTTACGCTCAATCAAGCGACGTATCTGTCCTTAATCCGCAAACGCGAAATTATGACCAAAAAAACGTCAAACTGTTTTTACAGTTTAATGCCGATAGTAACAAGGTTACCGGAAATGAAGAATTTACATTCTCTCCGATTAAAAATAATTTTGATACGCTCATTCTTGATGCAAAAACGATTAAAGTTTCTTCCGTTAAGCTTGGAGACGCCAGCCTTTCATTTTGGCAGACTAATGAGAATGCTTTCATTAAGCTTGATAAAAATTATAACGCAGGCGATAGCTTAACCGTTCAAATTAAATATACGGCTTTTCCTACGGACGGATTATATTTTTTCAAACCGTCGAAAGTATTCCCATCTATGCGTTATAATATCTGGAGCCAGGGTGAAGATATGGATAACAGGTATTGGTATTTAGCCTACGATCTTCCTGACGATAAATTAACTTCAGAAATTATCACAACTGTTCCCGACAGTTTATCCGTTATTTCTAACGGCAAGCTTGTCTTTGTGAATGAAAATAATGATGCACATACCAAAACATTCGACTGGAAATGCGACTATCCTCATTCAAATTATCTTACCTCAATCATTATCGGCGATTATGTAACCTTTAAAGATTATGTAAGAGGTGTTGAACTTGATTATAATGTTCCCCGCGAGTGGGCGGATAAAACAGATTATTTTTATGGGCGAACCCCGCAGATGATTGAGTTTTATTCCGACTATATTGCACCCTATCCTTACAATCGTTATGCACAAACTACAGTTCAGGACTTTGAGTATGGCGGAATGGAAAATATAACTGCAACTACTTTGAACATGAGACTACTTGAGGGGAAAAGTGCTATTCCGAATTATATTCCCGACGATTTGACCGCTCATGAGCTAGCACATCAATGGTTTGGAGATTTGCTTACATGTAAATCTTTCGACCATATATGGCTAAACGAAAGCTTTGCGACTTATTTTACCGATCTTTATTATCTCCATCAATTCGGAAAAGATGACTTTAAATTTTTAAGATATACTGAAAACCAACTTTATCAAACTGAAGAAATTAAAGAACAGCCGCTTGATTCTATAAAAGCATATCAACATAATTTTATTCCTGTAGAGCTTGGCGAAACAGCTAATAAATGCTATGAGAGAGGCGCCGCAATTTTAAATATGCTTAGATATGAACTCGGCGATAAAGCATTCAAAAAAGGGATTCAAAATTATGTCCAAAAATTTAAATACCAGGATGTAACCACCGAAGATTTCAAAAAAACTATGGAAGAATCCATGGGTAAAAACCTCTCCTGGTTCTTTAACGAATGGGTTTATGGAGCAGGTTATCCGGAATTTAAAGTTTCATATAAATATGATGAACAATCCAGAAAAGTTTATTTAACAGTTGAACAAACCCAAAAAGAACTGCCGGCTGTAGGATTATTTGACATGCATGTCCCGGTTGAAATTACCGCAGGAAAGAATTTGATTAGCGAGAAGATTCATGTTACAAAGAGAAATGAGATATTTGAATTCGATTGCCCACAAAAACCGGACATGATTCTTTTTAATAAAAATATTCCTGATCTATGTACTGTAGATTTCCCCAAGACTTTTAATGAGCTTGCCTACCAACTTCAATACGATGATGATATAATAGGAAGAATTGACGCGGCAGATTCATTAGTCCCTTTTGGAAAACGGGCGATTACGCTGCTTAAGCGAGTTTTATTGCGTGATAGCTTTTATGGCGTAAGAATGCATGCAGTAGAAAGCCTAAAAAAGATTGGCGGTAAGAATGCCCTTAATGCAATTATGCTTGCCGCAAATGATTTTGATGCGAGAGTTCAGGAAGTGGCAATAAAGGGATTATCAATGTACCCTATGAAAAATGTTAAAGAATTTTTAGTGAAAAAATTATTCAACTCAAAAAATGATTATGTAAGAGCCGCGGCTGCTTACGCAATCGGTGCCGGTAAAATGCCTGGTGCGTTTGATATTCTTCAAAAAGCATTGACGCTAAATTCTCATAGAAATATAGTTCGGCGTTCCGCCTTTGATGGATTAAAAATACTGGGAGACCCCCGGGCAATTCAATTAGCGGATAAATACTCAAACTATAAGTACAGTATTGGCGGAATGCATCTTTTGGATGTTGCTGCGCTTAATTGTGCAAAAAGTTTTATCCAAAAACATCGTGTCGAAGTTATTAAAGTTTATAACGACGCTCTTCAAAATTATTATTGGAGAACAAGGATTTATGCCTCGAATCTTCTTGTTGAAGCAAATGCAAAAGAATCTCTTCCTTTGTTAAGAAAAATTGTGCATGAGGAACAACGTGAAATTGTTAAGCCTGAATTGAAAAAGGCGATAGAGAAAATAGAAGGAAAGCAGAAGTGAAACCGGAAATCGAAAGCATTGAAATATCAGATATGACAACAATGGATAAAGTTCAAGCGAAATTATTTCAAACGGGGATAGCTTTAAGCGCAGCTACTATTTTATTTAATATTGTCGAAGGAATTGTATCAATTTATTATGGTTATAGCGATAAGGCGTTAACTCTGTTCGGGTTTGGATTTGACAGTATAATTGAAGCGGTTTCTGCAATCGGAATTTTCGTAATGATTAAAAGAATTGTGAAAAACCCAAACAGTAAAAGGAATAATGCAGAAATATTAGCGCTTAAAATAACAGGCACTGGATTTTATTTTTTATCTGCCGGATTGATTATTTCATCTATACTGAATGTTTATCTGGGTAAAAGCCCCGAAACGACAGTCTCAGGAATAATCATTTCTGTTGTTTCAATGTCTGTAATGTATGTCTTGATGAAGCTAAAAATTTCCACGGGAACAAAACTTAGCTGTCAGCCGATTTTATCGGATGCTAACTGCACAAAAGTTTGCATTTACATGTCGCTTGTTTTGCTTACTGCAAGTTTAATTTTTAAGGTTACAGGCTTCCGGTATATTGACAGTATCGGCGCATTAGGGATTGTATATTTCTCATTCAAAGAAGGAAAAGAAGCTTTTGAAAAAGCCGAAGGAATTGAGCACTGTGACTGCGATTAATGAAACTTATTCTTAAAGGAAAGTTTTTTCAAATAATTCAATACTGAATTCAATAACAACAAAAAAGGATTACAAAATGACTAAGAATAAAACCCATTTTAAGCTTTCAGCTTTATATCTCTATAATGCGGTACTGATTATTTTATTTTTTATTGCTCAAACGAAGGCACAAACTGTCGACGAAATTATAGCAAAAAATCTTGCCGCTAGAGGGGGAGTTGCAAAAATAAATGGGATTATGACTCAGCGCTTAACAGGAGATATTTCTTTTGGTTCCGATTCTGCTAAACCTTTTATGGTTGAAATGAAACGCCCTGGGAAAATGAGAGACGAAATTATGATAAATGGAGTAAAAATAATTAATACAACTGATGGCAAATCAGGTTGGGTGTTGAATCCTTTAAGCGGCAGCGACTCAGCACGCCCAATGAATTCAGATGAATTAAAAAATGCTTCCGGTAGCGCTGAAATTGGAGGTCCGCTTGTTGATTATAAATCAAAGGGAAATAAAGTTGCTTATGCCGGAAAAGAAAAAATAAACGGCAATGAGACATATAAACTTATTATCACTATGAAAGACGGCGATATCCGTAATGATTTTATTGATTGTAATACTTATCTTGAAGTAAAATGGATAGGTAGTATTTTATCAGACGGTAAAAAGGTCAAGGTTGAGACATATTTTAAAAATTACAAGAAAGTAGACGGGCTGATGTACTCTTTTCTTCTTGATTCTGATACTCCTGGAACCTCTTATAAGCAGCAAATCGTGATTAAAAAAATTGAAGTCAACCTCCCCCATTGATAATTCTATGTTTGGGAAAATAGCAAATATTCAGTAAATGAATACTAATAATTTAGTTAAATTTACTACCTAAACATACGCTTTGATTCATGCTGACGTAAATAATTATTTGAATGGACTATTCTTTCACGGTCTTCAACGAAATAATTATAACTAATCATATGATTATCTATTATAGCTTCAGACTTTAGTATTTCAGAAGTCTTTCTAAAGTTGCTATTTGTTACTGCGGTGCTGCTCATATAAGGTTTAGCTTTATTTCGATTCTTAACCTTATAAGCGATAAATGATATTGAAATAAAGATTACAAATAATAGCGCAACCCCAATTGTCGTATATAAAATAATTTCTGATAAGCTCATTTTTTTCCTTTAGATTTCGTTGTGAAATTATTTTT
This sequence comes from Bacteroidota bacterium, assembly GCA_021817845.1. Lineage (GTDB taxonomy): Bacteria > Bacteroidota > Ignavibacteria > Ignavibacteriales > Ignavibacteriaceae > FEN-1297. The sequence goes on from JAKAFW010000026.1 coordinate 54,923, forward strand.
AATTTCTATTTAATTATCCAATTATCGTTCCAGAGTAATTTCTTAAAAAAATAACGTTTATTTGGATAGAGGTCGCCTCTAAATGAGATTTTAACTCATAATAGGAATAGTGGAGAACTGGAGTGTAGACGGGCGGAGTTTGGAAGAAAATAGGATGATTGCGATTTTATTCTATGAAATCAAAGTTAATTTATACAATCATTCGCCGGTAAAAGCATTTTGTTCACCGATTTGTGGTTTGTTAAAATGATTTTGGGAAATATGTTTACTAATGAGAATAATTAATGAAAATACATAGTATTTTAACTATCTTGACACCAATATATTTTACCTTATTCATTTTTTTCTCAATCAAAATTAAATTTTATGGAAACAAAAAACTCAGATTTATCTTCGTTAAAAATAAATCGTACCGAAAAACAAACACCTTCCGGCGCTAATAACAAATTGTTTAAACTGGTCGCGATTATTTCTCTAATCGCAATTCTAATTATTGCAGGGTACTTAATTTTAAGTCCATTATTAAAGTCACGTGTAGAAGTAAAGCTTACCGAAGCTGTGCTCCAATCGCCTTCATTATCAATTACGGAATTAATTGCAAGCGGTTATGTGGTTGCTCAGAGAAAAGCAGCAGTAGCTTCAAAAGGAACCGGCAGATTAGTTTACCTCGGCGTTGTTGAAGGAGATAAGGTAAAAAAAGGAGAAATAATTGCAAGACTTGAAGATAGTGATGTTAAAGCACAGCTTGAAGCCGCAGAGGCGAATTTAGAATTAAGTAAATCCGGCTTAAAGAATGCGGAAGATACATACAAACGTGAAAAAGCATTATTTAAATCCGGTTCTGCATCGCAAGCGGATCTTGATGCATCGGAAGCAAACTATAAGCAAGTTCTTGCTTCGATAGACGTCTCCAAAGCAAATGCGAATGCTGCAAAGGTAGCTGTGGAATATACTATTATCCGCGCGCCGTTTGATGGGACTGTACTTACAAAGGATGCCGATGTAGGCGAAATAGTCGCCCCGTTCGGAGCAAGCATAAATTCAAAAGGGGCGGTAGTTACTATTGCCGATATGAGGTCGCTTCAAGTTGAAGCCGATGTTTCAGAATCAAACATCGAAAAAATTTCTCCGAATCAAAATTGTGAGATTGTACTTGATGCTTATCCTGATTACGACTATCCCGGTTACGTGTCAAAAATTGTTCCTACAGCTGATCGAACAAAAGCGACCGTTATGGTAAAAGTTGCCTTTAAGAAATATGACAGCCGCGTCCTCCCGGAGATGAGCGCAAAAGTAATGTTCTTAACAAAATCGAATAAACAAAATAATGCTAATCAGAAACCGGTTTTAACAATTCCTCAAACAGCAGTCGTAAATCGAAACGGAAAGCAGGTCGTTTTCATGGTTAAAAATGACAAAACTGTCCAAACACCTGTGTCTATTGGAAGACAGTTAGGAACTAATGTAGAAATTAAATCCGGGTTAGTAAACGGAGATAGGGTTGTCGAAACGGTAACTGATAAAATTATAAATGGTACGAAAGTAAAAGTGGTAGAATGATAAATGAAATGGTCGGACAGACATTAATTTGTGCTTGAAACCATAAATATTTAAAAAAATATCGGAGTTACAATGGCAGACATAATTCAAGTGAAAAATGTTTCTAAATCGTACTGGCGGGACAGTATTGAAACTTCAGTGCTACATGATATCTCCTTGGATATTAAGGAAGGGGAATTCATGGCTCTGATGGGACCATCTGGCTCCGGTAAAACAACCTTGCTGAATTTAATTTCCGGGATTGATAAGCCTACCAGAGGAGAAATTATTATTAACGGCACAGATATATCCAGGCTAAACGAATCGTCTCTTGCAAAATGGCGCTCTAATAATATAGGATTTGTGTTTCAGTTTTATAATTTGATTCCGGTACTCACTGCCTTTGAAAATGTTGAACTACCCATTCTTTTAACAAAACTTTCCAAAGCCGAAAGAAAACAACACGTCGAAACGGCCCTTAATATTGTGGGACTAAATGATAGGATGGATCATTATCCAAAACAACTTTCAGGCGGACAGGAACAACGCGTTGCTATAGCAAGAGCTATTGTTACCGATCCGGTAATTCTTGTAGCAGATGAACCCACCGGCGATCTTGATAGAAACTCTGCTGGGGAAATTTTAACTTTAATGGAACGCTTAAACCAAGAGTTTAATAAAACTATTCTTATGGTAACGCACGATCCTCACGCTGCTTCAAAAGCACATGTGATTCGTCATCTTGAAAAAGGAGATTTAATTCAGGAGACAGTATGAAAATCTTGAAATTAATATTTAAGAATTCCTTTCGGCATAAGTTGAGAACCACCTTAACAATCTTCGGAATATCGATTGCGGTAATTGCATTCGGATTGTTAAGAACGGTTGTAACAGCATGGTACTCAAGTGTAAAGGCGGCGTCAGCTAATCGTTTGATAGTTCGACAATCAGTTTCATTTATTTTTCCGCTTTCATACTCATACCGTGAAAAGATAGCTCAAGTACCGGGTGTTAAAGAAGTCACTTTTGCAAATTGGTTTGGAGGGACGTACATAGATAAAAATAATTTCTTTGCACGGCTCGCCGTCGATGCCGATACTTATTTTGAAGTTTATAATGAATTTGTTCTTCCAAAAGATCAACTGGATACTTTTAAGAAAGAAAGAAATTCTTGTGTTATCGGCGCGGATATAGCAAAAAAATATCATCTAAAACTTGGCGATGTAATGACACTCGACGGTGATATTTATCCGGGCAGATGGGAATTTGTAGTACGCGGAATTTATCAACCAAAGTTTAAATCTACCGATGCGATGCAAATGCTTTTTCATTGGAGTTATCTTGATGAAACAATGAAACAGGAAATGCCTGGTAGGGCAGGGGATGTTGGTTGGTTTGTTGTTTTAATAAATGATCCGGCACAATCTGCAAGCATATCAAATCAGATAGATGGCATTTTCAATAATTCTACTGCAGAGACAAAAACTGAAACCGAAGCTGCGTTTCAACAAGGATTCATACAATCCTCAAGCGCAATTATTACCTCAATGAATTTTATATCATTCGTAATTATCGGCATAATTATGCTAGTACTTGGGAACACAATGATAATGTCCGCCCGCGAAAGAACACGTGAATATGCCGTACTTAAAACATTGGGTTTTAGTGGAAAACATTTAGCCGGAATAATTCTTGGTGAGTCTCTTTTAATTTCATTTCTTGGCGGAGGCATTGGCCTTCTGTTGACCTTTCCCATAGTGAGCGGTTTTAGCCAATTCATACCTAAAGGGATATTTCCGGTATTTGAAATTGAACCAATTACAATAATTTTCTCTTGCGGTTCAGCTATTCTTATAGGAATTGTAGCCGCGCTGTTTCCTATTCAAAGAGCTTTGACAACTAAGATAGTCGATGGAATCAGATTCTCAGGATAAAAAGATTTTGAAGTATGTATTGATAATGATGATAAAAATTTTCAAACAATATTCTGTCTAAGGATTTTAATATGAAAATACCGTTGAAATATATTTTGCGCAATTTCATGGCAAGGAAGTTGACAACTTTTATTACAATAGCCGGTATTGCACTAGTTGTTTTTGTCTTTACGGCTGTATTAATGATGGCATTCGGAATACAAAAAACTTTAGTGTCTACAGGTTCTGCCGATAATGTGATGATAACAAGGAAAGCTGCGAATGCAGAAATCTCCAGCATTATTGGACCGGACGTTCAAAACGTAATCCGAACCCTGCCTCATATCGCAAAGGAGCCGGATGGTAATTTAGTCATATCAGACGAGCCGGTTGTAATTGTTAACCTTGAGAAACAAGGCGGAGGAGTTAGCAATATTACGGTAAGAGGAGTTTCACCTGAGATAAATCAATTGAGACCGCAGGTAAAAATTATCAAAGGAAGAATGTTTACCTTGGGACTCCGGGAATTAATTGTCGGGGATGCAATTGCAAAGAGATTTCCGGGTGCACACTTAGGAAGCTATATAAAGTTTGCCGGAGATAATTGGAAAATAGTCGGAATATTTACAACTAACGGAAGCGGTTTTGATTCTGAAATTTGGGGTGATGCGCTACAGCTTCTAAGCGCATTTAATCGCGGCAGCACGGTTTCTACGGTAACGCTTAAATTAGATAACCCGGAAAATTATGATGCTTTTAAGAAAGCATTTAATTCGGATTTACGTCTTCAACAGTACGAACCTATAATTGAACAAAAGTATTTTGCACAGCAATCCGAAATGTTGTCAACGTTTATTCGAGTTTTGGGAATTTTTATTACCATTATTTTTAGCCTTGGTGCTACTATCGGAGCGACTATAACAATGTATTCTGCCGTGGCAAACCGTACCGTGGAAATTGGAACGCTTAGGTCTTTGGGGTTCAATCGTAGGAGTATTCTTGCAGCTTTTTTACTCGAATCGCTCCTCATAACATTAGCTGGCGGAGCAATAGGAATATTCTTGGCGTCATTCCTCCAATTTTTTTCGATCTCAACATTAAACTTCAGCTCATTTTCTGAACTGGCTTTCTCATTTGCATTATCTCCGTCGATAATAGTTTCATCACTTGTCTTTGCAATAATTATGGGATTTGTCGGAGGATTCCTTCCTTCGGTAAGAGCTGCTAGAATGAACATTGTTACTGCTTTAAGAGCAGGTTAAATTGAATTTGTTCTTTGTTAATGAAAATTAAAAAGTTTTGCAGGGCATACCGAAATCATTTCTATTGTTGATTATCTTTTTGATTTTATTTATGTTAATAAAAGCTACTTTTAATAGTTACCATTATATGAGGGTTCATTGGTTGTTAAGAATAAAAATATTATTATTTCCCTTTTATCTGTATCCATATTCCCCTTTTTGAATAAAGAGATATTTTTAGCTATCTCAGATGTCCCCCCCCTAATGGTACAAGGACAAGTAGATATATTAGGAAATAGTAATAAATTCTTATAAATTGTGACCTAAAAACAATGAGGTTACAAGATGAATTATATAGCCAAAAAAATCAAAGCCTTTGTTAAACATGTTCCTTTCTCAGTTATCGCTGATGCGCTTCCGATAGAAAACATTAAACAGTATTATCTTCAGAGGGATATTAGTTTCCGTTCACGAAAATATGACCCTATTACTGTAATGAGTGGAATTATTTATCAGGCATCCCAGGAAGATAAATCACTCCAGCATACAGTAAATTACATTGCCGAATATCATACTGAAAAGAAAAACGAGTACAACGCACTCAAAGAAGAAGTTGACAAAAAGAAAAAGGTGAAAAGACATTATGATAAACCGGGCAGACCTAAAAGTGAACTTCCTGTGGTTCAAAAGAGCCTTTTCCAGCAGACATCCATTAACACCTCCTCATATGACGAAGCAAGGCAACGGCTGCCATTGGAAATCGTGAGAATGGTTTTTGAGAAAAACGCAAAACAGTTTCTGCCCAAAGATGGTCAATCCAATTGGAATGGACATCCGGTATTTATTGCTGACGGCACAAAATTTTCAACTCCGAGTACCCTTGAATTGAAAGAATATTTTACGATGAATCAGAAAGATGCCAACCCTTTTCCGATAGGACGCATAGAAGGAATAATAAATCTTTATAACGGTGGAATAATAGAGGTACGCATAGACAACGATAAATCTTCAGAGCTGAGAATGTTAAAGGACATGTACGGTTCATTGCCCGTCAATGGAATCTTGTTAGCCGACCATCTTTATAGCAGCTATGGGCATTTAGCTTTTGCACAAAGTCAGGGTAAACATGTTATTGCCCAAAGAAAGACAAAACGAAAGGAGGAGTATATCCGGGATTTAGGTCAAGGTGATTGTCTGGTGGAAATAACAAAGCAATCTGTTTCAAAAGTATTTGAGACGAAAGAATATCCACAACCCGAGCAGATTATTGTAAGGAAAATTCAATTCACGAATCCCAAAAAGCCTGAGAAGCAAATAGTACTATATACAACCTTATTAGATCCCCAGAAATATCCAGCAAATGATATTACTGCTCTGTTTCAATCACGCTGGCAAATAGAATTAACATTTAGAGATATTAAAACTATATTGAAGATGCACCACATGCGGAGCAAAACAACCGAGATGGTAATAAAAGAAATTTATGCACATCTGATCCTTTATAACTTAGTAAGAACGATAATGCCGACAACTGATAGCTCCGGCAAAGGAGCTTTCCCCCCCTCAGGAAGATCGATTCAAACTCGCTCTGCAAATAATAAGAAGACGGATCGATATATTGATAAGATCGGAAGAAGTTACAGTAGACACGGTGGCAGAAGAAGTACAGAGACTTCTGAGCAAGTACAAACGAAAAAGACGACTGGGCAGAAGTGAACCAAGAGCATTGAGAACAAAAAATACTAAATATCCATTTTTAAAAGGAAACAGATATCCATGTTTATCGGCTTAACCTTGTACCATTACCCCCCCCACATTTCTAACCAATTCCGGATTATCATATTATGATAAACATTTTTCTTCATTTCGCATATACTACTTCCAGAATAGATTCTCTGTCGGCTATAAGAATTATACAAAAAATATTTTGCATCTTAATAATTTAAACTATCACAAATGGAGGTATTATTATGAATAAAATTAAAGTCCTTTTTCTTTATCATGGCAGCCAATGCTTTTATTTACTTTACTCGCACTCTTTTCTGATGATCCGGTCATCTCTCTTGAAACAAAAAATTATGCTGGTTTTCTTAAACAGAGCACAATCGAAAAAATAGATTATAATATACTTTTATTGGATGATGCATTTTCAAATAGAGATGAATATACAATTATAGATAACTTCCTTTGTAATAGTAATATCGAAAAAAAAATAATTTTTACAGGACATCATGAATTAGGTCATATTAACAAAATGATTAAATGCGGCGTTAAAGGAATAGTTAGCAAATACGCAAACGAAGAAAAATTAAGAGAGGCAATTCTTAAAGTGGCAAGTAATGAGAAATATTTTTGCAATAAAATTATAAATGTTCTTTATACTGAGGCGGGGTGATATGAGATATTAACAGTAAGAGAAAAAGAAATTGTATTTTATATGAAAGAAGGTTTAAGCAATAAAGAAATTGGAGAAAAATTATTTATCAGTGTAAAAACTGTGGAAAGACATAAGGAGGAGATGAAAAGGAAACTTGGCGTTAATCATGTTTGTGATATTTTGCAATTTCTGAACCTTTAATTTTTTAGATTAATCTCTCCCTCAAAATATTCCCTCATAAAAATGAGGGAATTCCCCCATAGAGAAGCATTACAATATGTTGAGTTTAAAAAATAATTTATTGAGAAAAAGAGGGGCGTTTGACATATATTTTTAACAATTCAAAAATAAATTAATAATATTTATAAAAAGGACAACCTTTTTACGTTAACTAGGGTATAACTAAGTAATGGATAAAGATAATTCTAATTTATCAAGTAATTCTGATGAGGAATTGATGAACCTGTTACAGAAACGTAATACGGATGCACTTAAATTATTGTATAACAGGTACAGTAATGGAATATTTAACTTTACCCTACGTTATACCAATAACCGGGAGATTTCAGAAGATATACTTCAGGAAGTATTTACTAAAGTCTGGATATCATCGCATACATTTGACCCAAATAAAGGAACTTTT
>JAKAFW010000002.1:0-206136 GCA_021817845.1 Bacteroidota bacterium
GGGATGAAGAAAATGTTAACGTTAGCTTTATTATTAGAAGTATCCTTATTTATAATTGTGCTGTCGTAGCGAGCAAAAACAAATCCGTTATCCAACAATTCACTTAAAACATTTGCGGTATTTTTTTGAATGGTATTTTGGGAGAACCTTTGATTTTCATTAAGATTAGTTTCGTCAGAAATTTTATTCATCACATTTTCGGGAACATCATTTAAGCCTCCTAAAAAAAGTCGCCCATAAGTCGCAGGTTGATTTTCAATAATTTTATAAGTCATGTCTACATAATTTTTCGCGGTATCAACCTTATAGCTACAAGAAAATTGTGCGTTAAAAAAACCATTGGAGTTATAATATTCTTTAAGAGTAGTCAGGTCAAGAGGAATTAAAGAAGAATCAAAGTAGGAAGGTTCTTTGCCGAGACTGCTGAATGTATTAAGGAACTTCCAAAACCATCCCGGTGTTTCTTTGGAATAAATTACATCGCTTAAAGTTGAAGTTGAAAAAGAGTGATTGCCTTCAAATTGAATTGAATTTATCTCAAAGTTTTTTTTTGTCTGCGCAAACGGTTGAGCGCTTGTGACAAGGAATAAAATAAGGATAAGAAGCTTTTTCGACATAAGAGATTAAAAAAATAAAAGAAGAAAAATCCGGAAAGCCGGTTAGTACTTTAAAGTAACATCTTTATCTATAATTTTGAAAGTTGAAAAATCCCGTTTGAAATTTCCTATGAAAAAATTCTTGATTTCGGGTATGTCAATGTTAGGAGAAAGATATAAAGAAACCGGGCGTTCAGGGACAGAAATAAAGTGAGCATAATAAATCTTTTGTTCTTTGAAGTTAATGATATACGAAAAAACTTCTCCTCCGCCGCTTCCCAAATAAAAGCTTTGGGAATTATAATAAACAAGTTCGTAATTAAACATAGGAAATTTAATTTTTTTAACCAGACATTCTCTGAATGAACCGTTTAACATAGGGGTTTGAAAAACCGAAATAAGTTGATTATTTACTTGTTTCAAAAGTGAAAACCGGATGCCAGAGTTTTTTGGTCCCTCAATTTCCGTTCCTGCTGAAATTTCAATTACAGTGTCTGCATCGAACAGACCTTTGTATGCAAATTTAACATCGTTCCCCAAAATATTCTTAGCTTGCTGCAGAACAACACCAGGGTTGTTGAAATCCGGTTGGTTTAAAAGCGTTTGTTTATTTTGATTTTTTCCCCCGCAAGAAAAAAAGACGAGAGATAAAAATAAAACTATCGAAAGAGTGTGTTTATTTGATAACAACTTTAGTTCCTTTCTTTACAACTGAATAAAGTTCGTCCATGTTTTCGTTACTTATTGCAATCGAACCGTCCGTCCAATTATAGACAAAGGGAAGATACTTAAAAAGAAAATCTAATCTTCCTATTCCATGAATACCCATATTTCCGCCAAGCTCCGTATTCGGATCAGGGCAGATACCATAATAATAATCAAATTTAATTTTATCAAATTCTTCTTGAGAGATTAAGCCCTTCCTTAATGCTTCCGTTGCATCATAGATATTGGGGTAATTTATCTTAAAAAATTTATAATACTTAGTATTAGTATCGATCTCACAAATTTCATAGTTCCCTACTGGTGTAGCAAGGTCGCCAGCTTTGTTTTTAGGAGCGGTGACATTTCTTCCAAAATTTGCAATGTATGTTTTTATAAGGACAGTATCGTTGTAAAGCTTTAAAGAGTAAGAGCTTCTTACAACGACTATTACCGGATCGTCCAATTTTGAAAATCCCTTGCGCGCCATATCTACCGACAAGGGAACCTGGCGCATATTTATAATTATTCCATAAACTATAACTCCGGCAACAAACAAAATTATGCCTCCGCTAAACAGAATTACGCTCCTCAACATATTTGTATTAAAATATGTTGAGAGATATTCCTTTGTTTTTTTTATGTTTAGCTTATTTATGACTTTCATTTATAAACTTAAAAAAGAGAACTTACAGGATGGAATAATTTCTTTCAAATCAAAATTTAATGAAATTATTTCAATTTTTCAGGCAATTAGTAGTATAAATTAATCACCTTTTTTTGAGTTTTATTGACTTTTTTTGAAAATTGAATGAGAAAATCTCTTTCCTGATTAAAATAAAAACCCAACTTCCTTGTGTGAAATTGGGTTTTTATATCTTAGTTTTGAAAATCTTATCAAAAAAAGAGAGCATAATGTTAAACTTCCATAATTTCTTTTTCTTTATGCTTCAGGATATCATCAATCTTTTGGATATGCTCGTCGGTAAGCTTTTGAACCTTATCCTCGGCTTCTTTTAATTGATCCTCAGAAATTTTTTTATTTTTCTCTTCTCGTTTCAAATGTTCATTTGCATCTCTGCGAACATTTCGAATAGCAATTTTAGATTCTTCGCCAAACTTCTTAACAAGCTTAACAAAATCTCTCCTGCGCTCTTCATTTAACGGTGGAACAGGGATCTTCAAATTTGTTCCGTCATTGACAGGATTAAAACCAAGGTTAGCTTCAAGAATTGCTTTGTCAACATGGCTTACTATGGATTTATCCCATGGTGTAATTGATAAAGTATGCGCATCCAAAACGGTAACATTTGCAACCTGATTGAGAGCAGTCATGTTGCCGTAATATTCAACTTTAATACCATCAAGTAGAGCAGTTGTAGCTTTCCCCGTTCTAATTTTTGCAAGTTCAGCTCTAAGAGCTTCAAGTGTTTTATCCATCCTTGATCTTGCATCATTTATTACTTGTTCCATAAATAACCTCTAATAATTAATTATTCAAAGTGCTAATTGTACAATTTGAATTTTTTCTATAATGAAAAGTAAGAAGCTAAAACTAAAAGGGCAAAATATTATTACTGCTTCGGGTCATTTATTACAGTACCGATAGCTTCGCCTTTGACCAATTTTAATAGATTATCCGGCACATCCATATTAAAGACAACAACGGGCAGGTTGTTTTCCCGGCACAAGCTTATAGCAGTTAGATCCATAACACGAAGATTTTTTTTCAATACATCTAGGTAAGAAATATTATCAAATTTAAAAGCGTCAGGGTTTTGTTCGGGATCTGAATCAAAAACTCCGTCGACACGGGTACCTTTGATTATCACATCTGCTTCAATTTCAACTGCTCTTAAAGAAGCTGCAGTATCGGTACTGAAGTAAGGATGTCCTGTTCCTGCCCCAAAAATTATTACTCGTCCTTTTTCAAGGTGTCTAATAGCTCGTCGTCTTATATAAGGTTCGGCAATTTGCTCCATGTGGATAGCGCTCATCAAGCGTGAATAAATTCCTTTATGTTCAATTGCATTTTGGAGCGCAAGAGAGTTAATCATTGTTGCAAGCATACCCATTTGATCACCGGTAACACGGTCAATACCTTGAGCGCTTGCGCTTAAACCGCGGTATATATTTCCGCCGCCTATAACTATTCCGAGTTGGATTCCGATGTCGTAAACCTTTTTAACTTCAGTAGCAAAGAAATTCAAAACATTATGATCAATTCCAAATCCTTTTTCCCCCATCAAAGATTCACCGCTTAATTTTAAGAGTACTCTTTTATATTTTAGATCGCTCATAATTTTCTATAGAATTTGATAATTAGAATTTCGAGTTTATTTGACTGTTTTGTAAAACTTTTCAAAGAAAGCCAGTACAATATAAAAAAAAGGTCTTAATAAAAATTAAGACCTTTTCATAATTTATTTTTTCTCATCACCTAGATGAAACCGGCGGAAATGGTTTATCTTCACATCAATTCCATGTTTAGAGTTGAATTCTTTTATTAAATCAGTTACGGTTTTTGTGTTGTCTTTAATAAAAGCTTGTTCCGACAGACAATTTTCCTGGTAAAATTTATTTAATTTTCCTTGAGCAATTTTATCAAGAATTTGTTCCGGCTTCCCTTCTTTACGGGAAATTTCTTTATAGATTTCAATTTCTTTCTCTATCAGATCCTTTTGAACTTCTTCACGATAGACGCAAATAGGCTTCATAGCCGCAACTTGCATCGCAATATCTTTACCAAGATTGAAGAATTCATCTTTCTTGTCGCCAATATTGTCAAATTTAACAAGTACACCTAATTTTGAGCCAAGGTGAACATAATCAATAACCTCACCGTTGGGAGCCTCATCAATAGAAAGCCTGGATATTTGAATTTTCTCACCGACTTTTCCGAGAAGTTCATCAAATTGATCTCTAATAGACGGATTTTTTTCAAGTAAATCGTCAACGTTGGCGGGTTTAGATGAGCTAACAGCTTCTAGAACATTTTTAGCAAATTTTGTGAAGTCTTCGCTGTTGGCGACGAAGTCGGTTTCGCAGTTAACTTCAACAATAACACCGGTTTGTTTATCGTCAGAAATTTTAGTTAAAACCATTCCTTCTTTCGCGGTTCTTTCTGCTCTTTTAGCAGCAACAGCCGCGCCTTTTTTACGAAGTATTTCAATAGCCTTTTCAAAATTCCCTTCGGCTTCGGTTAAAGCTTTTTTGCAGTCCATCATACCGGCGCCGGTTTTTTGTCTTAATTCATTTACTTGTGCAGCAGTAATTGCCATATCATTATCCCTTTACGTTATTATGATTCTGAAGGAATGTCTTCTTCTTTACTTTTTCCTTCTTCTTCTCTTTCTTTTTTAATTCTTTCGTTTTGTGCAGCCTCTTCAGATTTTCTTTCGGCAACCCTGGCATTACCTTCAATAACGGCTTCTGCCATAAAATTAGTAATTATTTCTATGGTTTTTACAGCGTCGTCGTTTGCGGCAATAACATAATTAACCTCATCCGGGTCGCAGTTTGTATCGACAATTGCAAAAACAGGGATGTTAAGTCTCTTAGCTTCTTTAATTGCTATGGTTTCTTTTTTAATATCCACGACAAACATTGCCCCGGGAAGTTTTGACATAGTTTCAACACCTTCCAAAACCTTTTTTAGCTTATCTTTTTCTCTGGTTAGGAACAATCTTTCTTTCTTAGTAATCTTATCAAATGTTCCGTCAGTTTCTTGCTTTTCAATATTATTAAGTCTTTTAATGCTTTTCCTGATAGTGGAAAAGTTGGTCAACATTCCGCCGAGCCATCTTTCGCTTACCCAGTTTGCATCGCATCTTCTTGCTTCGGCGTCGATAACATTCTTAGCTTGTTTTTTAGTTCCGACAAAAAGAACCCTTTTTCCTTCCGAAACTAACTTTGATAGAGCTTCCGAAGCTTCAATAATTTGAGTTTGAGTTTTCTTTAAATCGATTATATGAATCCCATTTTTTTCCATGAAGATGTAAGGCTTCATTTTGGGATTCCAGCGACGTGTTAAGTGTCCGAAGTGCGCACCGGATTCAATAAGTTGAGTTATATTTAACTTTTTCATTTTTGCTCCTGTTTTTTCTTGTCAGATATTTGACAAGCCTTCTACTCTCTTCATCTTTACCCACAATCCCATTTTAAGCGGGACACAGGAGGTAAATCAGAAAGTATGAATGATTGGTTAATAAATTAACGTTTAGAAAATTGAAATCTTTTTCTTGCTTTAGCTTGACCGTATTTTTTACGTTCGACCATTCTTGGATCTCTTGTTAAAAATCCTTCTGCTTTAAGCGCAGGTCTATATTCGGGGTTAAGGGAGATTAAACCTCTTGCTATTCCAAGCCTAATAGCCTGAGCTTGCCCGGTCGTGCCACCGCCATTGACATTAACGAAAACGTCGAACTGTCCGGCTGTGTTTGTTACTTTGAATGGATTAGTTATATCCTCTCTACTGAGTAATTGAGGGAATGCTTTTTCAAATTCATTTCCGTTTACGGTGATTTTACCGTTGCCACTTCTTAGAATTACTCTGGCAACAGATGTTTTTCTTCTACCAACAAAAATTTGATCTGTCATTATTTCTCCGTTAAACTAATTACTTCGGGTTTTTGAGCTTGATGAGGATGATTTGCGTCCGAGTAAACTTTTAATTTTTTAATTAATTTGTTTCCTAATCTATTTTTGGGAAGCATACCTTTTACGGCGGATTCAATTACAAATTCAGGTTTTTTTGCCATAAGTTCTGCATAACTTCTAATTTTCAATCCGCCCGGATAACCCGAATAATGGAAGTAGTTTTTCAACATTTCCCTTTTACCGGTTACCTTAATTTGTTTTGCGTTTATTACAACGACAAAATCACCTGTGTCTGCGTTAGGAGAAAAGGTTGTTTTTTCCTTTCCGCGAATTACCCTAGCGATTTTTGTTGCCAACCTACCCAAAACTTGATCCTTGGCATCAATAATATACCATTTCCTATCAGCATCTTTGGTGGTTATAAATCTTGTTATTTTAGCTTGTTTCATTTCATTTCTCCGAAATCAATAATCCATTTCAATAAAGGTTTCTAAATTAAGGTTTAACGAAAAGAAAGTCAAGGATTTAAGACATTAAAAAGCACAAGAATATAGCTGTCCAAAACGAATTGTTTTTTTTGAAGGAATTAAATTATTCCGAACAGCAGTGTTTCCCAGGATTGACTATGAAGAGGCGAGAGGGTTATACTTTAAAAAAGACCATGCCCGAACTTAAATGACTTTACCATTCCCCAAAAAATGGGAAGAAATGAGTCAAAATAATTCTTTCCTTCTATTATTAATTTTATACTATAATCTTCATCGGAACTGGTTCTTATGTAAAGAGTTTGTGTAATTTGTCCTTCTAATTCTTCCGGAGCATTAAAATAAATTCTGTTACCGTTGATCTCGGTTGTGCTTTTGAATCGCGAAGGGTCAAACAAATCTTTATTCTCCACTTCAAGATGGACATATGGCGGGGGCATAATGTTTGTTTGCTCAAACCAAAATGTAACACCGTCTAACTTATGTTTTACATCCTGGTCGATGTATGTCCAACCGTTTGGATATTTTAATGTAACATTTAATGTCCTTTCATGGTAGACCTGATCCAGTCCGGTTGTATCCAGGGGCATTTTTGAAAAGTTGTAAAAAGTGTGAGGAGGGTTCATATCCTCAGAATTATTTTTGGCAGCGATTAAGTTCTCTCTTTTTACTTTGTTTATCTTTTCAATTTTTGAATTATCTTTTTCGAAGATTTTGTTTTTTGCAGCGGGAATTTCCTCCGCAAAATTATCCGGAGCTATTTGGATATAGCCTGGGTTGACTCGTGACTTTTCTGAAATTTCATTTAATATTAATAAAATTGCAAATAAAATTATTAAATGAAAAATTATAGATGCAGAGGAGCTGAAAATTGTGTTTGTTTCCGGTGTTATTTTTAATCTCATTATCATAAGGAAGAAAATAAAGTAACGCTCAAATTTAATCAATAAGGTTTATCAAATTTCGTCCGATAAAAATAATTACGACATTTATTTGAAGCCATAAACAAAATCTTTAATTTTACACATTCAATTTAATAAACTGTTGGAAGGCTTGAAATGAAATTTCTTGTAACCGGGGGCGCCGGCTTTTTAGGAATTAACTTAGTAAGATATTTACAGTTCCGCGGTCATGATGTTGTTTCTTTAGATATAGTGAAATTCGATTACCCTGATATGAATGGAAAAATTTCAATAATCACTGGAGACATTCGAAATAAAGAAACTGTTGAAGAGGCTATGAAAGGGATTGATGTTGTAGTTCATACCGCAGCGGCTCTTCCATTGTATTCGTCCGAAGAGATCTTCTCGACAGATATTGAGGGAACAAAAAACCTATTAGAAGCAGCAGAAAGAAATAAAGTTGAAAGATTCATACATATTTCTTCAACGGCTGTTTACGGCATTCCGGATCATCACCCTTTATTTGAAGATGACAAGCTTGACGGTGTTGGACCTTATGGCAAAGCTAAAATCCAAGCTGAAAAGGAATGCGATAATTTTAGAAAGAAAGGATTGTGCGTTTCTATTATTCGTCCAAAATCATTTGTCGGACCGGAACGTCTCGGCGTGTTTGATCTTCTTTATGATTGGGCGTACGACGGTAAAGGTTTCCCGATGATAGGGAGCGGAAATAATCGTTATCAACTTCTTGATGTTGAAGACCTTTGCGAAGCAATTTTGCTTTGCGCTACGCTTGCGAAAAATAAAGTGAATGATACTTTCAACATCGGCGCAAAAGAGTATACTACAATGAAAGAAGATTATCAGGCTGTATTGGATTCTGCTGGTTTCGGGAAAAAAATTATTGGACTGCCGGAAAAACCAACAATCGCACTATTGAAAATCCTTTCGGCATTGAGACTTTCGCCTCTTTACAAATGGGTATATGAAACTGCATCCAAAGATTCTTTTGTCTCGATTGAAAAGGCGGAAAGAATTCTAGGCTATTCTCCAAAATATTCTAATAAAGACGCATTGATTAGAAATTACAAATGGTATAAAGAGAATAAAAATAATTTTAAGAATACAAGCGGCGTTTCACACCGCGTACCATGGAAACAAGGTCTATTAAGAGTTGCAAAAGCATTCTTTTGATTTGAGGGATAAAGTTTTAAATTAAAATTAAATGAAAGAAAGGAATTAGTTATGGCAAGCAAAAAAGATTTTTTGAAAGGTACTATCAAGCATATTGATATTAAAAAGTATAATGTAATTGAGCTTGTAGATGCAATGCAATACATGGCTTTTTCGGCGAGGGATTTGAACCGTGCTTCAAATATTTATGATAGGATGCTTCGCGATAAAGATTGCGGTATCATTTTAACGATTGCCGGAAGCTTGTTCAGCGCAGGATTAAAAAAGGTTGTTTATGATTTAATTATGAATAACATGATTGACGCCGTAGTTTCTACGGGAGCTCTTATGGTAGATCAAGATTTTTTTGAGGCACTTGGTTTTAAGCATTATATCGGTACACCGTTTAGTGATGATAACGAACTAAGAGAACTTCACATTGATAGAATTTACGATACGTACATTGATGAAGATGAATTAAGAATTTGCGATGAAACCACTGCAAAGATATTTGATTCCCTTGATCCAAGACCTTACTCTTCACGCGAATTGCTTTGGGAATTTGGTAAATATCTTGATGAAAACGGTGGACCCAAGGTTGAAGACTCTGTAATTTATGCCGCGTACAAAAAGAACGTCCCGATTTTTGTTCCGGCATTTTCGGATTGTTCGGCGGGATTTGGGTTTATAATGCACCAAACTAAAAACCCTGATAAGCATGTTTCAATTGATTCTGCAAAAGATTTTTTAGAACTTACAAAGATTAAACTTCACAGCAACGAAACAGGCATTTTTATGGTTGGCGGCGGCGTTCCTAAAAACTTCACACAGGATATTGTCGTTGCTGCAGACATTTTAAAAGAAAACGCACCAATGCATAAGTACGCTATCCAGATTACTGTTGCAGATGTTCGTGATGGCGCACTCTCAAGTTCTACTTTGAAGGAAGCAAGCTCCTGGGGAAAAGTGGAAACTACTTTTGAGCAAATGGTATATTCAGAAGCGACAATTGCTATGCCTCTAATTACTGGTTATGCATATCATAAAGCAGGATGGAAAGAAAGAAAAGCTCGTGAGTTCCAAAAAATATTTTTAACGGCTAAAGTAGAAATCTAAGTAGAGCTGGTTATTAAGAATTAGGCAATAATACATGATTGTTTTTGGTATAAACTAAGCATTCCAAACGAAGAAGATGGGGTCTTAAAACAAAGAGAAAGATTCTTAGTGTATTTTTCTATATTTTCGCTTGCTTATGATGGTGTATTACTATGTTAGACAAGTTAAATTACTTGTATAAAAAAATAGTGGAAGTTTTGAGAAATTTTTAAGGCATTTGATGAAAAAAACTATCTTCGTTTTGACGCTAATAATTTTAGTTTCTACAGCTTCTTTAGAATTAAAAGCACAATCGTATTTAAGCGTCGGGGGATTTTTGGGCGGTGGTTACATCAGCGGAAATTTGCCGTCGCAGGGAAGCTTTACTTCTTCAATATTTGTAGAAGCTAATACAAACAAAGCGTTTGGATTCGACACGCGGTTAAGCTTCATTTACGCTGCTAATATTGATTTGCTGTTTCCCCGAAACAGTATTAATTATTATCCGTTTGTAAGAGGGTTTTCAATAAAAGGCATCGTTCGACAGCCTTTATCATCAATATTTTTCGTTGAAGAAGGTATAGGTCCGCTTGCACTAAATGACAGAACCTTCAGCCATATTAATTCTTGGGATTATGGAATTGTTTTTTCAATTTTGGCAGGAACAAATTTTGGAAATTCTCAGGGGAAATTTAGATTAGGTGCCGGAGTTGAATATGGGCTTACCTTTACAAGCACAGATATAGGGTATTCTTCTTTTCACGTTCAGATACAATATATTTTATAATTTTTATTTATTTGTTTTAAGAATCGGTGCTTCTTGTTGTACTTCGACCTTTCTTCCGCCCCAATGTGCCAATGGATTTGCTATTAAGACCTTTGTTAAACCATTATCGGTACCAATCCATAAACTTGTTCCATCAAAAAAAAGCGAAGTGATTTTTGAAGATTGAATATTTATTTCATTTAAATCAATTGGAGAAATATAGCCATTTAATCGGTTAATCATTACCAGGCCCTTGCCGTAGTCTTTCTTTTCCTTTTTTTGAAATGAATAAACACCTGCGAATATCTCATTTCCGACCTTAACCATGCAATAGACTCCATCCGCAGGAAGTCCATCACTTTCGGAGAGTCTTTCCCATTTATGCTTCCTATCAAATTCATAAATTCCGCCGATGTTGAACTTTGGATTTTCAAGAGTAATAAATTCATCTGTCCCGAACCAAACAGTTGCGGGGTCAAAAATCATGTCGGAAACAGAAACTGATTCTCCATCGCCGTTAAATCCGCCATCTTTATTATTGATATATGTCCAAGCATCTTTATCTTCAAGCTTCATACTTTTGTGAAAAATATGCACGCCAGATTCTGAACCGAACCAAACAAGGCTATCGCCATCGAGTCTTATTGATTTTATATTATTTGATTTGGAATCGTTATTAATCATCAAAGAAAAATCTTGATATCTTTGTTTCCCTACTTCAAGCATAGTGATGTTTTCAAATCTCCCAATCCAAAGAACATTTTCCTGGGGATCATAGCAAAGAGATCTTATCCAATTACCCATTTCCCCGCCGAGTGAAAACTTTCTTTTGTGCCATTGATTTTTGCGCTGATCTAAAATATATAAACCGTCTGTAGCGCCAGCCCAGACATAATTTTTATTTGCAGCAATACAATAGAAAAAATTATTATCGAGATTTTTATTTGCTGTTGAGTAATTATACCATGCATTATCTTTGTACGAATATTTATAAATACCCTGACCATAAGTGGAAACCCAAAGGTTTTCCCCAACCAACGTCATGGAGGTAACCGTTGCGCCTTCAAGAAAATTTGTAGATTCAATTTTAGGGAAAATAAAATTAGGTGTTGATAGGAATAAAATGGAAAACAAAAATAGCTTACGAATCATTGTTTCAGTAACTCTCATCATCGGAAGGAAACTTTTTTTGTTTCACATCTTCAATATAATTTTTAACGGCGTTAGTAATTTCATCCGCTAACTTTGCATAATGGCGGACAAACCTAGGGTGAAAATCAACATTTAGACCCAGCATATCCGGTGTAACTAAAATTTGACCATCACAATGAACACCTGCACCGATTCCTATCGTAGGAATTTTTAGGCTTTCTGTAATTTTCTTAGCAAGGTCGGCAGGGATTTTTTCCAGGACCAATGCAAACGCCCCTGCCTGTTCAACTGATTTTGCATCATTTAATATTTCCTCAGCTTCATCAATATCCTTCCCGCGCTCACGATAGCTTCCAAATTTATGAATGCTTTGCGGAGTTAAACCAATATGTCCCATCACAGGAATTCCGGCATCTGTAATTTTTCTAATTGTTTCGGCAAGGCGAACTCCGCCTTCAAGTTTAACGGCGCCTGCCGGAGTTTCTTTTAATATTCTTCCTGCATTTCTAAATCCCTCATCTACGCTAAGCTGATAAGACATAAATGGCATATCCACAACAATCATTGCCCGGCTGATTGCTTTGCTGACAGCTTTGGTATGATAGATCATTTCATCCATAGTTACTGGAAGAGTAGTATCGTTGCCCTGAAATACATTGCTTAGAGAGTCGCCGATAAGTACTATGTCTATTCCCGCTTCTTCAAGAAGTTTAGCCGTGATAAAATCATACGCCGTTAGCGCAGAAATTTTTTTCCCGTTCTTTTTAAGCCATGATAGGGTCAAAGTTGTAACACGTTTTATTTCTTTTTCGCTACTCATAATATTTTAGTAATTTATTTTTTTTATGAAAAGACAATTTCATTTATGCCTGCTGACTGGGGTAAATTAAGCTCTTTAAACTTCGCTTGGAAATAATCTTCAAAACCTTTTACCAATCTATCTTCCAATTTTTTATAGTCAATTTCGGATTTTAAGATCGAATATAAATCCGTAGTGGTTTTATCAATTTCCTCAGCAAACGACGACATGTTTTCTACAGTAAGATTTAGGTAATCGACAATCTTTTTATGATAGTTTCCACACAAAATTGATCCATGTTGGAGAATAGTATTACCTAATTTTCTTTGAGCACTTCCGACAAGTTTTTTTCCTAAAAACTTAAGTTCGTTCTTTGCAGAAACGGCAAAACAGATTGAGCTTATTTCTTCCTTATAAACTTTTGGAAAGTCGGGTTGAGAATTTTCCAATTCAACAAATTTTAATCTATCGTCATAAAGCGACAAACCTAGTTTAAGCGCACGATTTATTTCGTAATAAATATATTTTGCAGAGGTTTGACTGTCAACCGGATAAATTACCGAGTAAGTAATCTCTTCGGCATGAAGAATTGCTCTTCCACCGGTTGGTCTTTTTACGATATCAATTCCATCAAACTTTGCTTTCACGGAATTTATAGAATCAACATCTTGATTTGCACCTAAAGAAATACAAAAAGGCTTCCATTGGTACAATCTAAAAATCGCTTCATCCGGTCTGGAATTTTTTGCAAGTTGAAGATCAAAATCCATATTGAATTGTCCTGAACCGGCGCCACTATTTATAAATCGCCATTTCATTTACCGATTAATCCTCGTTTGCTTTTTCCGAGAAAATCTATGACTATTTTAACATAATTATTATTCCCGAATTCATCAGTAATTTTTTTCTTTGCTTGAGACACATTTAAGGAGTTATCATACAAATAGCTAAATGCTTTTTTCAATATTAAGATATCTTCATTTGAAAAACCACGTCTTCTAAGTCCAATCACATTTAGTCCGCTAAATTCAAGAGGCTCACCTGCAGTCAGAATATACGGCGGTACATCTTGAGTAACTCTAAAACCACCACCAATCATACAATGCTGTCCAACAATGCAAAACTGATGAACGGGCGTCATACCTCCAATAATTACCCAATCTTCAATTGTCACATGACCTGCAATTTGAACTCCATTCGCAAGGATACAATTGTCGCCCACTGTACTATCGTGAGCAACGTGTGAGTAAGCCATAAGTAAACAATTTTTACCCACTCTAGAGAAACCGGTTTCTTTGGTACCCCTGTGAAGAGTAACAAATTCATGAATAACAGTATCGTCATCAACAATAAAAAGAGTTTCTTCATTCCCAAATTTTAGATCCTGAGGTGTATGTGCAATCGAGGCAGATTGATGAATCTTAACGCGATTGCCGATTCTTGCGCCGTTGTAAATAACCGCGTGAGGTCCTATTATGCAATCGTCTCCAATTTCTACATTATCTTCTATAATTACGTAAGGGGCAACCGAAATGTTGTTTCCAAGAATTGCTTTTTTACTTACAATTGCAGTAGGATGAATATTTGTCATTATCTTTTTATAAATAATTTTTTTTAGGAATTAGTGGTACTCTGTTCGCGGTCAACAATACCAGCCATAAATTCAGCTTCTGCTACAAGTATTTCGTTCACATAAGTTTTTCCAGCCATCATAACTACTTTATTTTTTTTATTAGTCAAATTGATTTCCATATAAAGCTGATCACCCGGAACAACCGGTTTTCTAAATTTTGCATTATTTATTTGCATAAACATTACGAGTTTTTTTTCTGGTTCGGGAAAAGCATTTAGCAGAAGGACTCCTCCGGTTTGCGCCATTGCTTCTATAATTAAGACACCTGGCATTACCGGCTGTCCTGGAAAGTGCCCCTGGAAAAATGGTTCATTTATCGATACAGATTTTATTCCAATAACTTTTTTATCGACTTCCAGATGAACAATTTTATCAACAAGAAGGAATGGGTAACGGTGCGGTAGAATCCTTTGAATTGCATTCACATCAAACACAACTCCTTCTTTTTTAACAAATTGATATTTTTTAACAAGCTTTTTCTGCTGATACAATTTTCTAATTTGTTTGGCGAATTCAACATTGGCTTTATGACCTGGTCTGGCAGCAAGAATTTGTGCTTTAACCGGGACACCAATCAAGGCAAGATCACCCAAAAGGTCTAACAATTTATGACGTACAGGTTCGTTTTTAAATCTTAACTGTTTATTGTTTAAAATTCCGTTGGTACCGATTGTGACATTTTCATATATGCCAAGTTTTTTTCTTAAACCTTCCAACTCAAGTTCATCAGAATTTCGGTCTACAATTACCACAGCATTATCAATGTCTCCGCCCTTAATTAATCCGGCATCAGCTAGTTGCTCAACTTCGCTAAGGAAGCAGAATGTTCTTGCCGGAGCAAACTCTGTTATGAATTCTTTTTCCAAGTCAAATAAACCAGTATGCTGACTACCTAAGGCAGGGTTTTGGTAATCAACCATAACTGTTGCGCGATAACTATCCAACGGAAGAGCAACTATATCAATTTGATTTTCTTCATTATGGTAGGTTACGGTTTGGTCAATTATTAAATAATCTTTAGGTGCTTCTTGCTGAACAAAATCAGCCTTTAATAGCTGTTCTACATAAGGCATGGCGCTTCCGTCTCCTACCGGAGGTTCAATCCCATCAAGTTCTATGATAATGTTGTCTATCTGAAGTCCAACTACAGCCGCAAGAACATGTTCTACCGTATGAACTTTTGCTTCGCCTATTCCTAAAGTGGTGCCCCGGGAAACGTCAACTACGTTATCGGCAATAGCATGAATTTCAGGCGCGCCACCTAAATCTACCCTTACAAATTTAATCCCATAGTTTACCGGCGCAGGCTTAAAAGTCATAGTGCAAGAAGTGCCGGTGTGCAAACCAATCCCAGACATTGAAACGGGCTTGGAAATAGTTCTTTGTAACTCTAACATTAATAAAATCCAATATAGTGAATAAGATATTTTAGAAATATAAGTAAATTCATTTTCAAAATAGCAAGACAAGATTTGAAATACAATAAAAATGATTTTGGTGAAGTGAGCGAAATAAAATTTCTAATTTTCTTTTAGTCTTTTAATTTCTTCCGTTAAATTTTGAATTTGCATTTCAAGGTGTTTCAATTTTTCAGCATAGCCCGGAAGGTTGCGTATATGAGCTTCAAGTTTGATAGCGGTTTTAAATTCCTTCGCCGGCGTTCCATAATATTGCCCCGGTTTGGTTATTGATTTTGAGATCCCAGACTTAGCCATAATTATAACGTGATCAGCAATTTCAATGTGCCCGACAATCCCAACTTGACCGGCAATGATATTGTGGCTTCCGATTTTTGTACTTCCTGAAATTCCAGTAAGTGCCGAAATAACCGTATCTTCACCGACAACAACGTTATGGGCAATTTGGACAAGATTGTCTATCTTAACGCCTCGCCTTATAATAGTAGCGCCAAGTTCAGCTCTATCCACCGAAACATTTGAGCCAAGTTCTACGTCATCTTCAATTATTACGATACCAATTTGAGGAATTTTTTGATAAGCTCCTTTTTCATCGGTAAAAAATCCAAAGCCATCTGAGCCAATTACAGTGCCGGGATGAATTATTACCCGGCTTCCAATTTTACTTTTTTCACGAATACTAACATTTTGAAAGATTATTGAATCGTCGCCAATTTCAACATCCTCAAGCAAAACTGTATTATGAAAAAGCTTAGTGTTTTTTCCTATTTTGCATCCGGCGGAAACGACAACATTTTTCCCGATTGCAGAATTTTCGCCGATTTTGGCTGATGGGTGTATATAAGCCGATTCATCAATCCCTTCTAAAGAATATTTAGGTGAGAAATAATGAATTAATATTTTTGCAAAAGCTTTGTTAGGATCATTAACTTCGATATAAGAGAGATCGGATCTTGATTTATTAAAACCGGGCTTGACAAGAATTGCTGATGCTTTTGTAGAAGGGAAATATTTTTCATAGCTTGAAAGATAAAGGAAAGTAAGATCACCTTGCTGGGCTTCTTCGATTTTCGCAAGATTGTTAATAATTAGATTTTTATCACCGACTAAATTTCCACCGATTATTTCTGCTACATCGGATAATTTAAAGCTCATTAAATTCAGCTCATATTTTATTGAAGTTTAAGCAAATCCATGACTTGAGGAGTAATATCGTACTTATCCTTCGCATAAAGGATGGAAATACTAGCACTCCGGTCAAAAACAAAATCAAGGTCTTCTTTTTTTGCCACTTCTTGAATAGCATTAAAAACTTTGTTCTGGACTGGTTTCATTAGTTCTTCTTGTTTTTGAAATAGTTCGCCGTTTGTTCCAAACTTTTTATCTCGATAATCATTTATTTGCTTATCAAGATTCTTTATTGCTGTTTCCAGTTCAATCTTAGTTTGATCGGTCATAATTAATTTTCTTCTATCAAAGTCATCTTGTTTGACTTTTTTGGCTGCTTCCATTTTGCTCAGTTCGGCTTGCCAATCGCGAATTAAGCCGTCCAGCTTAAGTTTCGCATCTTGCGCATCCGGGATTTTGCTCAGAATGGTTTTGGAATCGACATAGCCGATTTTTAACTGGCCGAAAGAAATTCCCGAGAAAAATAAGAGGGAAAAAAAGAGAAAAGAAAATACTCGCGTTTTCATTTTCAACTCCGTATTTAAATTAGTTTTGGAAATAACTTATTAAAGAGTATCAAATTTAAATAACACCCTCTCACTTTTTATCATAGCAATTTAAAATATTGTCCCGATTTATTAGAAATCGAGACAATAAAAAAATAAGATAAATTTTTATTTAACAGATGTTTTCAGTTTATCCAGAACTTTATAAGTAATATCATAAGCTGGGTCAGCATATAGGAGAACAACGTCGCCTGCTTTATCGAAGACGAATTTCATTCCTTCTTCTTTAGCAACTTCCTGAATTGCTTTATAAATTTTGTTTTTTACAGGAGTAAAAATTTTATCCTGTTCTTTATAGATATCACCTGTACCCTGGGCAAACTTTTCTTTTTGATAATCAAGAATACCGTTTTGTTGGGCTATAAGTACTTGCTGTGCCGATTGCTTTTTACTATCGGGCATTGTGTTTGCTTGCTTTTGGTAATTTTCAAGAGCCTGCTGGTAATCAGCTTTAAGGCTATCAAGATGTGATGACCATTTATTTGTAAGCGCATCAAGATCACCCTGAGCTTTAATTGCTTCTGGAAGTTGATTCAGAATTAGTTGAGAATCAACATAACCAATTTTTTGAGCGGTTTGGGCAGATAAAAAATTACTGCCGATTAAAAGAACCGTTAGGATCAAAAGAAGTTTTTTCACTATTCTTACCTCTGTGTTTTTGTTATAAGTTAATTAAAAGCCTTTACCGAATTGAAAGTGGAAAAGCCATGCCGGATCTTTTCCGTTGACAGCTTTTCTGTCGAATCCATATCCTAAGTCAAAACCAATTAGTCCAATTGGATTTATCATTATTCTTGCACCAACACCGACGGATCTTCTTAAATTAAAAAGATCGGTCGAAAGAATATCCTGAAAAACATTTCCTGCTTCCGCAAAGGCAAGCAAGAAAATCGGAACAGGGTCCTGTGTAACGGAGAATCTAAGTTCTGTTGTAAATCTCGTCATTACATTACCGCCAAGCACATTACCGTATGCATCAACGGGACCGATAGATCTATCGTCATACCCACGAAGAGGAGTTG
Organism: Bacteroidota bacterium; assembly: GCA_021817845.1. GTDB lineage: Bacteria > Bacteroidota > Ignavibacteria > Ignavibacteriales > Ignavibacteriaceae > FEN-1297. The sequence goes on from JAKAFW010000002.1 coordinate 18,076, forward strand.
TAGCAATAACTAGTCCGTTCCCACCCATAAAGAATTTTTCAAATGGATTAATTTTAAAATTGGTTGCATAATCAAGCTCATGGATATACCCCATATCGGCAACCGTATATAAAACAATTCTATTTGTGTTGAACAAACTCTTATACCATTCGGCAGTAAAAGAAAGTTTATAGTAATTCACATCACCGGGAAGGAAAGGGCCTCCAGACAATTGTCCATTCAAGTCTACCGAGGAACCACGAGAAGGGAAAATCGGATTGTCAATATCTTTTCTGCTTATGGTTGCACCGATTGTATATTGATGAGTTGTTCCTTGAGCATAAGTTCCCGCACCATTGATAACATCATTGTATTGATATCTAAACATGCCTTGAACATTGAAATAATCATCCGGCCATTTAAGTCTTCTACCAACTCTAACTGTTGCACCGCTCTGTTGAAGGTCATAAATATATTGTTGTCTTGTATCAAAAACTTCAAACCCAAGAAGAGTGGGCGTATCCATCAGCCAGGGTTCCGTAAAACCGAGGGAAAATGTACGATAATAATTTCCAACGCCGAATTGCCAGTTAAAGCTTAAGATTTGTCCGCCGCCAATAGAGAAAGGGTGGGCAAGAGCAAAGTTAGACAATGTAACTCCTATTGCGCCACTAAATCCAAAACTTCCACTATAACCAACAGAAGCATTAAGATAATCGCTTGATTTTTCCAGTACATTAAACGTCACGTTTACAGTACTGTCGTTTTGAAACGATGTGCCAATTCCGTTAGGTCCATATAATTTTTCAGCATCAAAGTATTTTAAATTTGCAAGTTGCTGAATGCTTCGAAGGAGAAGGCCTTTGTTAAAATAGTCACCCGGAATTGTAAATAATTCTCTCCGAATAACTTTATCTTCTGTTTTATCATTCCCTGTTATACTAACTCTTCCAACCTTAAATTGGTTTTTTTCATCTAAGCGGATTGTAACATCAATAGAATCGCCAGGAACTTTTTTCTCGTCAGTTTGCAAATTAAAAGTTAGATAACCACTATCCAAGTATAAGGAAGAGACATCTGTCTGATCCTTATTTCCTTTTAGGTTCTGTTCAAATTTTTGGTAATTAAAGATATCTCCCTTTTTGAAATTCAGCCTTGCATTTAGCACATTATCGGGAAATATAGTGTTCCCTTCCCAGACAATATTTCTAATTTTATATTGGGGACCTTCATAAAGTTTGATTAATATTTCAAGGTCTTTTTTATGATTGTAGTATATCAGCGAATCAGAAAGAATTTGAGCGTCGCGATAACCATTTTTGTTATAGAAATCTACAATCAATTTTTTATCTGATTCAAATTTTTTGGAATCAAACTTATTGCCTTCCCAAAATTTCCACCAAACAGCCTCCTTAGTATCATCCATTTCTCCCCTAAGTATGCTGCCTGAAAAATCTTTATTACCAACAAATTGAATTTTTCTTACAATTACTTTTGAATTTTCCTTTATTTTGATAACAAGTAGAATTCTATCTTTAATTTTATCAATTAAATTAAGATAGGCTTGATCGTTAAGATCATATTTTACCGTGCGCTCATCGGATAATTTTTTTTCATTTCGCCACACAACATTAATGGCTTCTTTTGTAGTATCGGCAGTATAATAAACAAAATGCTCAAGATTAACCTCAGCGTTTAGATACCCGTCTTTATTATAGAGTGCTAAAATATTTTCTTTAATTCTTTGTTCTTCTTGTGGTTTTAAAATTTGCCCGCGAATTAAATCTATTTTAGCTTCTATATCGCTTGTACTTTCCTCATCATTTCCGACAAGAACAAGTTTTTCAAACCGTGGGTATTCTTTTACCTTTATAACTAGAAAAACGCCATTTGAAATTTGTTTATCAATAAGAATTTCCACGTTGGAAAAAATATTAAGTGACCAAAGTTGTTTAATAGCATTCATTGTTTGGTCACCAGGTATTTGAATTTCGTCTCCAATCTTCAATCCGCTGTTTGCAATAATTGTCGATGCATCGGCAGATTTATTACCCTGAACAGATATACCTAAAATCTTCAAGCTAGTACGTGTTGTTTGCGCATATAGATTTGCCTGTACGGCAGCTATAAGTGTTGAAATAAGGAAAAAGAAAATCAGATAAAAATATTTAAGCGATTTCTTTTGGGAGGTTTGAAACATTCTTTAAGCCTTTTTCGTTCTTGATTAGTTGTTCACTTACTCTTCCGAATCTTCTTTCTCTGGTTTGAAAGCTTTTGATGGCTTCATACAAATGTTTACGCTTAAAATCAGGCCAATAAACATCTGAAATATAAAACTCGGTGTAGGCAATTTGCCACAATAAAAAATTACTAACTCTAAACTCACCACTTGTTCTAATCAGCAGATCAGGATCGGGAATGTTTTTAGTCGTCAATTGTTTAGAAAAATATTTTTCGTCAATATCATCTAATTTAATATCGCCGTTAGAGACTGACCGTGAAATGTTTTTTACCGCCTCAAGCAATTCCCATCTTCCGCTGTAGCTAAGTGCCAGGTTTAGAGTCATCCGTTTATTATTTTTAGTTTTTTCAATTGCTTCAATTAATTCTTTTTGAACTTCAACCGGCAAAGCGGTTAAAGCGCCGATAGTTGTAAGCTTAATATTGTTTTCATTTAACTCATTACACCGGTCTTTTATGCTCCGAAGAAGTAATCTCATCAATGTAGAAACTTCATCTTTTGGTCTATTCCAATTTTCAGTTGAAAAGGTAAAAAGAGTAAGATATTTTACCCCTAATTCAGCACAAGCTTCAGTAATATCTCTAACAGTGTCAACTCCTCTTTTATGACCTGCTACCCTTGGTAATCCTCTTCTCCGAGCCCACCTTCCATTGCCATCCATAATTATTGCTATGTGAGTAGGAATTTTACCAGAATTTTTAAGCGTATCTTGTTGTTTTGCATCAGATTCTGACTGAGTTTTACCCAAATTTATTCCTTAAAATTGAAAAAGCGTGTAAAATTAACCTTATGACAGTTTAATGTCAAGGTAAGTAAAATGATTAATTAGACTAATTTATTTTAAAAAAGTTATATAAACTTTTAAAATTATTAAGATTGTTAGTTTTTTAAAAGGTAAAAATAAGTAGGAATTTTTAGAGGGAAAAATTCTAATATTAATTTCAAAAAAAATAAATTGTTGAAAATTTTCTTAAGAAAAAAGGACTTTTTGATTTCTTCCGGGTACATTTGTGTTTGTTACAGCTTTATCTTCAATCTGGAAGATTTTAATATTTCTTTTTGCTTCAGGGGATAATAATTTTACCATCGATTTAGCTTTTTCAAAAAATTCAGTGGGAACTCCGACAAATAATTGAACGCGTTTATTTGAATATCTTGTCTGCCTTGTTGATAAAAATGTAAGTTTTTCTATCAAGTTAGAATTTTTAAAATCCTCAGGAGTTAATGTTAACCCAATTGCATAATTTTTCCTTTGCTTGGCAATTATATCAACTTCAAAGCTGCCGATTTTATCAGGCTCAAGCAAATAAGTTCCAAACCGTCTTCTCACAGTTAAATATCCTTCTTTCCAGAATTGTTGAACCAGCAGATCAACTGTTCTTCTTTTTATTAAATTAAGCATATAGAGCCTCATCAATTTTAATTAGCAACTATTGGAATTATTGGTGAAAATTTTAGATGTCTTAATATTTTAATATTTGAAATTTTATCATACTCAAATTTTTTTATTTCACTTGAGTTAAAAGTTCTTCCATATATTACTTTTTTACCACTGCGTTCACGCGAAATAAAATAAGGATCAAGCATAATTTCTCTCATGCCATAAAGAAATTTAATTTTATTCCGATTACTAATTGCTGTTGAAAATATTTCTGATTTCATTCTAATTTCCTTTCTATTTAAACCATCTAATTACGCCAGCAACTTTACCTATTATCGAAAATTCTTTGTTATCATTTACTTCTATAGGCGGGTATGAATTATTCTCCGGTAGTAGTCTAATTTTGTTATTTTTAAGTTCAAACCTTTTAACTGTAGCTTCGTCATCAATCATTGCAACAATAATTTCTCCATTATTGGCTTGCTTACTCTTCTGAACTATTAAAATATCTTCTTCAAAGATACCGGCATTAATCATGCTATCGCCCTTTACTTTAAGGGCAAAACAATCGTCTGATTTTTTTAAGAAGGAAGAATCAATAACAATGTTTCCTTCAATATTTTCCGTTGCCAGCATTGGTACGCCGGCAGCTACACGTCCTACAATAGGAATTTCTATAGATACTCTTTCGCTGCGGAAGGAAAATTCCTTTCCAATCTCTTGATTTCCATTTTGATGAAGAAGCGTTATTCCACGGCTTGCGAATCCTTCAATTTTCAGATATCCCTTTTTCACAAGTGCATCTAAATGTCTTTTTACTCCAAAAGTCGATGCAATTTCAAACTTTTTGCCGATTTCTCTCAAAGTCGGGGGATAACCATTAGATTCGAGAAACTGTTCTATAAAACTTAATATTTCTTCTTGACGATCTGTTAGCTGTTTTTTCATTATAGTACTCTTTTGTTCACTACAAACATAGTAAACTTATGGACACTAGTCAATATCTGCTTTATGTTGTTGTGCAAAATATCACATAGGGATTTTAATGGTAGTTTGTTTGACGGGAAATAAAAAAGGCATCCATAAATTTAGATGCCTTAATTGGAGGAGATAAAATATTCTTCTAAACTTCAACTTCCTTATTGCTCACGTGGGTAAGCCAATGATGTTTATCGGGAATTTTTCCGTAGTGGATTGAAGTCAGTTCCTTAAATAATTTCAAATCTAATTCTCCTGCTTCACCGTGGTTCAATTCCATCTCGAACCCTTTATAGTTTAATAGACCGACTGAAGAAATTATTGCTGCCGTACCGGTTCCAAAAACACCTATTAGATTTCCGTTTTTAAATTCTGTAACAACTTCATCAATACTAATTAATCTTTCTGTAATATTCATGCCCCAGTCTTTTAATATTTGAATTACAGAATCTCTTGTTACGCCGGGAAGTATACTCCCTGTCAATTTAGGTGTTGCTATTTCATTTTTAAAGACTATAAAAATATTCATTGTCCCAACTTCTTCAATATATTTTTGCTCAATGCCATCGAGCCAAAGAACTTGGGTAAAACCTTTTTTCCTTGCTTCTTCACTTGCTAACAAACTTGCGGCATAATTAGCAGGAGTTTTGCAAGCTCCAAGTCCTTTCCTAACGGCACGCACATAGTCGTCTTGTGCTAAAATTTTCACTGGTTTGAATCCTTCGGGATAATAAGCTCCAACCGGTGAAAGAATAATTATAAGTTTATAATTTGAGGAAGGTTTAACTCCCAAAAAGGGATCGCTGCCAAATATTAAGGGTCGAATATAAAGCGATTCTCCATTGTTTGTCGGGATCCAATCTTTTTCAACAGAGACCAATTCAGTCATTGCGTGCAGTAAAAACCGGGGATCTACTTCCGGGATACATACTCTTTTTGCCGAATTATTTAAACGCTCAATATGTTTCTCCGGGCGAAAAATAACAACATCGCCAGTTTCAGTTTTGAATGCTTTAAGTCCTTCAAAAATACCTTGTCCATAATGCAGAAACATTGTTGCTGGGTGCAATGAAAGATTTTCAAGAGGTTTTATAGCTGGGTTATGCCAGCCATTTTCAGGAGTGTAGTCCATTTCAAAAGCATAATTGGTAAAGGATTTACCGAAGCCAAGATTTACGGGAAAATTTACAGGATTAAATTTTTCCGATAATTCAAATTTTATTTTTTCCATTTTATATACCTTCTTTTAAAAAACTTCAATACATATTACAAAAAATTATTGAATATTTAAAATAGAAATGTTCGTTGGAGGAATACTTGACATAGGAAAGATTCTTTAAGGAAGAAGGACCTAATGAGCCTTAGTTATGAAAAAATAATACGTTCTTTTATGTGCTATCCCTCCTGGATCAAATGGAATATTTTTACTGCTTAAAAATTAAGAATTAAAAATATTAGAAAAAGAACATCCACAAGAAATAATCCAAGATTAAAATTAATGCAGCAGATAAGACAAAAGATCTTATGGTGGAAAGACCGACACCTTCGGCTCCGCCTTCTGTTCTGAAGCCGATATGGCAACCCAAAAGTGACGTTACTCCGCCGAATACAACAGTTTTAAAGAGTCCTGAAATTAAATCGGACATTACAAAAAATCTTTTTACTGAGAGAAAGAAAACCGCAAAGGAAACCCCTAAAAAATAATTGGAGACAATATAAGCGCCAAAAACTGCAATAGTATCAGCAAAAATGACAAGTAGCGGCATTGTTAAAATTGATGATATAAATCTCGGCATAGCAAGATATCGTACCGGGTTAATAGCCATTGTTTCCAAGGCATCTATTTGCTCGGTAACTTTCATAGTACCTAGTTCTGCAGCAATTGAAGCGCCAACGCGTCCGGCAATAACAATTCCGGTTAATACTGGGCCCAATTCCGTAATAATTGCACGACTTGTTGATCCTCCCAGGAATGACAAAGGAGCTATCCCTTTTAATTGATAAGCAGCCTGCCATGCTGCCACAGCTCCGGTGAAAATTGCAATTATTGAAACAAGCGGAAGTGAGTTAACACCTATGTGTTCCATTTGATATAGGATTAGTTTTTTGCTTTTAGGGATAGTAGAAAAACTTTTTATAATTTCTACCAATAGATTAGTAACTTGTCCAATTTCTTGGACAAAATTCAAAATCTTTCTTCCGAGCTTTTGAATAATGTCTATCAATTTGCGTGAGGTTTTTGAATTTAAAAAATTATTAGAAATATATTTAAAAGATACGAGTTCTTTTAATATTAAATTGAAAGCCTAACTTGTTTTTTTTATCTTTGCAGCCACCAAATCCATTAAAGATTGCGGAGCATTGTTTTTCAATGCATACCTTAGTGGATTAAAAATAAAAAGCAATATCAATTTAACTTATTTCAATCTCTTTTGAAATGATTACTAATTAATTTAATGTATGGAAAGAAATGTCATGACCACTAATATAAGATTAATAAATTGGGTAAAGGAGATGACTGAATTATGCAAACCAGATTTAGTCTACTGGTGTAATGGTTCGGACGAAGAATTTGAACAGATGACAAATGATTTAATTGGCAATGGTACTTTTATAAAATTGAACGAATCGAAAAGACCAAATAGTTTTTACTGCCACTCAGATCCCAGCGATGTTGCCCGGGTCGAAGATAGAACTTTCATTTGTTCTAACAAAGAAGAGGATGCCGGACCGACTAACAATTGGGTTGCCCCAAAAGAAATGAAAGAACTTTTATTAAAGAAATTTGACGGATCGATGATTGGAAGGACAATGTATGTTATTCCTTATAGCATGGGACCGCTTGGTTCTGATATTTCACAAATTGGAATTGAATTAACGGATTCAAGGTATGTTGTTTGCAATATGAAAATCATGACAAGAATGGGGCAGTCTGTTCTTGATGTTTTAGGAAACGGTGATTTTGTTCATTGCTTGCATTCGGTGGGAGCACCATTAAAGGATGGTGAAAAGGATTCTTATTGGCCATGTAATCCCGAAAAATATATTGTTCATTTCCCAGAAGAAAAAACTATTTGGTCTTTTGGAAGCGGGTATGGAGGCAATGCTCTTTTAGGCAAGAAATGTTTTGCACTTAGAATTGCTTCAAACATGGCTCGAGAAGAAGGTTGGTTGGCAGAACATATGCTTATTGTTGGAATAACCTCACCCGAAGGTGAAAAAAAATATATTGCAGCCGCTTTTCCAAGCGCTTGCGGAAAAACAAATTTGGCGATGCTTACCCCTACACTCCCCGGATGGAAAGTGGAAACAATTGGCGATGATATTGCATGGATGAAATTTGGAGATGACGGAAGATTGTATGCCATTAATCCTGAAGCAGGGTTTTTCGGTGTTGCTCCAGGAACTTCTATGGATACAAATCCGAACGCAATATTGTCGATGAATAAAAATTCAATCTTTACGAATGTAGCACTAACACCGGACGGTGATGTTTGGTGGGAAGGCATGACAGATCATCAGGAACCGGAGAAACTGGTTAACTGGCTTGGTAATGATTGGAAGCCAGGTTCAAAAGAAAATGCTGCTCATCCAAATGCACGTTTTACTGCCCCTGCAAGTCAGTGCCCAGTTATTGATCCAGCCTGGGAAAGTCCCAGAGGTGTGCCTATTTCTGCAATTCTTTTTGGAGGAAGACGCGCAAAGGTTGTTCCCTTAGTCTATGAAGCATTAAATTGGCAACACGGAATTTTTATGGGTTCGATTGTGTCATCAGAAACTACTGCTGCCGCTACTGGTAAGGTTGGCAAAGTTCGACACGATCCATTCGCAATGCTTCCTTTTTGCGGTTACAATATGGGAGATTATTTTGCGCATTGGCTAAAAATAGGTAACAAAGCTGAAGTTAGTAAATTGCCTAAAATATTTTTTATCAACTGGTTTAGAAAAGACGATAACGGAGAATTCCTTTGGCCGGGTTACGGTGAAAACATTCGTGTATTAAAATGGATATTTGACAGGACAAACGATAAAGAGTCTGCCATAAAAACGCCTATTGGTTATTTACCTAAGCTAGATTCCATTGATATTAGTGATATGGATTTCCCGGCTGAAAATTTAAGGGAACTGCTTAGAATCGACAATGAACTTTGGTTGGAAGATGCTAAAGATATTAGAGAGTTCTATTCAATATTCGGGAAAAAACTTCCGAATGAATTGCTAAAAGAAGTTGAAATGCTTGAAGATAGATTAAAATCTTAGTACGTCAAACCTCAATTTTGATTTTGGCTTAAGCTCAAGGGACATGGAAGATGGAATGAGAGTGTGACAATTTTGTCACACTATTTTTTCAGTAGTATTTGGATAAAATTATGAGGCTTCGTGGAGGCTTGTCATATGCCTTGCAGGAATGGGGAAATTATAGGTAAAAAGAACTAAGGTGTGACAAAATTGGCAAAGTGCGCAGTAGTAAGGGATTTCTTCCGCCTTCGGCGAAGCTATTGCGGACAGTCCAATATGTTGAGACAGTCAGGCAAAGATTTTAGTTTTATTATATAATATTTGGGGTGTGAAAATCACAAATTAAATTTTGATTTTAGACCAGTGATTGATTTTCATAAAGTGGTCGAAATGATACACTTTTATATCTTCAATAATAAATTGATAACCGGCATATAGGGATATTATGTCAGCTGTTCAATACAATAGCGCTGGTCATAATTACTTATTATTCAATCACTTACCAAAATATTATTAGTAAATTTCGACACATAAACGACCCCTCAATTTTTATAGAATTCTTTAGCATTATATTTGATACTTTCCATAAGACTTTAATCAATTAAAGGATATATGGTTAATTTTCCAGAAGATACAAGAATTACTAACCGGGATGAATTTCTTTCGAAATTTTTAATTCAAGCGCCCATTGGAATTATCACATTCACAAAAGAGTGGAAGGTGGATTTTATTAATGAAAATTTCATTAAATACGCATTGATTTATGAGTTTGAGCACCAATCTATTCTTGGAAAAAACATTTTTGAGATAGATATCTTCCCCGGTTTGGAGATAAAGAATGATCTTCTGAGCCTTCAAGAAAAAATATCGTTTGAGAAGGAAGTAAAATCTTTTACTACACTCGACGGTAAAAAAATATCAGTGATTTTAAAAGGATCACCGATTTTTCATAAAGATATTTTCGTTGGCGGTGTTTTGATTATTGAAGATATTAAATTCAAACCTGATAAGCCGTCCGAATTACGATTTGAACATCTTGAAAATATCCTGAATAAGATTTGCGACTTTATTTTTATCGCCGATACAGAAGGCAAGATTAAATATTCTTACGGGAAAAAAGTTGAGTCGCTAGTTGACTCCGGGAAAATTCACCAGAATAGTTATGTAAATTCGCTTTTATCGGACAATGCCAGGGAGAACTTTAATGATGCACTAAGTCTTTCCGTGAAAGATGCAAAAACTATTAAAATAAATACAGAGCTAAGCTTTCAAAACAATATTTCCCTTTACCAATGCCGCATTGAGCCACTTTTAAATTGGAGGGGGCAGGTGCTATTAGTTTTTATTTTCTTTTTTGATATAACTGAAGCCGAAAGCGAAATAAAGATTCTTAGTAACGAAATATCAGAGCTGAGGCAATATCAATTTATAACGGAAACTGTAACAGACGCTATCTTTGCAATTGATACGAATGGGAATATTTCCTTTTGGAACAAGGCGTCGGAGTCGTTATTCGGTTATACACGCAGTGAAGTTTACGGAAAATTCTTAGGTAAAATTTTAGATGTTTTCGATCAGAATTATTTAAATGTATTAAAGGAACAATTAAAAACTTTAGGCTTTTGGAAAGTAAACTTAACAGTTTATAAAAAGAACGGTGACAAAGAAATTGTTGAAGCAAAATTTTCTAATTCAAAAGAGAACAGCAATTACATAATTGTCCTTTGTACTGATGTTACCGAAAGAACTTTAATTGAACAGCGGCTTCGAGCATCTGAAGAAGAATATAAAAATATTCTTGATTCCACATCCAATCTTATTTGCAGTTTAGATTTGAATGGCAAAATAATTTTTGCAAACCCGAAATTCATTTCCACTCTTATATACTCAGAGAAGGAAATTTTAGGCAAGAATATAAAAGAAATTATTGATCCTGAATTCTTAAGATCTAATGAATTTGATCTAAAATTTTCAGGTAAAGAGAAGCATTTGTCTTTTGAAATTCCATTCGTTTCCAAATTTGGAGGGAAGGTAATTCTGGAAGCTGATTTCATGCCCATCTATCAAAATAATTTAATAAAATCAATCGGCGGAATCTTTAAAAATATTTCTTTTGAGAAAAATATTAGCCGGGAATTAGATGTTTTTAAGTCTTCTTATCAAGCTTTTCAAGATGGGGTAGCTATCGAATGCGACAGGAAAATAACCTTAGCCAATAATGCTTTTGCAGAAATTTTTGGTTATAAAAATGAGCATGATATTCTAAATAAAGATTTTTTTGATTTTGTTGCCGAAAACGATATTCAAAAAATTTCCGGTTATTTTAATTTGATTGATATGGATAAAGACTTTCCTACAAGATTTGAATTTCTTGGCAAAAGGAAAGACAATGGTTTTTTCTTTGCGGAAGTAACAATTGGAACTTTTAAATCCGATAAGAAGACTTTTGTAGTAACAGTAGTTCGTGATGTAACGGAAAGAAAAAGATCTCAGCAAATAATCAAAGAGTCGGAAGAAAAATACCGGAACATTACAGAGAACATTGATGATTTTCTTTTTACTTACGAGAGAATTGGAAACTTAATCCGGCCGATTTTTTACACTTCTTCGGTGGAAAGAGTTACCGGATATACTCAATCTGATTTTCTTAGCGATTCTAGATTGTTCATTAAAATTATTTATCCGGATGATTTTCCTTCGCTTAGGAAAAAAATAAAAAACTTTATTTCTAGTAAAATTCAGATTACAAGCGAATTTGAATTTAGGATTATTAATAAACACGGTAATATTGTTTGGATAAGGACAAAAATTACTTTGGCTCGCGATAGCGCTGGCAAAGCTCAAAAATTTTACGGTTTGGTTAGCGATATAACTTTACGTAAAAAAGCTGAAGAAGAACTTCACAAGACAACCGAAAATCTAGTGAAGTTGAATGAAACGAAAGACCGTTTCATTTCGATTATTTCTCACGATCTTCGCACGCCATTCAGTTCCATACTTGGTTTTACTGATTTACTTTTAAGTGATAGCGATTTAACTCAGACGGAAAAGAAGCAATATGTTGAGTTTATCCGAGAGTCGTCAAAATCAATGCTATCGCTTGTAAACTCATTGTTGGATTGGACCAGGCTTCAAACAGGGCGAATTCGTTTTGAGCCTGAAAGAATTGAAGCGACTGAAATTATCGAAAATTCTTTTAACGCTTTGTCAGGAGTTGCTTTTCAAAAGAAGATTCAGCTTGTTTCAAATGTTCAAGAGAATACCTTCATTTTTGTTGACAAAGATTTAATTTTTCAGGTATTTAATAACTTAATCTCAAATGCAATAAAATTTACTCATGAAAACGGTACCATTGCAATTTCAAGTTCACCTACATCACGGGCAAGATTCATCCAATTCTCTGTTAAAGATAATGGTATAGGAATTAAGACAGAAAACCTAGATAAGTTGTTTAATATTGATTCAAAATTTACTTCGGAAGGAACTTCCGGTGAAAAAGGCACTGGGTTAGGGTTATCCCTTGTAAGAGAAATTATTGAAAAGCATGGAGGTACAATTTGGGTTGAAAGCATTGAAAACAGCGGATCGGATTTTAATTTCACTCTTCCTATTGCCTCTGCAAATATACTTCTCGTTGACGATAGTAAAACAGACCGGTTGCTATATTCAAAAATTTTAAAGAATATAACTCCGGATTATAATATCGAGGTAGCATCCAATGGAAAAGAAGCACTCGAAATAATTTTGAATCATCCACCCGCACTAGTAATTACAGACCATATTATGCCGGAAATGAACGGCTACCAACTAATTGTTGAATTGAAAAAGTCTGAAATTAAAGGAAAGCCTCCCGTAATAATTTTAAGCAGCGAGCTTGACAGGAACTCAATTCAGGATTATTCCGATCTCGGGATAGAATATGTTTTTCAAAAGCCGGTAAATTTAAGCAACTTTAAACAGGCCGTTGAAAAATCTCTACGTAAAGGTTTATTAAATTAAACCGGTAAAAATATAAAAAATGCTGATCCTGGGTTATTTTTATTTCCTAATCTTGATGGACTAATTGCTTCAATTTTACCGCCGTGCTTTTCAATTACATGTTTTACTACCGATAGGCCAAGCCCGCTTCCCTCATAATTTTTACTTTTTATATTTGAAGCACGGAAAAAATCATTAAAGATTTTCGGAAGTTCCTTTGAGGGAATACCTATTCCGTCATCACAAAATTCTAATTCTATTCCGGAATTATTATTAGAAAGTATAATTTGGATTTTACCATTTTGACTAACATATTTTATCGCATTACTAAGCAAGTTAGAAAATGCAATTTCCAAAAGGAATTTATCTCCAGTAATTTCCGAAAACAATTTCCTGTTGTCGAAAAAATCTAATTTAATATTTTTTAAGCTAATCGCATCTTGAAAATTATTTATTAAAGACTGAACCAATTCTTTAATTTCAATTTTTCCAACCGAGATTTCATCTAACAAACGAAGTTTCGATACTTTTAGAACATCGTTGACCATATTAATCGCTTCATCAGAGCGGGCACGTGCACGAATTAATTTTTCCTCAACCTTTTTATCTACTGGTCCAAGAAATTTTTGCAAAATTACATCGAGATACGAATGAACCGCTACCAGAGGCGATTTAATTTCGTGTACTAATCCTATTACATAATTTTGTTTTTCCACCTCGGCAAGATTTAATTTATCTATCGATTCAACTAACTGCTGTTCCAGTTTATATAATTGGTTTGCAATTGTGTTTGCAAGAACGACACTCATAATCATGACGAATGAAAAAATAGTATCATAAACTATTACAAACTTTAAGTTATTGTAAAGGGGTACTTTCAAAAATCCGATTATTGCCTGATGCTGAATTAAGCCAAAATATTCAGTAAAAGTTAAAGCAATAAAATAGAAAATTACCGCAACAGCTATCGAGTTGATAATGAAGCCAGGAAGAATTAGACTTCCGATAATCATATGAAAAATGAAGAGCATGAAAAGGGGTGTTTCGATTCCGCCTGTGTAATAGACTATCAGTCCAAGGGCAATCAAATCAAGAAGCATTTGGAGCAAAGAAAAATGGAGGGGATTAAATTTGTCGGAGTCACACTTTATTGATTTTATTTTTAGGTGAAGAATCAAATTATAAAGTTGAATCATAATGGTAATTACGATCAATGCTGTACTCTGAGCTTTAGAAAATGTCAAGCCAAGCGAAAACTCCGTAAGAAATAAAAACATGAGAAGCATGATTACCGCGCCGTAGCGCAATTTTATAAACCAGAAGTTGCGCCTCTGAATTGCATCCCAGAATGCATCAAAATGTTGAGCCCATGCGGGAATTAAGTTGATCATGCTTCTCCTAATTTTTTAAACGTATGTCAATCTATTAAAGAATCATGAAATATATTTTCCTCTTTTAGTATAATGAGTGTGAAGAAGTTTATGTGAAAGCTCTCCACACGGTCCATCGGTCAAGAAATTTTCATAAATGTATTTTATGTGAACATTCTCGTGCGATTTTCTAACCGGCAAACCCTCCTCTTCTTCATAAATTGCTTGCGCTCTTTTTCTTCTGATTTCTTCGGATGTAGGAATTGGCTGTCCGCCGCCGCCAAGACAACCGCCGGGACATGCCATAATTTCTACAAAGTGAACATCGCTCAATTCACCGCGCTGTAACATCTCCATAACTTTCTTTGCATTTGCTGTTCCGTGCGCAACTATAAATTTTAACTCTACCCCCTCTAAAAAGTTATAGCTTTCAACGCAATTTTCCAATTTTATAGAAGCCTGCTTTATTCCTTCAAAACCACGGCATAATTCAATGCGAAGATTTTCAAATGGTACTTCCCTGCTAGTAACAAGTTCATAAACTGTCCTTAAAGCCGCTTCCATTACACCACCGGTTGCTCCAAAAATTAGTCCTGCACCGGAAGCATTACCAAAAGGTTCGTCAAAATTCGACTTCGGCATTTCAGGGAGATGGATCCCAGCTTCGCGAATCATCTTTGCCATTTCTCTTGTAGTCAATCCGTAATCAACATCTTTGAAACCGGAGGCGTTCATTTCGGGACGATTACATTCAAATTTTTTTGCAGCACAAGGCATCAATGCAACAGTAATTATATCAGCCGGATCAATTTTGCTTTCCTTTGCATAAAAAGTTTTTATCACAGCTCCAAACATCTGTTGCGGAGATTTTGCAGATGAAAGATAATCCAAATATTCAGGATAAAAATGTTCGATAAACTTTATCCACCCGGGCGAACATGACGTAAACTGCGGAAGCTTTACGGAACTATCTTTTTCAACCACAGCCTTTTTCAATCGTCTTAAGAGCTCAGTTCCTTCTTCCATTATAGTTAAATCGGCAGTAAAGTTTGTATCAAATACTTTATCGAAACCAATTCTTCTTAAAGCCGTGTTTAACTCACCGGTAAATGAATGTCCGGGCTCGATTCCAAATTCCTCTCCAATTGCAGCACGTGGTGAAGGAGCAGTTTGGATTACAACATGTTTTTTGGGGTCGTCAATAGCATTCCAAATTTCATCTGAAGGATCATTTGCACGAAGCGCAGCTGTTGGACATCTGTTAATACACTGACCGCAGTTTATGCAAATCACATCAGCAAGTGGTTTATCAAGGAATGTTCCTACATGGGTTTCGTGCCCTCTGTTAATAGCTTCTAAAACTCCTACTTCTTGAAGGTCAATGCAAGTTCTTACGCAACGCTTGCATAAGATACATTTATTCATATCTCTAATAACCGCTGCAGAAGATTTGTCAACCTTATACTTCGGCTCTAAAATATGTCCAAACGAGTAACCATCAACTCCATATTCTTTTGCCAGAGATTGCAGCTCGCAATTTCCATTTCTAAAGCAAGAATAACATTCACCGTAATGTTCGCTCAGAAGTAAATCGATAATATGCCGCCTTGCTTTTCTTACTTTTTCTGTTGACGTATGAATTTTTATCGGTGAAGTAACCGGGAATGAACATGATGTTTGAAGTGTTCTCAATCCTTCAACTTCAACAACGCAAATTCTGCAAACACCGGCAATACATAAATCCGGGTGATGACAAAGCGTAGGGATATGAATTTGGTTTTCTTTGCAAGCATCCAAAATTGTTGTGCCAAAAGGTACGGATACTTTTTTTTCGTTGATTTGAATTGTGACCGTGCCGCCTATCGAAGTTGTGTCAATAGGTTTTTCAACAATTAAGGCTTGTTGGCTAACCGGTATTCTGATATTCTCACGCTTTAACATTTTTAATTCCTTTCCTGTTTGAATAGAATATTTCTTCCTTGAAGTTATCCAAGATTGAAATAAAAGAATTCGGGCTTGACTGCCCCAGCCCGCATTTAGATGCAGCTTGCATTGTTTTCCCAAGTTCCTTTAGTTTATTAATATATGAGAAAGTATATTCGCCTTTCTCAATATTTTCCACGCCTTCGAGCAATTTTGTATTTCCGACTCTGCATGGAGTACATTGGCCGCAAGATTCTTCTACAAAAAATTCCATGAAATTTTTTAGAATCTTTAACATATTTCTGCTTTCATCAAAAATAATAATTGAACCGCCTGTAGCAGCGTCTTCATAGGCAAGGCTCCGGTTAAATTGAGACTTTGGCAAGCAAACACCCGAAGCTCCTCCGACTTGAACAGCTTTACAATTTTTCGCTTCAACAATTTCAAGTAACTCATTTATCTTAGTTCCCCATTGAAGTTCGTAAACACCAGGTTTCCCGCAATCGCCGGAGACAGAAAAAAGTTTAGAGCCTTTGGATTTATCAGTACCATTTTTCTTAAACCATTCTCCTCCTTTATAAATAATATGAGGAATAGATGCTAGAGTCTCAACATTATTGACAACGGTTGGATAGCCAAGATAACCGGTGTTTACCGGAAAAGGAGGGCGGTTTCGCGGTTCGCCTCTATATCCTTCTAGTGATTCAATTAAAGCAGTTTCCTCACCGCAAACATAAGCTCCAGAGCCAAGTCTAATGTAAATATCAAAATCGAATCCTTCTTTTTTTAAAATATTTTTTCCAAGAAGATTTTCTTCCTTCATATTATTCAAAAACCCTTCAAGTGAAGGAAGCATATACTCATATTCTCCTCTAAGATATACTATACCTGTCTTTGCGCCAATAGTAAAGCCGGCTATGACCATTCCGTCAAAAACAAGTTCTGGATATTCCAACAAAAGGACTCTATCCTTAAATGTACCTGGCTCACCTTCGTCAGCGTTACAAACAATGAATTTTTTTTCAGCGTTAGCAGCAGCGCTTAACATCCATTTTGTTGCTGTAGAAAACCCTGCACCTCCTCTTCCTTTCAAGCCGGAATTTTTAAGTTCTAAAAGAATATTTTCTCTACTGAGCTCAATGGCTTTTTTAATACCATCGGCTTGTTGGTAATTCGAAAACAAAACAGGGCCGGTTCTTTTCTTGCTCGTTTTTAAAGTTGTTTCCATTATTTCACCTACTTTATTTCATTTAAAATATTGACTGCCATTTCCGGGTCTAGGTGCGTATAAACTTTTTCATTAATAAGCATCGCCGGTCCTTCATCACACATGCCAAGGCAGTTTGTATACTCGAGCGAAATTCGCTGGTCATTTGTAGTTTCACCAAACGAAATTCCAAGTTCTCTCTTTACAGCAGTTTCAACAGCATCTTTTCCGGCCATATCGCAGGCAATAGTTTTGCAGAGACGGACAATATTTCTTCCTTTAGGTTCCGTAGAAAGGAATGAATAAAAACTGATAACACTATAAACTTCAACTGGATGAATATTCATCAGTCTGGCGATTTCCTGCTGCGCAAAATCAGAAATGTGTTTATATTTTTTTTGAATTGCTTGAAGAATTTGAAGTAGCGACTGACGGTCACTTCCGTATTCTTTTACCATTCTTTCTATTTCGTAAGACAAATTATTTTTTTCAACGACTAACATTTAGCTCCTCCCTTCCTTGCGAGACAAAAGCGCCTCTACTTTTTCGATTAGTTGGTCCGGTGAAATCGGTTTCTCAACAAATTCATTTACCGGGACTAATTCGTTTACCCCAAAATCCATTCCGAAAGATTTTGATACAGAGGTGTACATAATTATTGGGGTTAAGATTTTTTCTTTCCTGAATTTTTGAGCAAGGTAGAAACCATCATCCGGCTCATTCATCATTACATCAAGAATGATTAAGTCCGGTTTACTTTCCTTGACGATCTTATAACCGTCATCAGGATTTAACGCTGTTATTACTTTGAAGCCTCGTGAGTTTAGCACCAAACTGCTGGCATCAAGTATATCAGGGTCATCATCGATTATTGCAATTAAAGCCATGGTGTATCCTTTTTTGTTAAATGTCACTATTCATATTAAGTGCCACAAAAAAAGTTAGGAAATTCGATTTTTTAATTAAGATTTGAAACGGAATTATTTAAGATTGAACTATATTCTTGTTTTTTGGAAAAAGCATTTCCAAAAAAGAAATTCAATTGCTATATGCGAAATGATTTAATGTGGAATTATATATTTCTTTGGCGAAGAATTTCAAACAATAAAATTCCTGTTGCTACTGAAACATTCAAGGATTGGACTTTCCCATTCATGGGAATGCTAACAATAAAGTCGCAATTATCGGCAGTAAGTTTTCTTATTCCTTTTTCCTCATTTCCGACAATTAGGGCAACCGGAATTTTGTAGTCGACCTCATTATAATTTTTTGAATTATCTAAAGATGAACCAACAATCCAGAAACCATTTTCTTTTAACTGCTTAATTGAAACTGAAAGGTTATTTACGGTGCAGATTTTTAGGTAAGATATAGCGCCGGCTGATGTTTTATTCACGGTTTCATTAATTGGAGCGCTGTTATACTTTGTTAGTATAATTCCATCTACTCCTGCACATTCAGCGGAACGAAGTATTGCCCCAAGGTTGTGAGTATCCTGGATAGAATCTAAAATCAGCAACAGTGGGTATCGTTTTTGTTTTGATAAAGAAATTAATTCTTCAAGTGAAGAATATTTTTGATCAGATTTAACGGCAATTATACCTTGTGTGTTTTGATGCAATGAGAGGGAATTAAATTTTCGAAACGGAATCTCTGTGCATTTTATTCCCCTTTTCTTTGCTGCAATGCGGATTGCGGTGATTATTGTTCCTTGCTGCCCATAAAGAATAAAAATTTGTTCAAGTTCTTCTCCGGAGTTAATCGCTTCAAGCACCGGCTTACGACCAATTATAAGATTCATTCATTCATGATAAATTATTAATATTCCCGTTCTGCGTAATGCATATTATTTATTTTTTGATTCAATTTTCAAAGGTGGAGCAATAAATTTTACCATTTTGTTTTTATTCACTGAAAAATAATAAAATCCTATAGCACCGATAATAATTAAAACAATTGAAATTAATTGCGCTTCCGAAAGTCCAAAAAGTAATTTAGGATTTAATCTAATGAATTCAATGGATAAGCGTTCAATTCCGGCAAGAAACAGATAAAGCATAAAAATCTTGCCGTCTGCCCATACAGAATTGCTTGAGTTACCATCTGCAGTTATGCCGCTGGGAGTAGTTTTTCTTTGTAAATATCTAAGAAAGAAAAAAATTAAGAGACAAGCAAAAAATTCGTAAATAGGAGCAGGATGAAGACGGATAGTTTCGTCAAACTTAGTTATAGTACCGTATGCATCTGTTTTTATAATTTCGGATGAAAGCTTATAATAATTATCGCGAAGAGCCGCTGCCGGATGATCTTGATAATATTGCATTAATGCATAATGTGGTTTTACAGTACCGTTGGCAAATATTGTCCCCCATGGAAGAGAGGTCGGTGTTCCATAATCACCGTCGCCAGCGAGCTGGCAGCCAATTCTTCCGATTCCATAAGCTAATATTAATGATGGAGAAACTGCATCAGCAACAACGAGGAAGGGAATCTTTTTCTTTCTAACATAAATCCAAATTGCAAACGTAGCTAAAATTAATCCACCATAAAAAGTCAACCCGCCCGGAGAAAATGCGCTTAAAGGATTTGCTATAAATGAATCCCAATTTTCAATCAGATCAAGAATTTTGCTACCTGCAATACCAAAAATTATAGCAAACAATGTTATCTCTGTGGCTATTGCTGGATTAAGTTTTCTTCTTTCAAATTCTTTATTCAAAATATAACTTGCAACAATAAAAGATATACCTAGCATTAGACCGTAGCTGTATACGGTAAATGGACCGACCTTAAATAATTCCGGGTACATTTTTAATTTCCTTTGCTTGTGAATGTAAATCGACTTTATACTTCAAGAAATAAAGTCTAAAATTCTTAATAATTCGGATAAGATTTATAAACTTCATCATAAATAAAACTTTTGATTTCATTTAACTCTTCTAACGGATATTCTTTTTGTTCGCCGGTCGCCATTATTTTTAGAATTAATTTTTTTGACTTAAACTCCTCACCGCCGACAAATAGTACGAATCGGGCATTAAGCTTATTTGCCTCTCGCATTTGTGCTTTTACACTTCTTCCGAGGTAATCAAATTCAACTATTAAGGATTCCTGACGAAAGTAAACCGCAAGTTCAAAAACCTTTTGAGTTAAATCTTCATCAACTCTGGTTATGTACAAATCAATTTTTTCACCTGGCAAGTTTAATGATTTTTCGTTTTGGCAAGCAAGAAGAATCCTTTCCATTCCTGCTGCAAAACCAACCCCGGGTGTTGGTGCGCCTCCAAGCTGTTCAATTAGAAGGTCGTATCTACCGCCGCCGCAAAGAGCATTTTGAGAACCAACCTTTCCGCTGACTATTTCAAACGTGGTTTTGGTATAATAATCCAGTCCACGTACTAATTTTGTGTCCACTTCGAATGGGACTTTACTTTGCTTTAAAAGAGTTTTTACCAATTCAAAATCTTTTTTGCTCTCCTCATCAATAAAATCAATCAGTACAGGAGCGTCCTTTATTATTTCCTGATCCGATTCAACTTTACTATCGAATATCCTTAGAATATTTTTATCGAATCTTTTCCTGCTGTCTTCCGAAAGTTGATTCTTTTTGCCATCGAGATGATTTCTTAAAATATTTTTATAATTTTCTCTTGATGAAGGAATCCCGAGAGAATTTATTTTTACGGTTAGGTCTTTTAGATTAAGCGAAGCTAAAATTCTAAAAGCAATAATTATAATTTCTGCATCAAGCAAGGGGGAGGCGCTCCCTAAAGCTTCTCCGCCAAATTGGTGAAACTGTCGTTGCCTTCCGGCTTGAGGTCTTTCCTGACGAAACATCGGTGAGATATAATAAAATTTATTTAACGGCTGGAGTTTCCCAAAAGAATGTTCAATAAATGCACGTGCTACTGAAGCAGTCATTTCCGGCTTTAAAGTTATGCTGGCGTTACTCTTGTCGTTAAACGTATACATTTCTTTGCCGACAATATCTGTTTCCTCGCCAATACTCCGAACAAACAAATTTGTCTCTTCAAAAACGGGAGTTCTAATTTCTTTATAATTAAAGCTCGAGAAAATTTTCTCAACAATACTTTCCAGCCTCTGCCAGTAAGGTATTTCTGCGGGAAGAATATCTTTTGTGCCGGTTATAGACTTAATCATATTATATTTTTATAACAAGAAATGAGGGACAGAATTTCTCTCTGGAGAAAAAGTATTTGGAAGATCAGTTTACACTTCAAAATAATTTTCTTCTTCTTTTCTAAAAATCTCTAAAATCTCTTCTGAAGTTTTTGCTTTAATTAATTTTTCTCTAAATTCATCTTTGTTCATCATTCTTGAAATGCGACTAAGCAACTTAATATGGTTACTTACAAGATTATCTTTTCCAACAAGAAGGAAAACAAGATAAACAGGGTGCCCATCAAGTGAGTCATATTCGATTGGTTTGTCAGACTTTCCAAATGCAGCTAAAATATCATTTACTGCATTTGTTTTTCCATGAGGTATTGCAAATCCTTTTCCAACACCTGTTGACATTATTTTTTCTCTTTCTAAAACCGCATCCCTTACCTTTTCAAGATCAATTACCCGAGGATCATTTTCGAATAAGTTGATCATTTCATTTATAACATCTACTTTTTCTGTTGATTTGATATTTGAAATAATAAAATTTTTATTTAATAAATCTAATACTTTCATTCAATCCGCCGAATTTCTTAATAATGTGTAAATTTCAAATGCAAATTTAACAATACCATCTGTGTTAAGCAATTGAGAAGCTTATATCAAAAATTTTTAGCAATGGAAATAAGAATTGAAAGATTTATCTAAATAACAAATATATATTCGAATGAAGATTTTTTGATTACAATACCATTAGTTTATCTTCATGTTAAATTAAATTTTTATTTATCTTGAGTTCCGTTCCACACGAATATGATTTGAATAAATCCATGCTTTGCCGGAATGGAAAATCTCTACCCGGTAAACTCCTTTTTCTTTCACTATAAATTCCGCACTGCTACTGATCACCGAATCAATTTCTTTTCCGTTATGAATAAGTTTTATTTCAGCATTAGTAATCGGGACTAATACATCCAGTTTTGCCCTTTCACTGACACTTAATGTATCCCCCATATTAAAAATTTTGTTGCCGGATTCGGCAAAAAATCTAAAACCTTTGGAGTCGCCGTGATTATCATTTGCTACAAAACACAATCCGTTTTTTAGCGAATTATAAATCAATTCCTTCGCTTTAGGGAATAATTCTTTTTGAGAAGGAATTTCATCGGGCACTAAAATGTGCGTTCTTATTGATTTAAATAATACCTTATAAGGAAATATTTCCACTTCCAAAAAACCAAGAAGATTATACTTATGAGCATGGGCATCAACCCCGCCAATGCCAACAACCTTCCTCTTCAAATTTAACTCGTCCCATTTTTTAAGTGTTTCTTCCGGCGGTTGAGTAATTAGCTTTAGCGGATGCAGAAAAGATTGATATTTGTTTTGCTCTGTTAAATTTTCCATCCACTCAGACATGTGGTTCCAAATTTCAATTCCTGTAAAATCTTCGGAGTCCCATTCTGTCCAAGGATAGGGAGGATGTTCTGGCATGTGAGTTCTTTTTTCATGAGGATGAGCTAAAAAACCGATACCACCGGAGTCTTTTACTTTCTTAACATATTCCTTCGCGGAAGTTCTGGTAGAATAAGTTTCGTTTATTCCAAAGGCTAAGTAATGATTCTTATTTTCTTTGTCGTTAATTTCGCAGCCAACGAACAACAATGTATTTCCATATCTACCTTCAAAACCTTCATTCAAAGCGCGGAGAGTATTATGATCGGTAAGAATAATGAAATCTAAACCCGATTCCTTCGCTGCATTAATAATATCTTCAACCTCTCCGGATCCATCGGAGAAAAGTGAGTGCATGTGAATTGCGCCGGTATATTCAAACATAATCTATTGCTTTTTCTTTGAAAAATAAGAAAAATTTATCAGAGAAAAAGATAATAAAAAAAATGATATTCAAAACGGCAGTTTGAATTACACAAAAAAGGCGCTCATCACAAGCGCCTTTGACTTCCACTCCAATAAATATTATTGTAGCTGCTTAATTGATTCCTTCGCTTTTTGAGCAAGAGGTGACTGTGGAAAATCCATAGCTAATTTTTTCCATATCTGTTCTGCTTTAGTTTTATTTCCTTGGCTTACAGCAATAGCTCCAAGATTATAATAAGCATTAACGTTATTTTTATCAACCGCTAAAATCTTATTCAAGTTTTTTTCTGCAGCATCAAAATTTTTGTCGAGATAATTTAGATAAGCCACGGTAAATAAAATATCAATTCTCTTCGGATTAATATTTAGAATTTTTTGATAGTACACTAACGCCTGGTTTTTTTGATGAGCCTCGGCAAGGAAATCCGCAAATTGCCTGATCTTTAATGTATCGTTCGGATGTGCATCAACATCTTTTTTTAATTCATCCATCTTCTGCATTACGCCAGCCATTACATTATCTTTGCCTGGTGCTTGGGGGTTGGAGTTTTGCAATCCACCATGAATTTGATCTTGCGGCATTTGATTACTTTGAATCTTGCTCGAAGAAGATGTGGTTTGCGAGGAATTTTCCGATATAAAATAAAAGACTATTACCGCAATTATAATCCCCGCTATGTAAATATATAAAGGCTTAATTTTTTTCATTGAAATCTCCGGTTTGTTTCTTTATCAAATTTGTAAAATTTTTCCCATCTACCGCAGTTTTTATACCAACAATAATATGAATAAATTGCTATCAAAATATTGCATTTTCAAACTATCTTCCAACAATTATTAAATACATATTTAAATATAGAAATTAATTCTCATTCTTGAGAAAGACTTCCCCTAAGATTTATTTATAAATTTCAGGCAATATGCTTACAAAGAAAAATTTTTACAATTGGCTTATAGATTCTTTCGCCTTTTGCGCTAACGGAGATTTAGGAAAATCAGTGATAATCTTAGTCCACAACTTCCTTGCTTTAACTCTGTTGCCTTCATTTGCAGATACAGCACCGAGGTTATATAAAGCATCAACATTATTCTTATCAAGTGATAAAATTTTATTTAAGTATTTTTCAGCTTCATCAAGTTTGCTTTGGGAAAAATAGATAAAAACGAGTGAAGACATTATATCTATTCTTCGCGGATTGATATTCAATATCTTTTGATAATAATTTAAAGCCTGATCTTTCATCTGGGCGTCTAACAAAAAATCCGCATATTCTCTCAGCTTTACAGTATCACCCGGATGTTCTTCTACTGCTTTCTTCAACTGCTGCATGTGCTGCATAATGCTTGGCAATACGTTACTTTTGCCTGGTTTCTGGGCAATTGGGTTTTCCAATCCTTTATGAATTTTATCTTGCGGCATTTGCTGACCGGTAATGTCTCCGGAAGGTGCTTTCATATTGGGTGACGAAGAAATATCCGGGTTACTCTTTGCAACAAAATATAAAACAATGATCGTTGCAGCTATTCCACTTAAATAAAGATATATAAGATTTATGTTTTTCATTTCAATTTTTAAATTATTTTATCTTAAAAAATTAAATTTGTTATTTATTAATTGACGGGTTAAAACCTGTAATTCAAACCGGTCATAAATCTATTATATGTAGTTGTACCGGTAAAATCTCCTTCATAATAGAAATTAAAAAACAGTGTACCCAGGATCCTTGTATTAATTTGTGCATTTATAGATTTTTGGAAAAACTTGCTCGCATTATACCCAAAATTATAAGTTATGTTTGAAAAACCTATAGAAATAGTTGAGGCATTGAAAGGTAAATATTTATAAAGTGTAATGCCGTATATCGATCCATCCTGGAAATTGTTGTAGACTCTGTTAAAATTTACTATCGCGGTAATGTCGAGTAACGGTATTTCAGATTCGGAAATAGAAATACTAAAGTTTCTTGACGATCTAATGTCGCCTTTCTGATAGCTGTAGCCTCCGTTTAGGTTAATGAACAACCCCATAACCGGTCTTAAGAAAAACCCGAGCTGCAAGCCTTGCCGCATTTCATTGGTAAACAAGCTATCCAAAAAACTTTTGAATGTCTGGTAATAGATTACGTTTTTTCTTGCATCATAGGATAAATTAATAGAAATAATTCTTGCAGGCGAATATTGAGCGTTAAAGAAAAGACTCGTCAACGAAAACTCACTTTGCTGAACATTATTTTGTTCCTTGTATAGATCAACTTCAGATGAGAGGAAAAAATACAAATTCGTAAAAGCATTATCGGTATGTTGGAAGTATAGGAATCTTCTATCGGTTTGCAAGTGATTTGTTTGTTGAAATATGGCAAGCGTACTTTGCATAACTCCGCTGTTAACCGAATCGATTCTATTCAAATATCCGCCGTACTCAAATAGCTGAGAGTTTAATCCAAGATTATTATAATCGGGTCTCGAGCCAATAACACCGCCCAGCGCAAAATTTCCGAAAGATTTTTCTGCTTGCAATCCATCAATGGGACCAACGCTTGAAATGTTATAATTGATATGCCGCCCCAACCAAACATTAAAGCCGCTTACTTTATATCCAAGAGATAAATCATAAACTCTTAGATTATTAAAAACATTTGCCTTAACATCCCGCCATTCCGAGCTCATGTAAGAGAGATTCATATAATTAGAAAAATAGAACGAACTTCCGCCGATATTTTCTGCTTGCATATTTAACGAATAGTTCCATCTTTGAATGCCGACACTGTTTGGATAATTAGCATAGTTGGAAAATGAATTGGCATTGAAGCTTCCATAAAAGTATTTCCTGTTTGCCGGAACGGTAAGTTTGTCTGCTTTAACTGTTTGCGCTTTTGTAGACTGAACAAGATTAGTATCTTTTTCACTTCCGGCTTTTATAACTTGAGTAATATCAGGCTCATCTTTACCAACAAGAGCGAAAATAATATCGCCGACTTTTACATTAGCATCCCCGACCTTCTCGCCTGCAACTGATTTTGAAGATAAATACTTTACTACCATAACCGGAATAATTTTCCTTCCATGTTCAGAATAAAGTGTATCACCACCGGAGATTCCATCCGTATTTTCGAACTGCAGATAAATATTTTGGGAAGTAATGAAAGAAACCTTACCCTCTTTTTTATTAACTTTTCTATCATGCGCAAGAAGAGAGTATGATATTATTAACATAAGGACAATTAACTTAAACATCTCTCTCAAATTATTGTTCATGAATATTAATCTCCTCCGCCCGTTGGATGACATCCGTAACATGAAGTCGGGCTATATACATAGCCACTAACCCCGGAATGGTGAGAATCAGTGCTAGCCTGACTGTGGCATGTTGCTGTACAAGAGAAAGCTACAAAATTAGAAGCGGTCGTATGACATGTATTGCATGTTGAAATATTATGGTCCCCTGTCAGTGGAAAATATGTAGTATGATTAAAAGTAGATGGTGTCCACCCGGAAGTGGTATGGCACTGAGAACAATCTGTCGGGAAACCTGATGTTTGGTGAGCAGGATTAGTTGTTCCTGCATAATCTTGTTGATGGCAGCCATAACATGCAGGCGATAAGTTTGTATAATTTGAATTATGACAAGTCTGACATGTAACAGTTGTGTGTACACCGGTCAATGGGAAACCGGTATTATTATGGTTGAAACTCGCATCGCCGAAACTTGTTGTCGTATGGCACTGCGAACAATCATGAGAAAAACCTTGCGATACATGGTTTGGATCGGTTGTATTGTTATACTGTGTTGCATGGCAGGAATAACAATCGGCCGGAGTTCCTGAAACCCTTCCATTATGGCATGACTCGCAGCTTGTTGTTGTATGAGCACCGGTTAGTGTAAATCCTGTCGTAGCATGGTTAAATGATGACGTTGTAAACGGCGCTGCTATACTGTGGCAATCCTGACATGTCTGCGGTAAACCTGCCGCGGTGTGATTTACAGGAGATGTTGCTGCACTATAATCTTTTAAATGACAGGATATGCATGTTGTAGATGTGTTTGTAAATCCTGATGCATGACATTGAGCGCATTGCAAATTTGCATGCTGACCGGTTAATGGAAAGCCTACTGCTGCATGATCAAATGCCCCACCGCCCCAGTCCGTGGTTGAATGACATTGCGAGCAATCATGTGAAAATCCTTGAGCCGCATGATTAGGATTTGTTGTATTTGCATAATCTGTTGCATGGCACGAATAACAATCTGTGGGTGTGTTTGTATATCCGGCTGTGTGGCAAGACTGACATGAAACGGAAGCGTGTGCACCAGTTAAAGGGAAACCCGTAGTGTTATGATTAAAGGTTGCTTGAGCAAATGTTGTAGTATTATGGCAATCCTGGCAAGTTGTTGGGAACTTTGCTGCAACGTGATCGGGATTTTTTGCAGAAATATAATTCTGCTTATGGCAAGGATAGCAATCGGTAGTTAAGCCTTTAAAATTACTTCCGGGCGCATGACAAGCAAAGCAATTCTGAATATTATGTCCTCCAACCAGCGGGAAGAAACTGTGATTAAAACTAGTATTACCCCAGGTGAAATTAGCTAAGCTATGACAAGTTTGGCAGTCGGTAGAAAAATTTGCTTGCACATGATTGGGCAAAGTAGTTGCGTAATATTGCTGTTTATGACAGCTAAAGCAGGAAACGCTTTGAGCCGGAAAATATAAATTTGCATATCCCGAATGGCAGCTTTGGCAATCTACATTTAAATGAACTCCGATGAGAGGAAATCTGCTATTTTGATGCATCTGAATTATATTAAAAACTACCCATGTATTTGTTGTATGGCATTGAACGCAGTTTGTTCCAACACTGTTTTGATGAACATCCTTATGACATGATTCGCACTGAATTTTAACATCAGAAAACACCAAACTCTTATGACATGATTGACAACTAACAGAAACATGCTGCCCGGTAAGTCTAAAAGATGTTTCAGTGTTGTGGTCAAACTTTATATTCTTTGGAATAATTTTCCAATTTGTTGATTCATGGCAATTTGAGCAGTCTATTTTAAGTAAATTGCCGTGTGGCGATTGCGCAAAAATGCTCGCCGCACTAATCAACAAAAATATTATGCATGACAAGAGGCGCATTTAAAGTCTTTCAATATATATTGTATAAAAACGTTTCCATTCTCCGTAACTTTTTTATGACAGGATGAACATGATACTTTTTCGTGAGCACCTTTCAATGGGAAATCAGATTTTTCATGATCAAATTTTATAGGTTTCCAATTATCGTAGCCATGACAGTTTTCGCATATAGGCTTACTACCAATTTTATTAGAATTAAATTGACCGAAGTGCACATCGTTATGGCATGTAGTGCAGTTCAAATGAAGTGAAGCAAATCTGAAAGAAATTTTCCCGGATTCATTTTTTTCTTCATGACAATCCCTGCAAGAAACAGAAGAATGTTTACCCGACAACTTGAAGTTTGTAAGATCGTGATCAAAATGAATTTTCTTCCAATCATCAGTAACATGGCACGATTCACATCTATTATCGGGCATAAACTTTTCGGTTAATTCTGTTCCGTGAACATTTTCATGACAGTCGATGCATTTAATTCCAATATTTCTAAAGTGCCATTGTTTTAAGTTTGTTTTGTAATGACACGATTGACAAGAGACGGCTAAATGCGCACCCGTTAACGGGAGTTTTGCTTTGTTATGTTCCCGAATAGTAAATAGAGTCGTTTTAAAACTGAAGATATCATGGCATTCTTTGCAATCGGTTACAACATTATTAACAGTAAATTCGTCGAAGTGAGCATCTTTATGGCAGTCAGTGCATTTTGCAAATTTTGGTTTAGAGAGTAAATTTTCCCCGTGGCAATCTACACATGAAACACGTTGGTGAGCGCCTTCAAGCGGAAATCGAGTCTTACTGTGATCAAAAGTATTTTTGTTCATAATTTTAAATGACTCAACATTATGGCATTTAATACAATTTTCGCCAAATTGTCCTTTATGAACATCTTGATGACAGGGGGTACAGTTTCTGAATTGTAGTCCAACAAATTTTTGAAATGGTTTTAAGTTCAATGTTTCTTTTATATGGCACTTAACGCACTCAACTTTTGTATGTGCTCCGGATAGTTTAAATTTTGCAGTTTCATGATTGAACAAAGCAGCCGGTTTAAACATTACAGTATTATGGCAGGAGGCGCAATTATTACCAAGAGCATTTTGATGAACGTCCTCATGGCACGAGACACAGTTGGTACTTAGTCCCAGGTAGGTTCCATTTCTTTTTTTGAAGAGAGAATTGGTTATAAAATTTGTTTGATGACACTCTTCGCATTTTATTTGCGAATGTTTTCCGTCCAGTTTGAATCCCGCTTTATTATGATCGAACTTATCGGGATAAAAATTTATTATTCTAAAGCTTCTTCCGTGATGTTCGCTGTGGCAGTCCCAACAATTTTTATTCTTGACGTCAGAGCTTGAATGGTAACCTATGTTTCCATCAATCATAGTCTTTATTTCGGCATGGCAAGAAAGACAGCGGGAATTCTCCAATTGTTTCCCCATCACATGACACTTCGTACAATTGCTTAAACCTTCAAGCTTTGCATGAGCGAAGGTTAAATTACCGGGAGAAATTTGAGCATGTATTTTAGATGAATATGACAATAGAATCATAAATGCGTACAAAATGTTTTTAATGGTCTTTATTTTAATTTTCATGCTTTAATATAGCTTCGCCGAATTTTTTAGTAATATGGATTCCTGTTTTCTGTAGAAAATCTGTCGGAAGCAATCCGCCCGCTAAGATGTAAACAAGATCATTCTCGAGTTCCAGCAACTTGTCTGAATTATTAAATGCGAGAATGACTTTATCCCCAAGAATTTCTTTTATATTTGAGTTAAAGATAATATCAACTTTCTTTTGAAAAGATGCTACGGTAATATTTTCTAAGTTCCTCGGTTTAATTCTTGAAAAGCTGTCACTCCGGTAAGAAAGTCCAACCATATTCTGACCCGATTGAGAAAGCATAAGCGCAGCTTCGATAGCTGAATCACCCCCGCCAACAACAAGGATTTTTTTATTAGAAATCAATTCAGGTTCCATTAGGCGATATGCTACTTTTTCTCTTTCCTCACCCGGCACGCCAAGTTTACGCGGCGATCCTCTTCGCCCAATAGCGATAATAACTCCTTTGGAAGTATAAATTCCCTTTGATGATTTAACTTCAAAACGATCTTTTATTTTTGCAATGGATTCAACTTTTTCATTTTCATTTATAGATATTTTATTTTCTTTTAAGATTGAATGCCAAATTTCCAATAATTCCGGTTTGGAAGTTTCTTTCATTTTCAATTTGCCATGCATAGGAAGCTCTACAGGAGAGGTCATAATTATTTTTGAGCGCGGAAAATTATAAATCGTACCTCCAAGGGTATCTTGTTCAAGAGTTAGGAAACGTAGTTTGTTTTTAGCCGCTGTTAATGAAGCTGAAATACCTGCAGGCCCGGCTCCGACTATAATAAGGTCATATTCTGTTTGAGCTTGCTTGTTTAATTTTTTCGTGAAATAAGTTACGGCCTGTTTACCTTGCTCAACAGCATTTTTGATTAATCCCATGCCTCCTAATTCTCCAGCTATATAGAGACCGGGAATGTTTGTCTCAAATTCCTGGCTAACATGCGGGAGATCGACTCCTCTTTTTTCTGTTCCAATACAAAGCTTTATTGCGTTTAATGGACATGCATGGAAACAAGCACCGTGCCCAACACAACGTGATGCATTAATAACACGTGCCTGACCATTAACCAAGCCGATTATATCCTGTTCGGGACAAGCAGTAATACATGCACCGCTTCCAATACATCGTTCAAGATCTATAACAGGATGGAGAGAAACCGGCTCGTAGGACCCCAATTTTTTGGCGGTTTCGATTTTAGATATAGTTGTTTTCGATACAAGAAAATTTTTTCTCAGATACCAGATCAGGATGGCGACTGTAAATAAGAATAAAATGAAATATGTAGCGTAATTTTCTATTAGAGTTTCCATCTATAATCTAAATTTATTATGACAAAAAATTATCCCGAAGATTATTCGGTAGTCAAATATCAATTTTAGAAACTGAATGCTCTAGCAGACTTATATATTTCAATGAATAATTATTATGATATTTAGAATATCCACCTGTAGCCGAAGGCTACCGTAACAGCGATGTGAATAAGCATTATAACAAACATAAGAATGGCAAAAGGTAAATGAACAACATGCCAATATTTGAAAAATTTTTGCATCGTTTTCAGGAGTCCTATTCTTCGAGAAACAATCAGTTTTGTTTTGGTTGTTTTCGCAATCCTATTTCGCTGTGGTCTTGGAACTCCCGCAAGAGCTAATTCATGTTTCAGCCTATGAATTACACTTTTTGTACCAAAAAAATCTTTCATGATAAAGATAATTCCAGTTCTTAATTTAACGTTCTTATATCGTTTAAGTGAAGAAATTTCTTCAATTTCCGAAAAAATATTTTCGGGTATTTTATATACATTTTTTAATTGGTACGAAAGATTTTCGTTTTGTGCATTTAATTCATCCATTCCTATCATTTGCCCCTGAATGGTGTGCGGTATCTGGACGTAAAGAAATCTGCCAACAATTCCGCTTAACACTACTGCTGTCATACTCCAAAAACTTACCGCTACTATACCTCCAAATTTAAAAGCAGTGTGAAACAAGATAAAAATAGGCCCAAGAGTGCAAAGGAAGATGTGAAGTTCGAGCCAGTTTTTTAAATATCCAAAGTTGAAAAAAAATCTTATTCTCTTTCTGATCATGTAAACCGCAACCCCGGCTATCATCATAAGGCTTCCCAAAACTCCTAGTCCTTGACCGATAAACCCGCTTGGCTTTAATAAAATATCCTGAGGGTTAAAAAATCTTGTTAGAAGGGGTGTAGAATAATATTGGTATCCATTTATTGCCAACAGAAGTGTAGATGCAATACCAATAATAAAAAAGGATGAGATGTATATAGCGTGTAGTTTCTTATTCATTTGAAAAAAGAAATAAATGAAGAATATTGTTGGAGATAATTTAATAAGGCGGTTAAAATTAACCGCCTATGATTTATCCTAAGCTAAGCTTGATCAAGCTCATATAAAGTTGAATACTTTGTAGAATTTTCAACAGTGAGGTCATTTAATTTACTAATAAGAATATTTACCCTTTCGTCTTGATTATCGTCGAAAGCTTCATAGGCTTCCGAAGATATAAAAGAATAAATTTCCTCATAATGATTTGCTTTCCCTTTCAATTCATAAACGGCATAACTTTCTAAGCCTTCCGCTTTAAAAAGATTTTTAAGTTCTTTAACAACACTTAAATATTCATCTTTTTTCTCAGGCTTAAGTTCATACTGAATTGTGAATATTACTTTTGGCATTTAGTCTCCATATATTTTTAGAAAAACTTTTTAGATTTCTATCTCACCGCTAAAAATTATTTTAGCGGGACCTATTAAAGAAAGGTTTTTTATTTTCTGATTCTCAACATTAAAGTCAACTGTTAATTCATCGAAGCCGCGAGTAATTAAAGTAATCGGTGCTTCAAGCTTATCTATTTCATGAGCAATGATTGCTGCGGCAGTTGCGCCAGTTCCGCAAGCAAGAGTTTCATCTTCAACACCGCGTTCGTAGGTACGGATATAAATTTTACTATCAACAATCTTAATAAAATTTACATTGGTTCCGCCGGGAGAAAACTCTTTGAGATATCTAATTTCTCTTCCTAATTCAAAAACGGGAAATTTATCAATTTCACTGTAATTTGAGTTTAAGTCGTTGGGGTTTTTAAGAACATCTTCAATTTTAATAACAACGTGAGGAGAACCGGTATCTGCAAAGCATGCATTTATCAACTGATTGCCCGCTTTAACCTTGAAATTAAATTTCAATTTAGCCGGTGGATTAAAATCAAATTTCATTAGATTTTCATCAAGAACTTCACCCGTATAGGACACTGCATTAGATAAAAAATAAGTCTTCTCGTTTTTAATTCTGTTAGAACTTTCGGCAAACTTAATTGCGCATCTTGCGCCGTTGCCACAAAGACTACCGGTAGAGCCATCTGCATTAAAATATTCCATTTCAAAATCATAATCGACTGAATTGGAAATAGTGATAACGCCGTCGGCGCCGATACCATTTCGACGGTCACATAATTTTTGGATGACTTTTTCGTTCAAAATAAGGAATGGATTACTATTCTTATCTATAACGACAAAATCATTCCCGGCGCCACTCATTTTAATAAAAGAAATTTTTTCCATTACATATGCAATTTATGATAATATGAATTCCTTTTCAATTAAAATATTAAGGGATAATAATTTTATAATGTATCGTGTTTACTAACGTATTTAATATAAAATTTAGAGAAGTATATTCAAGCATTAAAACATTTTAGTAACAAAAAATGCAGCTGCTGAAATTATAGCAGTAAGTGGTATAGTAAAAATCCAAGCCCAAACGATTCTGCCAGCAACACCCCACCTAACAGCCGATAATCTTTTCAATGAACCAACTCCAGCAATGGCGCCGGTAATAGTATGAGTTGTGCTAACCGGAATTCCGAAAGCTGTGGAAATGAAGAGAGTACTTGCAGCGCCTAATTCCGCACAGAACCCATCGACAGGTTTTAACTTGACGACTCTTTGTCCCAGAGTTTTTACAATCCTCCAACCGCCAAAAACAGTTCCAAGCGCCATTGCAGCTTGACATGCAAGTACGACCCACAAAGGGACAAAAAATTTATCAATTAAAATTTTCATTATCGACATTTGCTCGAAATTGTTTCGATACATTGACACATTGTTTGACTAATTTATCGAACATATTAAAAAATTCGTACTCTTTAGGAAGTAAAGTAAATCCCATTTCAATTCCCAATCTGAAAGTTTTATATACTGAAACATAATTCTTTTTATTGACTTTTTAATAAGTTATAAAATATTTTTTTGAGGGAGAATAAGGTTATTGAATTATGAAAGAGAAATGGTATGAAATTGATGGATTTGATATTAAAAAATTAATTCTTTGCCAAATAAAAACAGGAAGCATTAATGTGAGAAAGACGGATCATTAAAAATTTATTGGCTAGCAATTTTTTTTTGTCGTTCTTTACGGCGGCTATTAGTACCATAAATAAATGCTGATACTAAACTAACGAGAGAAATGCCTGAAACAGTTAACCCACTGGCTGCCATACCCAATGAAGTTAAATATAAACCTCCAGCTACACCTCCCGCACCAATTATAAACGCAAATATTATTCCCAATAAAGAATTTCTTGTGTCTGATTTTATTACCATTTTTTCTAATTCAATACGATGAGCAGTCTGGTTTTCTGCTTGTTTCATTATTCTATCTGCCAATCCAGGAAGGATTGCTTCGTATTTTTCTAATATTTCAGGTGAAGGAATTGGTCCTGCTGAAAATTTAGTTGCAATTAATTTAGTTTGTTATTGTACTTGGTTATTGGGATGTAAGGGTAAATTACTTTTATTTTGATTTTTTCTCGACACTTTCAGTTTCCCTATTTTCTGATATAGCTTGATAAATATCTTTCCCAACCATAGTCCAATCCATACTTATCGCAGTCGAATCTGCTATTTCGCCTGTAAAACTTTCGTTATAGACATTCAAAGTATTGCCGAGGTCTAATATCCTTGCCATTCCCTCTATAAATGATGGCTCTGCAAAAAGAAAATATGAATCGCTCATTTTTTTATTTCTTATTTAAAGTTGTAATATCATTGTTGTAAATATACAAAAAATACGTTTGGAAGATATGTGCAATGTAACAAGTTAATTCGATAGAGGTTTAGAAATCTTCCTCCATTATGTGTATTATATTACATAAATTTTTATTAAAAAACCATATTGTATTTTTTATTCAATAATTAGCTCTATTATATGTTTCCCTTCATTTATGCCATTTGTGGAGGTGGCGGGAGTCGAACCCGCCCTTAACTCTTTACATTTAAAAGAGTTACAACAATCTGAATACTGTTTTGAATACTATTAAACAAAATAATCAATGAACTCAATTAAAATTTAATCACAAACGCAATTTAACATTTTCTATTATTATTCTGAAAGAAATAATGATTATTATCAACTTTACTTTCTTATACCATGATAACAGTTGATATCCGGCAATATATTGCGGCTATACTTTTTCGTCTTTATTTTCTATTTGAGTTGCCATTGCCATATTTATATAAAATTGTTAATCCAAAGTTAAATAATTATTGCTACATCTGATAAAAGCTTACAACAGAAAATAAATAATTTATTGGTATAAGAAATATGAAGAGGAGGTTCGCCTTCTTTTTATAGCTTAACAACCCCACAAAAACCCAACCGAATATCCGCGTGATATTATATTATTTCATTAACGATTGGAGATTCTTTATGTCATGGGAAGAATTATATCCAATTGTAAAAGATCAAGCTTATTTTGCTATTCTTAGATATGAAGAACCTGAACGAAGGAGAGACAAAATTCAAGAACTTATTTGCCAGTCTTATGAAAAGTTTCAACGGGACACCTCTTCCGGTAAGGAAGTAAAAAAGCAGGACTACAAATGCTTTATAACTCAGCGAGCAAAAGAAGTTGATACACGGTCTTTCTGCAAGAAAGGTTACGGAGGCAGCTCTACGATTGATGCACTATCTTTCTACAGAAGAAGACCCGATAGTCCAACACCTGTTGTTGAATTCGATGACTGGATGAATATCACTGCAAAGACCAAACAGAGTATTGAAGCTAATCTGGACTTCGCTGTAGATTATAAAAATTGGCTCAATAAGCTCGATGACTTGCAAAGAATAATTCTTGATTGTCTGATTCAAGGTTTCCAAACACGGAAAATATCTGAGATGATTAACTTAGCTGTAGAAGAGGTAAGAAAAATTATCAAAGAATTAAAGAGAATGTTTATCGAGTTCTTTGAAATCAAGATGGCTTGAAGTCTTTTACATGTAAGAGAAGCTTTTGCTTCTCTTTAGCGTAATTATTGGAATTGACCTATAATTAGAGTAATAAAAAAATTATAAAAAATTTCAATTTCCGATTTCTTAATCAGGTTGGTACCGACTCCAGGTACTCCTCTTAATACGGGGGGTGGGTAATATATTTCCCGCCAAGTTAAATCAGACTTACCTTAAATTATTTTCTTGACAATCAATTATTTAATTCATTAAATTACAATCACTTATTCCGAACTTTCCGAAATTATTAACTTAATTGCAAACGATATAGAGCGACAATATGCAAACAACAAAAACGAAACCGAACAAAAAGACAACCAAAAAGAAACTTAAAAAGCCTCTCAAACTCGATATGGGCTTTGACGAAGCTGTTAAACGTATCATAAATACTAAAGTTCCTAAAAAGAAATAAGCTAATGCTAACCAAATACTTAATATTTTTATTAACTCCGCTTAGCATAGTTTATCTTACGTTTTTATTTACTAAAAACAAGGGTAATAAACTCTTACTTATTGTTATAATAATCGCAGCGATCATTATCCTTGTATCAAGCACATTATTGTTAATTAAATTATATACTCCAGTTCATTCAATCATTGTCCCAAGTAATATTTGGTAAAGAATTTTTTATGCTTATATATAAGATACCATATGACCGTAAAAAGAGACCTAATTCTATGACAGATTTTATGGATTTTATAAAAACACTTCAACAGCCAACTTCTAATATTTGTCTATTTATATTATCACCTTCTCCAGATTCATCTTCTTTCAAAAAACGTTCTTGGCGAAAATATTGTTATATAAAATTTTCACCGCAATATTATGACCATTTCTCTTTATTATTAGAGACATACGAAGCAAGAAAATTAAGTAAACTACCATCTTTTGGCACAGCCTCTCCTCTATGGGGAGATATTGAACTCCTTATAAAAACATAATAATTATTATAAATGAATATCCTAATTCTATTCTCTTTATTCCCATAATTTTCCACGAAGCAATCTCCGTTTAAAAAAAGTTTTATTTCCTTATAATTTGTGCCCTTTCCGATTCTTACTGTAAAAATTGGCTCTTTTAGTTCTAATATATTTTTCTCAAAATCAATCATGTATGTGCCATATATATAATTACCTTAATTTATATAGCTTGGATAAGTTCTTAGTAAGGGCAATTAAAATATTTATAAAATATATTTTTATTTTAGTGCTCCTAAAATCTTTGTCAAGTAGTCCGATAGCCAGCCAGACGATTTGCCGTTTAGGCCAGCCCGATGGCAAGCCGAGGACTACTTAATATCAGTTTAGCATTATTGTTTTTATTGTCAAGTAGCTTAATTATATTAATACTAATAAATATTTAAGAAGGATA
Organism: Bacteroidota bacterium; assembly: GCA_021817845.1. GTDB lineage: Bacteria > Bacteroidota > Ignavibacteria > Ignavibacteriales > Ignavibacteriaceae > FEN-1297. The sequence continues at coordinate 55,814 of JAKAFW010000002.1, forward strand.
CTTAAATGGGAAATTTAACTTTATCAGGTATTAAATCTCAATTTAAATCAGCAAAATTGAGACAAGAGAAATTTACCTTTATTTTTAAGACCGTTATTTCTGTTTTAATTTATTATTATCTTGGTCAATGGTTAAACGCTGTTCGATCTGTTTATCCTTATTGGATTGTTTCTATTCTAAATATAATTCATATATTATTTTATTTCTTAATATTTATAATCAGCTATTACAGACTTAAGAATTGTGGTTATAAGAAACTATCTTGGGTTATTGTATTTCTTGCCTTTGTGGGAAATATTGAATTTTGGGATATAATGATAATTTCAATATTAGTTATTGGAATGTTCATTTTTACTTTTGTAAGTAAGGAGCTTTCATTAAAGGAGCGTGAATTTTATAAGGATTAATATATTTACCTTTCTATAAGAGCGTGCCGTGATAAAATATATCACGCTTTATTAATTTTTTAAAATACAGAAAATTTTGTCAATACTATTATTTATCAGTAAAAGAAAAATATTTTTTTACAAGAGAAAGTGATCGCTCATTAGTTTTAGAATATTTTAATAATATCAAGAAAGTATTTATATAAGTTTATTTTTTAATATTTTTGGGTGTTAATAAAGGATTTTTATCAATGGAAGGCATATTTAAATCTATTGTTATCTATATTCTTGGATTGAATTACGAAAAATTAGATATGGTTGCTTTTTGGACGTTCTTTTTAGTTTTAGTAACTTTTTTTTTATGGTTAGTCGCCAAAAGACAACTTGGTGGAATCAATAAAGTATCAAAAGCTGATTTTATTAAAAAATTTAGTGATAGTTTTTTTAGTGAAACCACTCTCAAAATAATAATGCTATTTGATTATAAAGCACTAAGTTATAGAGAGGCTGAAATAGAATATGGAGATGATATACCAATAAAGACATTCCCATACTTTATTATCGATGAAGATATTGTAAAGCAGTTGAAAATTAGTTCAGAAGAGCAAAAAATATTGATAGATAAAAAGTGTTTTAGCGGATTTGAGATTGATGAATATTTACTTAATCTATTTGAGGACATTGGATCATTTGAAAAGAAGGGGCTTATAAATATTAGAGATGTATATGATAATTTTGATTGGTATATAACAGCTATTTGGAATAATGAAGAAGTTAGAAAATACACAAATTATGATATTGAGAATGAGAAAGATGGTGATGACATCTCTGAGGATTTTATATATATTTATGGTAAATGTAAATCTTATCGTAAAGCAAAATTAAGTGGGAAAAATATGTGGTGGTGGAGAATTAAATGGATACTTCATATTCGGGAATCATAATTTAATAAATACTTTTACTTTTTAAATAAGCGTGGTATAATAAAATATATCACTCTTTTCTTATGCCCTATTCTAAAGACTGTCAATAAAGGTGTGCATTGTTGTACCGACTTATATAGCATAAAAAAATCTGCCCAATAAAAAACTCTCCGTGTTTTTGAATCCTGGTTTAACCTGGGATGAGCCTACTGGTAACGGCAACAGCCCGTGAAAAGTTTAGGATCATCTTTTATTAAATCCTAGAGCATAGAACCCATTTAATTTTTTTTATCCAATCTGGAACTACACTCGAAATGGAACTACACTCGAAATATTATTTTCTTGCAGGTTAAAAAGTTATTATTTAAGTTAAATCAATAATTTAGCGGAATAATGTATTTGACTTAATGATGGATTCAAATATAGATATGCAACTTAATGAGTGTCTGTTTCTTTCATAAAAATTAAGATAAATATAAGCTTTACAGAGAAACAAATAATGATATTTTGAAAGCACAGAAGATGAAATTCATGTTTAAACTTTTCGCATTTCTTTATATGATAGCTCCTTTGTTGGTTATTCCATATTGGGCTTATTTTAATGATAATTGGTATCTTTTATTCGGGATACCTTTTTCCTATTTTGGAAGTTATTCTTCTTTCTCACCAAGACTTAAAAGTTTTATTTTTCTTTTTACAATAGTATGTATTGGAGTTTGGATCGGAACAGGATTTAGTATACATCAATACATAACATTTTTCTTCTTCTGTTCACTTTGGGGTTATCTCATCACACAAATTGCAGAGGAATACGACCAAGAAAGCAAGCGAGGAACTTTAGAAAATGATAGCGAACTTAAAAATTTTCTTGAAAAGAATCCAGAATATTTGAATGAACAGATGAAAAAATGGGGAAAAGAAAATCCTGATAAGGAACTTACATTTTCTGTTATTGATGCATTAGCTAGAAAAAAAGTAATTCCTAATTCTGATTACGAAGGAACAGCAGTTAAAGAAATGAAGGAACAGGTAGAAAAAAACAATAGAAGATAGAACAAAAGAAATCGTTAAAAAATTTTCCCTAAATATCATCCCAAATGTTTCCAATTTTTTCCCTTTTTCTCCAAAGCAGTTTTAACTTATGTGTATTGTTGTGTACCGACTTATATTGCTCAAAAAAAATACCCTAACAAAAATTTTTAATCTGAACTTCCATTCAAGACTAGGTACCATCAGCCCGGATAGGGGTATGTGAACCAGAAACCTTCATGTTAAATTAACCACAGGTATTCCAAATTCTTGCAAAAGCCTTAAATGCTCATCTACAGATTCTCTAAAAACGCTGTTTTTGAGCAATATTCGAACAAATGTAGCCAGCACTTAGCACTATATCTCTATATACATAGACAGTGGCAATCGTTGACTACATTTCTTTTAAAATGAGCTGGAATCAAAGCTTTTTGACCAGGGTTATAAGGGTTTGGAAGAGATTTGCGTTAAAGGCGGGTATTGTTGAGTAATATGTTCAACTTTATACCAAATCCAGGAGATGAAATCGTTTACTTTCCAGTATTCACAACCACCCCTGGATTAGTTAGATTAAGATTCATAAGAACGAAACTCAGTCTAAATTATAACTTAAAGTACTAAATGGCTGACCGTCCATTTTTTGGGGACAACTATCCCAATCTACGAGTGACAAGATTCAGGTTATGCTTATTGTTGCTGATTAATGAAGATTTTGCAATCTTCAAATTTGCAAGTGCAACGACAAGCCTACCTTCCCATTCAAGGCGACGTGCCTTAAGTAGTTCACTTGTTGCCCTAATAAATTTGCCACTAAGTGTTGATAATTCCTTATCAATCTTAGCAATAGCTATGTCGCACTTTTGTGCTTCACGTGCATATTTAGAAATTGAAAGTCTGCGTCCACGAATCCGTGAAACAGAAATTCTTCTTTCTTTGGCAACTTTTGCTTTTGGGGTTTAGCCCCAGAACATTGGTATAACCATTTAATCCTCTATTGGGATTATTTCTGGGTACTTTTCACGGTTCGTAATTCCATCAAACATGAACACAAATTCTTCTCTTAATTTTGACTGCTGAAGGATTCTTATTACATCAAGAGCTGTATTGTTTAATGGAACAGTTCTAATTTTTTTACCTTTCGTAATGTGAGTTCTGTTATCCAGTATCAGGATTTTTTCATTAAGTTTAATTTGATTCCACCTTAACGTCAGCAGTTCCATTTCTCTTAATCCAGTATTAACTGCAATTATAATCATAGCCTTTAACACTTCATTGTTTATACAACTAACCAACTTTGTAAAATCTTCCTTCGAAAAGAAAATCGGGGGTTTAGGAGGTACAGGAGCGATTGAAGATTTTGACAAGGCAATAGAAATTAATCTTAAAGATATTTCTGCATATCGTTTCCGTGCTGAAGCAAAAGTGAAAATGAAAGACTATCAAGGCGCAATTGATGATTACACTTCTGTAATAAGTATTAATCCGAGTGATGTTGATGCATATTATTCTCTTGGTTTTCTAAAAGATCAAATAGAAGACTACGAAGGAGCTATTGGTGATTATACTTTAGCAATAAAAATTAATCCTAATTATGCTAATGCATATTATTATCGTGGTTTTGATAAATATTCAATTGGTGATAAAAATGGTTCGTGTACAGACTGGAGAAAAGCTGGTGAGCTTGACAATAGTAAAGCTTATGATTTGATTAAACAGTTTTGTAATTAGTAAGTATAACTTGTTACAAGTAAAATCACTTGGAATATACAACAGAAGAAATTTTTTACTCCGGCAAATCAGACAACTTTACTGTTTCATATCCGCCCCGCTTACTATCCTCCGGGTGCGGCTCAATGCCTATTACCGTTATATCTTCTTTACCAGGGCCGTAAACCCAAAATATTCTTCCTGCTACCGGTGTCTTGTTTTCAAGGTATGACTGCCAAACTTTTTTACCAAATTTAATGCTTAAAGGTTTTATTTCGTGCGTAGACAAACTATTGTGTTTTGGGTTACTGCTTAGGTAGGTTAAAGCTTTCCCCAGCTTTTTAAACTTTTTCTTTTCGTCTCCTTTTAACAAATCTTTTTCAAACTTCGATGATAAGTTATTCCATAATTCTTTTACTTCGGGTTCCCCAAATCTTATCCTATACTTCAATGTTACTCCTCATCAAAGTTGTATTTATCCAGGTCAATTGGTTCCGATACTTTACCTTCCTTAAAGTTCTTCATAGATTTCTCTATCATCTTCAAAGTATCCTTAGAAATTGTGTTCGGGTCAACAAGAACCCGTGGACTTAATAATACTTTGCCGTCTGCGTAAACTTCTACAACATAGTGTTTGAAGGGTACACCCCGTACAGTTAATCTCTTTTTACTGTCTAAATTCGTTTCATATTTCTTTACTATTTCCGTTTCCATGTTTATTAAGCCTTATATTGTTTGTGGGACTTCCCACAAAATAGTGAAAGCAGAATAAAGAATCAAATTTTGTCTTTACATTAAAATTTGGTTGAAACAATAAGATCGTATAACTTGTTACAAGCGAGGTCAATCTCGTTACATGAAGGTAAACTGGCGTTTTTCACGTCCATAAAAAGGGAATAATTAAGCGGAAATACTAGGTGATTGCATCCTTTCAAATGCAATTAGTGTAAGCATTATCTATAAATTCTTATATTATAAGGAATATTGTGGAGGTGGCGGGAGTCGAACCCGCGTCCGAAGTTAAGATCCAGAGAACGTCTACACACGTAGCCTATTTTTTATAAGCTTAAAGTTACCAAACAGGCGGGGATTGCTTTAAGCTTTACCCATTGTTTATTTTGCTTTATCTATAAGGGCGATAGATCCAGCTATCATACCTAAACGTCGTTCAGCTAAAGTCCGGTATGCGAAAATTTAGTGAACGGTCGCTTATTTTATTAAGCGGCTAGGGCGTAATTAGATTCGCCAGTTATTGTTTTGTTCCCAATTGTTTAACGTGTATCTCGGGGAACACGGCGTGCAGTTCAATGCGTCTTCAACCCCGTCGAAACCAAATTCACCCCCGAAATTTTAGTTAGACAAAGTTCACATTATACACCATAAATTCAAAGAACAGTTTTAAAGTCTATTTAGCTTCCCATTTAGTATCACCGACATTTGAAGAGTGATTTTCATATCGAGCTAGGACAAAGAACAAATCTGAAATTCTATTTACAAATATAAGGATATTATCGCCTATATTCACTTCCCTTTTAAGAGCTACAATTTGACGTTCTGCTCTTCTGCAAATTGACCTACAAACGTGTAAAAGCGCAGCCCCTTTTGTTCCTCCGGGTAAAATAAAGTTCTTCAAAGGATCAAGTTTTGCATCAAAATAATCTATCTCTTTTTCGAGGTCAAGATAAAACTCTTTTGTTACTCGAGTAATGTTATACTTTTTATTTTTTTCTTCTATAGGTGTGGCTAAATCTGAGCCCACAATGAAAAGTTGATTTTGAAGTTTTAGAAGTAGTTTTTTTATTTCTTCATTTTTAATTTCAGTTACTGCAAGTCCGATGAATGAGTTCAGTTCGTCAATTGTTCCATAAGTTTCAATTCTTGCAGAATCTTTCGAAACCCTTTCACCCCCGAATAATCCGGTAAAGCCTTCATCTCCGGTTTTTGTATAGATTTTCATTTTGCTTCTGAAATGTTTCCCATTGTAACAGGTACTTTTTCGTCAGATTGATTTGTGGCAAAGAGAATTTTTCCATCCTGGCAGTAAGCTTTTCTTACATATCCTAATCCATAATACTTATTGAATTTTGGAGAATATGCAACCGAGGTGACAACTCCAGCATCATTTCCTTCTTGATCCACAAGAAGAAATTTTCCGTTTTCGTCTACCGGTTGATGGAATGTAAGTCGTTTCAAATATTTTTGTACTTTGTCATAAGTTTCCAGCCGGGCAACTACTTCTTGACCGATATAACAACCTTTGGTAAAGCTCACTAAATTTAGCAATCCAGCTTCGTGAGGATTAAACTGATCATTTAGTTCGTTTGGAGCTGCTGGAATTCCTTTGGTAATGCGGTAAATATTATAAGCATCTTCGCCAATAAGATTAAAATCAAATGGGCCTGTATGATCTATCATATATTTAGTTAATTGGATACCGTTACTTATATCGGCTAAGATCCAATATTTCTCATTTCCATTTAGCTCTTTTAGCTTTGCAACAATAAAGATTAGTCCTTCTGTGCGTACAACCCTAAACTGGTTCGGCATAATTTCGTTGATTGAATTTCCGCAAACTAAGGTCAAAAACGAATCAGACTGTTGACCGGTCATTTCAAGAAGAATATAACTTTCTGAAGAACTGTTTATATGAACATCGTCTGTAATAACATATTTATTAATCCAGCTTAGGACTTTTTCCCGGTTAGCTTCGCTGCAAATTAAAAGTTGATGGTCTTCAAAATTAAAGATTGTTGCAGTATCAATAATTCTTCCCTTCTCGGAAGTAAATATTGTACCGGCTAAATTTTCCTTCTGCAAATCTCTGAGCGAATTTGTTGTTATCCTATGCAAGAAATCAAGAACATCTTTTCCTCTGAGTTCGATTATACCGCTTGGAGAAATATCTCTGAGCCCAACGCCCATGCATAGTGAATTTAGTTCATTTTGAACTGATGAAAATACTTTGAACTTCTTTTTGCCATTAATAATTTCAGGCGTATAACCGGCAGATTCAAAAAAATCTAACAATGAATTATGTTTTATTTCAACATCTATCATCAAATATCCTTATCTAAATAGTATTTACGGTATGATTAAAACTATTGCAAGTTAATAAAATTAATCCCACGCAGCAATAATTACTTAAGCATTAGCAGTAAAATTTACTGATGCCTAAGTATGAATATCGTTAAGAAATCTCTGTATTCATATCACATTCTTAATAGTAGTAATGAATAATTTGATTTTAAGATGTTATGCTTTTTCTATGAAGGGCAATCTTATGGTTTGGCTATGGAAAAGATTCAAGTTAATAGGAAGAGTATAGGAAGATGAGCGTATTCAGAGTGCATTCAGAGTGCATTCACAGTGCATTCATAATGTTCACAGAGGGTTATTTTGAATTGAATAGATGTTAGTATGGTTGCGTCTGACGGTGATTTCTGGTGTTCACGTAAAGACTGTCTTTTACATCCCAGACAAACGGAATTGAATCTGCAGCATAAATTCTATTCGGAAGATTATAATAAAGATATTCGTAGTAATCGGGATATTTATCATCGTTTACATTTGCGATGGTTCGTTTGGCATCAATCCACTCGTAAGTCATAAGTAGATGAGGGGGGTTGATAAGTCCGTTGACGAGGAAATAATTATAGTCGATATGCCCGATGCCTCTTGCATAATGGAAGTCAACACGGACGTAAGGCGTACCGTTATAAGCCCATTTCTGCATATCCATATAATTAAATCCTCCGTGTGCCGGAATAGGCGATTCCCAAATATTTGTAAAGCTTCCGTTTTCAGCTTTCAACAAAACCAGGTAGAAGAACGCAGTTCCAAGGTGAGTACTATCTAAGTTTACAAAGCTTTGATCATAACCGACAACATTCTTTGACTCTATTAACCTTTCGCCCGGTTTTGATTTTGCAACTACTGCAAAAATGTAAGTTCCATTTTGATTATTTAAATAAATTACTGCAGGCTTAGGAATGTTATAGGTAAAAGTCTTATCAAAATTAACTAAGTACGAGCCTTTGGGATAATTTTTTAGGACATATTCAACGACCGAAAGTGTATCGTAGGCGGATTGAGTGCCGGCTTGTTGCTGTTTTACTCGTAGATTATACATTTGTATATCCGCATCTGTATTCGGCGAAGTAGCAACATCTCCGCTTTGGCTGCGCTGAACATTCTCTTGACCTTTTTTCCCGCAGGAGAAAAATAGGAAAGAAAATAAAGTTAGAAACACCAAAGGATATACCTTTTTCATATTCCGATTCTATTGTTTTTTCAATTGATGCTTTTGTGGAAATAAAATCTTAGTCATATTCACCAACAATTATGCCGTTGATAAAATCTAAATAAAGTCGGCAATTATCATTAAAAAATATTAAAAACAAAGAAATTCCTTTGTGAGTTTGCTCTCTAAAAAACCATAACTTTAATTTCCGTTATCAATCTAAGAATAGAACACAGACTTATAATGAATATTCTTTCAGGAAATAAGCTGAACTAATAATACCAAGCCGGAAATGATTTAGGTTAAAATGTTCATTTGGAGAATGAAGGTTTTCCGAATTTAAGCCAAGTCCCATTAAAACTGTTGGGGCTTTCAATTTCTTTACGAAGGTAGTAACAATCGGAACCGAGCCTCCTTCTCTTATAAAGACCATTTTTTTACCAAAGGCTTTTTCCATAGCTTTTGTAGCAGCAATTGTGGAATGATCGGTAAGAGGAATTAAAACAGGATAAGCTCCATGAAGGTTTTTCACTGTTACTTTTACAGTTTTCGGAGCAATTTTCTTTATATACTTTTCAAATTCTTTAGCAACTCTAACGGGATCCTGGTTAGGCACTAAACGCATACTTATTTTTGCCAAGGCTTTGGATGCAATAACTGTTTTAGCTCCCTGTCCGGTAAATCCTCCGGTAATTCCGTTGCAATCTAAAGTTGGACGAACCCAAGTTCTTTCAAGAGAAGAAAAACCTTTTTCGCCTGTCAGTTCAGCAACACCGAGTTCTTTAGCAAATTTCTTCTCAGAAAACTTAAGGCGCTTGAAATTATCCTTTTCTTTTTTTGTAAGAGTTAAAACATCGTCGTAGAAATGAGGGATTGTTATTCTTCCGTTTTTATCGTGCAGCTTTGCAATCATTTCTGCTAAAACATTTATGGGATTTCCTACAGCACCGCCGAAAGTACCCGAATGAAGATCTCTTTGTGGACCTGTGACTTCAACTTCCATATAAGAAAGACCGCGAAGTCCATAAGTTAAAGTCGGAATTCCTTCCTCATAAAGAGCGGTATCCGAAATTAACACAGCATCGCACTTAAGCAATTCAAGATGTTGAATAATAAACGGCTCCAAATTTTCGCTTCCGATTTCTTCTTCACCTTCGATAATAAATTTCACATTCAGCGGAAGACTTCCTTCAACTTTGAAAAATGCTTCGACGCTTTTTATGTGCATGAACACTTGTCCTTTATCGTCTGTCGCGCCTCTTGCAAAAATTTTCCCGTCTTTAATTACAGGTTCAAAAGGCGGACTATCCCACAGTTCAATAGGGTCAGCGGGCTGGACATCATAATGCCCGTATATTAAAACAGTAGGTTTCCCAGGTGCACCAAGCCACTCGCCGTATACAAGAGGATGTCCTTCAGTCTTAAAAATTTCTACGTGACTCATGCCGGCATCTTTCAATTTTGATGCTACAAAGTCTGCGCAGCGGTTTACTTCGCTTTTATTTTCTATCGAGGTGCTAATACTTGGAATCTTTAAAAATTCTTTAAGCTCTTCGATATAACTTTGCTGGTTGTTTTCGATATAATTAATTACTTCCTGCACAATTAAGCTCCTTTGTTTTTTTAATGATTAAGTGATTTTTTGTAAAAATCAATTTTGATTCTAAAAGATTAACTTTGTAAAGTTTTCTTCTAATTTATTGGTTTCTAATTCCCGATAGTTTTAGTGATCAAACATATAAAAATTATTTCTAATAAAGAATTTGCAATAAGGTCAATAATTTATTTTGTTTATAAAAAGGAAGTCTTCTTGTTAAACTTTTACCGCTTTTATATATTGACTGCATGATTTTATCGCGATACATACTAAAGAACCACATAGTACCGTTTGTTTTTTCAAACATTACATTGATTTTCATTTTCCTGCTTCAATTCATGATGAAGTTTGCTGACCGGCTAATCGGAAAAGGGTTGGGGGTTTGGGTAATAATAAAATTGATAACCTTTAATCTTGCGTGGATGGTAGTGCTTGTCGTGCCCATGGCTACACTTGTGTCTACACTAATGGCTTTCGGCAGTATGTCCCAAAATAATGAAATAACAATATTAAAGTCCTCGGGTGTAAGTCTTAAAAAAATGATGGCTGCTCCTTTTATAGCAAGCATTGTAGTGGCTTACCTGCTTTTTCTTTTTAATAATGATGTTCTTCCGGATGCAAATCACCAAGCAAAGATCTTAATGGAAGATATCTCACGGCAGAAACCTACGCTCTCGCTTCAACCGGGAGTATTTTCACAGGATGTAGCCAACTATGCAATTCTTGCGCGAGAAATTGATAAAAGCACAAACGAGCTTCAAAATGTAGTAATTTATGACTACACTAATCCAACCAGGGTAGATGTGGTTACTGCCCAAAGAGGGAAAATTTATTTTTCAAAGGACCAGTCAAAATTAATTATGGATTTATGGAACGGAGAGATCCACGAATCTGATGCAGTGCAGACCAATTATTACCGGGAAATAAAATTTCAGAAGCATCGAATAATTATGAACGGCGATCAGTTTTCATTTCAACAATCTGCACCTGGAGCACCGCGCGGTGACCGCGAACTAAGCACCGGCGCCATGGTTACCATAATTGACAGCCTTAACCAGATCCGGAACAACGCTCTAAAAAACTTAACTGTCGAAACAAATAAATATATGTTTATCGATACCGCTTCGGCTCTTAATCCTTCAAATTTTCCTAAATCAGTATCGCGAAATCTTCTTTACTTAAATGCATTACAACAGATTAAGACAGCGCAAAATGTAATTACGGCAAATTACAGAGTCTGGCAATCTATTCAGGATGAGATAAATTCTTACACAGTTGAAGTTCATAAGAAATATGCTTTGCCGGTTGCATGTATAGTTTTTATTTTGATAGGTGCACCGCTTGGCGTAATGGTAAGAAAAGGAGGATTCGGGATTGCGGCAAGCATTAGTTTGTTTTTCTTTGTTGTTTATTGGGCATTTTTAATCGGCGGGGAGAAGCTTGCCGATCGAAATATTATAACTCCCTTCTGGGGAATGTGGTCTGCGAATATTCTTTTAGTAATTGTGGGACTTTTGTTAACTACAAAAACGATTCAAGAAACGGTTACAATTAATTTATCCGCACTGAAAAGGTTTATACCAAAACAATGGCGAAGTTACCCGGAAGAATCCGAAGAAAACTAGATGAAGATACTAGATAAATATTTAATCAAGCAATTTATTCAGACAATTTTATTTGGGTTAATTTCATTTACGCTGATTTTTGTTGTCTTAAACATGCTTGAAAACCTAGGCAGTTTTTTAGATCAAAACGTGCCATGGCAGTTCATTGCCTATTATTATATTGTTTTCAGCCCTGATATTATAAAATTGATGACACCAGTAGCAGTACTGTTCGCAGCTCTATTTGTAGTCGGTAAAGCGGCGAACCTTAGTGAGTTAACAGCAATTAAATCAAGCGGTGTAAGCCTTTACCGATTTATGGTTCCGTTTTTAATTGTAACCTTTTTCGTTAGCATGTTTTCAATTTATTTTGCTGGCTACGTTGTTCCCCTGGCAAACAAAACAAAACAGCAGATTGAAATGAAATATCTTAATTCCGGTTATAATGATAGCGGGAATAATCTTTTCTTTCAAGATTCTCAAACAAGAATTGTAACAATTGTTTATTTTGACAACTCAAGAAATCAAGCTAACCGTGTAAGTATAGAAGAGTTTGATAAAAATAATTTAACAAGAATGTCATCACGAATTGATGCAGCAAGTATGACTTATGATTCGACAAGCCGTTCATGGCTTCTACGCAATGTTGTTCAAAGAGTATTTAACGACTCATCGCAAACCGCTCAATATTTTCCTTCAATGAAAATCAGCTACTTAAATTTTTCCCCACATGATTTAATCACAAAGCAGCAGCGCCCGGAAGATATGAATCTTGCTCAGTTGAAAGATTTAATTAATTCTGAAAAAACATCCGGCAGCGATCCTACCAGCACTTTAATTGAGTATTACTCAAGATTTTCATTTCCATTAGCAAGCCTTGTGGTTGTGTTATTCGGTCTGCCAATCTCAGCAAACAAAAGACGCGGCGGTTTAGCAGTACAGATGGGGGTAAACATTCTTGTTACCTTTATATATTTGGTATTTATGCAGATTAGCGAAGCCTTCGGAAAGAATGGAGCGCTAAGTCCGCTTTTAACTGCTTGGTCAGCAAATCTTATCTTTCTTGCCGCGGCAATTTTTAGCTTGATGAAAGCACCGCAATAAGATTGGTCATTCAAAATCTAAATTCTGTGATAAAGGTATGGATTTATTTCTTCCCCGATTCTAATTGTTCTCTAATTTCCATATGAATTTTATACATATTTTTAATAGCAGTACGGCAATCTCTAATATGCTGGTTTTTCATATCCTTTTTATGTTGGAGTAACAAGTTAGAACATTCCGAAAGTATAGCAATCGACGATTTAACAATTTCAATATTTTGTTGGTAATTGTCAGGAACAACCTTTGGTTTTGACGACTCAATTTTTTCTAATATCATTTGACAAAGCTTATTAGATTTATCGGGTATAATGACCTTTGCCTTCTTGGGTTGAGAAGAATTTTTTTTAGGGTTTGAATTGTTTTTATCTTGATCAGAAATATAATATTCTAAGATTTTTTTTTCCATTCCCTTTGAGCCCTTCTAAATAAATTCTCAATAATAATTTTAATAGTTTTTTGAATGCTTAATTTCTATAGATAAGTTTTCTCTCAAATATAATAAAAATATTCAATTGCATGTAGATGCAAATTGTCCCATTATTCTTTCTTTCAAACAGCCTAGACAAAGCAAATTATTTGTGCTTTTATAGCGATAGGGGTAATATTAAAGGAATATTTAAGAATTGTAGCGATAGAACTAAAAGTCAGGTAGGGTTGGGTATCCATTAAAGATCATCGGCAACAAATTCTTCAACTATTGGAAAAGTTAAAATAATTTTGGTCCCCATATTCTTTTCGCTTTGAATTTCAAAATCGCCGTTCAATAGTTTGGTAAGCTGGTATGCAATTGTTAAACCAAGCCCGGCGCCTTCATAATTACGAACGTAGGCGTCTTCAGATTGAACAAAGGGCTCAAATAACCTTTTAATGTCTATATCTTCAATTCCCTTTCCGGTATCTGAGATTGTTATTTTCACCTTATCGATTTCAGAGCCTGAATTGATAACAATTTTTCCGGTATCAGTATATTTTATAGCATTAGTAACCAACGAGTCAACTATTTTTTCTAACTTTATCCAGTCCGTTTTTACATTCAGAATTTCGCTGTCCAGCGCCAATTGAAATACCAGATTTTTCTTTTCGGCTTCTAACAATTTCTTATTGTAAACAGACTTAAGCACCTGGTTGCAATTAAGCGTTACCAGATCAAGCTCAACTTCTCCTGAGTATATTTGAAAGACTTCAACAATATTATTAAACAGATTGAGTACACGGCTTAACACATCTTTGAAGGAACTTATCAATTCTAATATTGCATCATATTCTTGATTCTTGATGCAATCATCTATTATTTCGGAATATCCTACAATCGCATTAAAAGGCGTACGAATTTCATGTGACATATTTTCTAAGAAAGCCGTTTTCATTTTATTTAGACTAATTTCTTTCTCATAGGCTTTTTTAAGTCGCTCCTGATAAAGCATTTGATCCGTGATGTCATGCATTCCGACAACGTAAATATCTTCTTTTTCTAGATCGTCCTTGATTATAGAAATTTTTACACTATACTGGCTGTTAACAGAATTAACAAACTTAAATTCGACAAAAGATTTATCGTTGCCGTCAAATTGTTTTATTGAATTCTTTATCTCATTCAAAAATTTTGGATTTAAGACTGAATCAATCTCTTTTTTAACAGCGGTTACTTTGTTTATTGAAAATATTCTGCAGAAATTTTCATTTGCGTTTTCAAATAAAAATTGTCCGTCTTTGTTCTTAAAGATGAAAAGCAAATCGGAAATATTATTAATAATGGATTTAAGGCGTCTTTCAGACTTTCTAATGAAGAGATTTTTTAGGATATAGTTAGTAATATCGTTTGCAGTTAAAATAAAATTAAGGGTATCCTTACCTTCAATAAAAATTGGATTTAATTTCAACTCTTCATAGAGCGTATTGCCATCAGTACCGGTAGAGGAAATAATTTTATTCCACACCTCAACTTTATTTATCGCATCTTGCAACTCCTTTTTGTCCTCATTGGTTAAATAAAAAGCAAGCGCATCAACTACTGATTGATTATAGATAATTTCAATTCCAGTTTTTAATATTTTTTCAAAGGAGGTGGTAGAGTAAGTAATTATTCCGGATTCATTTGTAATGATAATTGGCACATTCCCATATTCCAGGGCATTGTGAAGGTTGTTTATTCTATCTTCAAGCTTGTTTTTTTCTTTTAGTGATTTGAAGACCAAGACAAAATATTCATGTTCTTCAATAAAGATTCTTTCGGCTTGAACGTTAAAATCACTGGATTCTAAGTTATGTTCGGGGGAGTAAAAAAGATCGAACTGCATATTGTTATAGCTGCTGTTCGTTAAAATTAACAGCATGTTACGCAAGTCCGGCTCGGAGTTAAGCTCAAAGAATTTTTGATTGTGGTAAAATTTAAAGATTTTTAAAAAGGAACTATTTGAAAAAATAATCCGGAATGTAGCATCGACAATTGCCAGAGGGCTGCTATCGGACATGTGGTAAAAGGATTCAAATTCCGAAAAAGAGATGAAACTCTTAGGTTCGTTATTATCTTTATTGTTGTTAAATTCAGTCAATTTTGGATACGTTAATTTTCTTAATAATTAATAAATCACCGTGATTATTTAAGTTTTTTTCAGCTACACCTAATTTCAAATTTGCAAGTTTGTCAATGAAAATAAAAATTTGATTATTTAATAAGTCAAACTCTTTCATAATTCCGTTTATGATATCGTTAACAAAATCATCAAAGACAAATTTATCTCTTATGGTAATATCACCGGATAGATTTGAATCTTCCACTCTTTGAAAGAATAAGTTAAGTGACAAAAACTTTATAAATAATGGATCCTGGTTATAGTTTGTTCTACCGACATATGAAGAAATATCTGTAATAATTTTTTTCCTGGGTTTCTTGCTGTCAATTTCTTTGATTACTAAATAGTTTAGTAGCTCCAGTTTACTATAATTTGCCAGGTCAATTGTAGTTTGGAATTCTAAATTTGAGACAACAAAATCGAGGAAAAGTTTATCATTAACAACATGCTTAAATTCCTTTAGTTTCCAATTGATTTGGTTAACATACTTAAGCGAGGGTGAAAAATCCACCTTATCGTGCAAATCTAAGCGGCGGGCAAAATTAATATTTAATAAATTGCCGGAATTAGCCGTCTTAGAAGCCTTATTATAGCCGCTTCCAGCTGATATATTATCAATTTTATTTAGTATACCCATAATTCCTCAAATTATAATCGAAAAAATGGGAAAATAATTTAGGGGATATCGAAATCAGTCGAGTTTCAGCATTTTATTATCAGAAGTATAATCGATAATTTTCGGGTTTTGCAGGTGAGTAAGGTCATTTACTAAAATTTTTATCCGTTCGATTGATTGGGATATTACATTGAAGTCTTCAGCAAAGGATTTTTTCTCAATTTTTTCAATTTCTTCTTCAATATTATGGATAGAAACTACTAAACTACTTAAAGGGTTGTTAATCTTATGTCCGATTGTACAAGCCATTTCGATAAGGGCTTTATTGTGCTCAATTTTAATTAGCTCGTTTTGGAGATTATAAATACGTATACCTGAACGAATCCGTGCAAGCAATTCCTGGTTTTGAACAGGTTTAACCAGAAAGTCGTCAGCTCCTAAATCAAGACCAGTAACTCTATCTTTTAAGGAAGCTCTGGCAGTGAGGATAATAAAATAAATGGATTTAAATTTTTCGTTTTTCTTAATCGTATTACAAAGCTCAAGACCGCTCATGACCGGCATAGTCCAGTCAGCAATTATCACTTGAGGCAAAACCTCATCGAGTAATTTTAAAGCTTCTTGTCCATTTGTAGAGGTATAAACTTGGAAGTCGTTTTTTGTAAGAAGTTTATCGAGAATGAATAGAGTGTCTTTTTCATCTTCAACTATTAGGATAGTATTCTTTTTCAATTTTTTATTTGTGTGTTTATTTTACTAATAAATAAATTAAAATCCACAATGGGTTTTGTTAAAACATCGTCAGCAAAGCTTCTTTTGAAAAAATCATCGCCTTCAATTTTCGCAGAATATGCAGTAACGATAATAATTGGAATATTTTCATACCTGGAGTTTCCTTTTATATAACTCGAAAGCTTAATTCCATCCATTTTTTGTCCATTAAGATATGAGTTCCTTAAACTAATATCCATGATAATCAAATGGATCTTTACATCTTCCAAAAGGTTTATTATTTCATTTCCGTCTTCAAGTATATAATAATTATAACCCGCTTTTTTGAGAATATATTTATACAAAGTTATTGTTATCGGATCGTCTTCTATGACTAAAATATTTTTCATTCTTGGTTTTTCATATACTTAATAATAATACTAATTCTTCGATTTACAAAATTAAAAGGGTCTTTCGGGTCTCTCAACTCTCTATCGGCATATCCTCTTACCTCAAAAATTTGGTTATCAGGAAGATTGCCGGAAGTCAAAGCGCGCCTGGCAGAGTTAGCCCTATCAGCGCTTAATTCAAAATTTGTATAACCGTTTGTTCCCCCGGAATATGGACGGGCATCCGTATGCCCTTCAATAATAATATAATTTGGCAATTTAGCTAATTCGTTTCCTATTTTTCTTAAAAGAAGTTCGGCTTCCTTAGTTAGCTTTGCAGTACCAATTTCAAAAAATAAATTTTTTGCGGCTTCCACCAATTCAATTCTTAGCCCTTCTTTAACAAATTCAATTTTAATTTGTCCCGTCAAGTTACTAAACTCAGAATCTTTGGATAAATCACCAATAATTTTATCGCCCATTTTTTTAAGAATTTCGACTTCTTTTTCCCGTGCGTCCTGTAAACTCATCTGGTCAGTTTTAATTAAGGACGGGGTATTTCCTTGAAGTATGTTCTGTCCTTTATTTGAAAAGCCAATCGGGTTTTTAAAATAATTTGCTACAAGTTTTCTTACGTGTTGATCTTGACCCATCACCCATAAAACAATAAACAAAGCCATCATTGCCGTAACGAAATCTGCATATGCAACTTTCCATGCTCCGCCATGATGTCCCCCCGAATGCTTTTTTATTTTTTTTACTATCCGGGGTGGTATGTCAGTTCCTAATGACATTGTTAACTTTTTCCTCTAACATAATTTTCTAACTCTGAAAATGTAGGCCTTTCGTCAGAGAAAATAGTTCTTCGCGCAATTTCAATAGCAATAATTGGAGGATTGCCTTTAGCATACGCAACAATACAAGCCTTAATGGTGGTGAATAAACGCATTCTTGTTTCCATATTATGTTCAATATTTGCGGCGAGCGGATTTACAAACCCATAAGCAAGCAACACACCCAGAAAAGTTCCGACTAAAGCTGCAGCAACGTGATGCCCTACTACTTCAGCCCCTTTATCAATAGATGCCATTGTAACAATAATTCCTAAAACCGCTGCGACAATTCCTAAGCCGGGCAAAGAATCCCCTACTCTTGCTAAGGCAGCGGGGACAGGTTTGGATTCAATTTCAAGAGTTTCAATTTCAGTATCTATTAATTCTTCTAACTCATGCGGCGGAACACCACCGGAAAGCATTACTTTCATTGTATCGGCAAAAAAATTCCTGGCTAGATCATTATTAACAAACTTCTTATTTACTGAAAGAATTTGGCTCGTACGGGGATCTTCGACATGTTTTTCGATTGCTAATAGTCCATCTCTTTGCGCAACAAGAAACAATTCGTTAAACGATTTTAGCAATTCCAAATAATCCTTTTTTGTATAATTTTCAGATTTAATGGCTTTCGGAATTTCCGCAAATATTTTTTTCAGAAGGCTAATTGGGGAGGCTATTAATAAGCTTCCCACAGCTGCTCCACCGATGGTGATTAACTCTGCATATTGAAGAAGCAGTAAAAAATTCCCTCCGGCTATAAAGAAACCGACAACTATTGAAAGAATTACAACAAAAAATCCAATAATAACGAACATTTTATCCCTCTGATTTCTTTAACGACACTTCAATTTCTCTAACTGCTGTAAAAACCTGATCGCACATCACTCTTAGCTTTTCCCAGTTCAAATATTTCCCTCCAAGTTGATCTTCTATAACACTTCCTAACAGACTAAGATTTGGGTATCCCATGGTTCCACCGATTCCTCTAATTTCATGCATAATAAACTTCAGGGTATCATGATCACCTTCGTCAAGGGCTCTTAATATATTTTCTTTTTTTTGAGGAAAAGCTGACAGGAAATATTCTCCCAATTCTCTTTTAATATCTTTTATTTCATTATTTGAAAACAAATTTGGCTTCTTCAATTTAGCTAAAAAATCTTCTCCAAAAATTTCAGCAACATTTTTTAAGATAATTTCACGTTGCAGCGGTTTGGAAATTACTCTATCTGCCCCGTTCTCGATAGCAGTAACTACGTTGGATCTATTAGTGTTACCACTAATTACAATTACGGGGATATTTTTAAGATTATCCAACACCTTAATAACTTGCAGCATTTTAATACCATCAAAGTTTGGCATTAAAAGATCGAGAAAGATTAATGCAGGTTTGTTAACAGCAGCCTTTTGAATACCATCTAATCCATCATGACTTGTTAAAACTTCAAGATTAAAATCGCTAAAAAATGTTTTTAAAGTATGGCAGATTAAATCAGAATCATCAACAATAAGTATTGTCGTTTTTCCTTGTTCAACTTTCATTATTCAATTTTCTAATATTATTTAAACGCAGTTTCGAGAGATCTTTAGGTTTATTACTGCTGTTTTGTAAAGCCTCAATTGTTACCTGCTTAATTTTTTGATAAATCTCGCTCCGGAAAATCTCAACATTATTAGGAGCTGCAATGCCAAGTTTTACTTGGCCTTCAGAAATTGAAAGAACTTTGATTGAAATTTCAGAGCCGATCTTAATTTCCTCATCTATTTTCCTGGTTAATATGAGCATAATTTTCCTGCGCTATTCTTCTTTGAATAAATTATAATTCACCGGATATTTTTCACTATCCAGTATTTTTTGAAATCCTGTTTTATTTGTTTGGTTAATATAAACAGGGGCTTTCAAATTAATCGAGATATTTAAGATGTCAGGATTCATTGTAACAATTCCGAAAGCTTCGTGTTCATTCTCCAGGGGATATTTATCATCAATCACCCTAACGCCAACAAGCGGGAATGCAATTTCCGGTTCTTCCACAGAATTCAGCCAATAGAAAAAATCATCGTCAACTTTTATAAGCAAATAATTCTTTAGATTTTCAAATCCAAAAATTCCGGTACTAAAATTAATCATTAATTCCGGACTAAACTCAATTTCGCCAAATTGTCTTGTGTTAATTTTCATAGCCTTTACTTTTTTATTATTACAATATCAACTCTTCTATTTGTTGCTCTACCTTCAGGCGTAGCATTTGAATCAATCGGTTTGTATTCGGAGTAACCTATGATTGAAATCTTCTCCGGGTTTAGCTCTTCATTTTTAATTAGATAATAAGCTGTATTTAATGCCCGTGCAACCGAAAGATGCCAGTTTGAGGGAAAGGCAGACGTATTAATTGGTACATTATCAGTGTGACCCTCGACTCTAATATCATTCGGTAATTCTTTCAAAATTTTAGCTAACCTATTAAGAATCATTAAAGAACCATCTGCTAAATTTGCACTTCCGGATGCAAATAAAATATCGTCCAAGAGGTGAATCGTAATACCTCTTGCATTTTGTTCTAGTCTGATTGAGTTATTATAATGATACTTATCAATAAGTTTAGTTAATTCAGCCTTCAAACTTAATTCCGGAACGGAAGGTTTATTAACAATATTATTATTAAGAGCTACAATCTTGCTCCGGTTTCCAAAAATATCGCCTGCTGCATTGACAACTCTTTGATATTTGTGCGCATCAATATTTGAAATTGCATAAAGAATAATAAACAATCCCAGCAGAAGAGTAATTAAATCTGCATAAGTAATTAAATAACGATCCTTATCGCCGCTTTCATGGAAAGGCGATTCTTCAAATTCTAAGGAGTCATCAGTTCTAATTGTTCTCTTTGCGGAAGCAGGCTTATTAGCCTTGCTTTTACTATTGAGGGTATCTCCCCGCTCTGTAAGGCTAAAATACCTTCCAGCGAGATTTCCATCATATGTTTTTCTTCCAGATGACATTTTTTTAACTTATCGCCAATTGGTAACCATAAAATATTTGCACTAAAAACGCCCCAAAGTGTGGCAATAAATGCCGAGGCAATATTTTTAATTAAAGAATTTGGATCTCCGCCTGCATTTGCAAGCGTCATTATCAAGCCCATAACAGTGCCGATAATGCCCATTGTTGGAGCATAGCCGCCCATTTTCGTAAAAATAAAAATGTTTGAGTAATGACGTTCTTGCATTGATTTTATTTCCAAAGATGCAAGGCTTAGCAAAGAGTCAGCGTCAGTTCCGTCGATAGCATACCTCAATAATTTTTTTGGAAAGACATAATCAATCATGTCTAATCTTTTTTCGATGGAAAGAAGACCTTCCTTCCTTGATATTATCGAAATATCTATCAAATTATTTATAAGTCTGTGTAAATTATATTTATTGGGAAAGTAAGCCAATTTAGTTAGCTTCAAAATATTTTTGAACTTTTCAAACCCAAACCCAATAATCACAGTCGAAAATGTTCCCCCAAAAACAATGATCAAAGGAGGAATCAAGAAGAGGGCGCTAAAAGTCCCTCCTTCCAAAAAGAAAGCTCCGAATATTGAAAGTATTCCTAAAGCTAAACCACTTAGTGTGCTAAGTTTTCTAATCATAAGTAATTCAATAATGAATTTGAGCTGACCATAGCCGCCATGTGGTAAATATCCTGAAGAACATTTTGTTGATTCTGAAGGTCAACAACCGATTTAGCAACATCGACTCCCTGAACATTTGAAATCATACTTTGTAATTGAGTTTGTTGGTTTGTTAACAAGGTTTTTGAATTGCTAAGTTGGTTAGTATTGTTGCCGGCTTTAGCAATATTGTCTAAAAGCCTGTTATTAAAATCTGTTATTGCTTGAATTTGAGCAGCAGTCGGTTTTGTTCCGGCTTGAAGATTATTTCTTACCGCAATCAAAGTATTAAAAATATCCGTAGTTTGGTTAGCAGAAGTTGATAAAGATGAGGTGCCTGTGTTTTCATTTATCCCAGTTGGATCAAAAGTAAAATAGATATTTTTAGAAGGGAGGTTAATTTGAAT
The DNA here is from genome assembly GCA_021817845.1 of Bacteroidota bacterium. Lineage (GTDB taxonomy): Bacteria > Bacteroidota > Ignavibacteria > Ignavibacteriales > Ignavibacteriaceae > FEN-1297. Next base: position 77,595 of record JAKAFW010000002.1, read on the forward strand.
CGGAGCAGGTGTTTGCCCGTTTACTGTTTGCAGTGAACCATTAGCTAAATTAAATACAAATGATTTTGGTGCCGGCGGTTGAGCAAGGACAGTATTTCCGCTGCCGTCAACAATGTCGTAAGTCATTGAATAAGTATCTGCTGCGGTCTTCGTATAATTTGTTTTGAAAGTATATTGCGTTCCTGCAGTATCGTAAACGCTTGTTTGGCTTGAAACTGTAGCACCGACAGCAGTTGTGGGATCAATATTTCCGTTTTGAGAAAGAATCGTTCCGAAAACTTCAGAGCCGCTCATATTTATTTTCTGCAAAACATTCTGAGATGTTCTGATTGATTGCGAACCGGATACATCGGTATTTACGCCAACGGAAGAATTACCGGGAGAAAGGCTGTAAGGCACCGACGCAAAATCTGTCCCGCCAAAAACATATTTCCCATCCGATTGTGAATTAGCCAGATCCAATATTGTCTGTAGAGATTGATTCATTTTATTTGCATAGTTAGTAAGATCTGTATTGCTAACCGTTGCACTGTTCACCGAGGTAAGTTGCGTTAAATCCGTGGTTATTTCATTTTGAATACTTTGCATCGCGTTAGTAGTATCAGTGACAAACGAAGTTGCACTATCGATATTACTTGAATATGTAGTCATCTGATCTAATTGACTATTCCAGCTAAGCAATTCACTCGTGCCGGAAGGCGAGTCTGACGGCTGTTGAATTTTATTACCAGTAGCCAATTGATTCTGAAGAGTCGTCACATTATTTTTTATTGTATTTAGATTATTAAGATAATCCGTATTAAAAATACTGTCTGATATTCTCATAATTTTATACCACCATCGCTATTAGAGTATCCAACATCTGGCTTGCAATCGACATTATTTTGGCAGATGCATCATAAGATTTTTGATATTGAATTACATTGGACATCTCTTCGTCCGTGGATACGCCGGAAATAGAAGCCTTTTGTGTTTGCAATTGTTTTAGGACCAATTGATACGATTGAGCCGAATTAGTAGCACTTTGAGTATCATTTCCTATTTTTGAAATTAGCTGATTATAAGTATCAAGCAAAGAGGTACCGTTTGCATTTTTTTGATTAATAAGGTTTGCAATATTTAAGGCTATATTTCCGTTTCCCGCAGTCCCATCACTGGACACCGCAATTTTATTAGGGTCTTGTACAATTGCCGGATTTATTGTCAGAGTGCCACTCTGATAGCTACTAAAGAAATTGACCGAGGTTTGCGGGGGATTGTTTATAGTATAGCCCGTAGAATGCTGAGCATTTACACTGTTCATCAAATTATTTACATAACCATCAAGCGATGATTGATACGACGGAATTGTATTATCATACATATCGGTTAAAGCAAAGAGTGTACCGCCATTCAATGAAGCAGTAGCTGAGCCGTCTGTGGTAGTTAGACTAATCTTTCCGTTAGTATTTGATAATTGAAGCTGAGTATAAGTCGCTCGATCCGCAACAAAAACTCCGCCGATTGATACTTGAGCAGAGTTACCCGAGTCAAAACTAATATTAACATTGGCAATATTGCTTAAATCATTAAGCACTTTATCTCTTTGATCCAGCAAATCATTAGGTTGCTGTCCTGAGTTTTGCGCTTGAAATATTTGAGCGTTGAGATTTTGAACCTGTTTAATATCGGCGTTTAGTTGAGTTACCTGCCCATTGGCTTCGGAAGTCAAATCGGATTTTACGGAATTCAATCCATCGTTAATATTTTGGATTTGGCTGCTTAAATTTTGCGCTGCCTGTATTACATTATTTCTTAGAGCAGTAGAATTTGGAGTTACAGAAAGCTGTTGCCATGAGTTAAAAAATGCCGTGCTAAGGCTCGATAAGCCGGTGGACGAAGGTTCCGAGAATAGCTGCTGAACCTGGTTAAGAATAGTACTTCGTTGATTATTATCAGAATATTTTTGGTTATTTGTTCTTATCTGGCTGTTAGTCAACGTATCTGAAGCGCGCTGAATACTTCCAAGTTCAACACCAGTACCAAATATATAATTCCCTAATTGCTGGGGTTGTGACGGAGTAAGAACAACTTGCTGCCTTGAATAATCCGTGTTTGAGGCATTAGCGATATTATTAGATGTAACATCAAGCGCTTCCTGGTATGCTGCGAGACTTTTTTGCGATATGTCAAATACACTACTTATACTCATTTAAACTTTCCTGTCTAAAATTGGACTTTTATTTGAGTTTGCAAATACACCGATGATCTCTTTAATAAAATTTCTTGCCTGGCTTATTAACATTTTATTCTGGTTGTTTACAGTGTTAATATTACTAATTAATTTTTTTAGTGAAGTTTGAAGTTTGAAGAAAGCACCGAGCTTTACTTCATTCTTATCTTTCATCGCTTCCAGAAAATCTGATAACTTATTTGATTTGGGATTCAAAGAATACTTTTCAGAAAGGTTTTTGATAGTTTTCATCATCAATTTTTGGCTTATTTCGATTTCGTTAAAGTAAGTGCTTTCTATTTTAAGTGTTTCTTCTAAAGCTTTGACATCACTGTTAATTATCGCATTTTGCTGCAAAGAAATTAAGTCCAAAAATTTTTGCAGCAATTCATGCTGTTTTTTAAGGTCATTAAATAGATTGTTCAGTTCCATTTGTTGCTCCTTTTAAATGGTTTAAATAACCCATAACTCTTTTAATATAATTTTGAGTTTCCTCAAATGGAGGAACGCCACCATATTTTTCGACGTTTTGAGGTCCGGCATTGTAAGATGCAAGCGCAAGGTCTACATTCCCATTAAATTTCTGAAGCATTTGAGCTAAATATTTTGTACCTCCTAAAATATTTTGCTTGGGATCCCAAACGTTTGAAACTCCCATTTCGCTTGCGGTGGAATCTATAAGCTGCATTAAACCTTTTGCTTTTGCACTTGAAACTGCTCTTTCGTTTGCGGCGGACTCAGTTAAGATAACAGACTTTATTAAGTTTTTATCAACGCCAAATTGCTGTGATGCCGAATTAATTATATCATCATACCGGCTAAGCCTATCAGTCGATTTAGTGCTTGGCGTAATAGGAATAGAATCATTATTTAATTTGAGATCAGAGTTCGATCCATTATTTAAAGGAGAAAGCTGACTACTTTGAGCTTTAGAATCCATATCTTCGCCCGTAATTTTCTTATAAAGAACGTTAGCAACTCCCATACTTTTATTTTTAGATATGAATGAGGCTATTTCATTTTGAAATACAGTATCAAAGTAATCTCCGCCAAAACTTTTATCGCCAAACATTCCTTCAGAAGTTTTTGTCATGCTTTTTAACATCATAGAAGTTAAAAGACTTTCAAACTGTTTAGCCGCATTTTCAATTTTTGCTTTTTGAGCATCCGTATAGTGATCCGGTACCTCTGCCGGGTTCGCAATTTGCTTTTGCGGATCTGTTATTTTGAGTTCTAAATTTCCTATCATATAATATCCAATTCTCCTATTAAAGCTCCGGCTTTTTTAAGTGCCTGGAAAATTGAGATTATGTCTTGGGGCGATACTTTTAAAGAGTTTAACGCTGCTGCAACTTGCTGCACTGTCGAGGCACCCTGGATTGCAATAGTGCTAGTTGAATCCTCAGTTACATAGGGAACCAAATTATTAAATACTTGTGTAGTTCCGCTTGAGAAAGCATTTGGTTGAGAAATTATAGGATACGATCTAATGGTGATGTTTAAATTTCCGTGAGTAATAGTAGCCGGAAGAATTTTAACATTATTCCCCGCAACGACTGTACCGGTTCTTTCATCAAGTACTACTTTGGCAACTTCATCTTTTTGAACAGTGATGGTCTCCAAGTCTGAAAGAAATGCTACAATATTATTTTGTTTGGATGTTGGAATTTTTACATCTATTTCGGCACCATCTTTAGCAAGTGCTACGTTGTTGCCAAACTTTGCATTAATTGCATTTGCTACATTATTTGATGTTGTCAAATCAGGTTCTCTTAAAAAGACACTAATATTTTGATTCGGAATACTATCTTTCTCAAGGGCATAATTGAGGATGCCCCCCATTGGTACTCTTCCGGCAAGCGAATGATTTTGCGATACTCTATTCCCAGTCGGCGTTCTAACATCGAATCCACCAACCGAAATCGATCCCTGAGCATATCCGTAAACTTTTCCGGTCATGCTTGATAGTGGCGTCATCAATAATGTTCCTCCTTGAAGACTTGTAGCATCACCCATTGAAGAAACAGTTACATCGAACTTAGCTCCAGACTTTAAATAATCATTAATCGTAGCAGTGACCATAACAGCAGCAACATTTCTTGTTAGTAAATTATCCTGTGATACAGTAATACCAAAACGCTTTAGCATGCTTGTTATAGATTGAATTGTAAAAGTAGAACGCTGTGTATCGCCGCTACCGGCTAAACCGACAACCAATCCATAACCTATAATTTGTTCCGATCCTTCACCGGTGATGTAGGCAATATCTTTTATCCTTTGTCCGTAAATAAAAGAGATACCAATTAGCAAATAAGAAACAATTAACTTTTTCATTTTCAGCCTAAAATATCCAATGTAAAAATTTAGTCAGCCAGCCAGGTGACTGGGCACTGTTAATTAGCCCTTCGCCCTTAAAAACTATTTGTGCGTCTGAAATATTATATGACAAAACCGAGTTATCAGCAGCAATATCCGCCGGTCTGACAATTCCTTTAATGCTTACAGTTTGTTCTTGCCCGTTAATAACAATTTTTCTACTTCCATCAATGACTAAATTTCCGTTAGCAAGAACAGAATCCACTGTCGCACTAATTTTTGTATTTATCATTCCTTGGGATGTTGTAGAACCAGTGCCCTTAAAATCGTTAGTAGTGCCTATATTAGCTGCAACGCCAGGCGCAGTGGCAGCGCCTGTATTTAATTGACCTGTTAATCCCAAATTACTTGTCCTTCCTGCTGATGTTTCCGCGTCATTAGAAGCTTGAGAAGATTCAACAACAAGGATTGTAATAGCATCACCCACTCTATTTGCTTTTTGATCAGAAAAAAGTGAGGAGAATGAATTTTGCCTCATATCTTGTGCAAGGAGATGTGTCGAAAAAATTATTATTACGAATAAAATTATTTTTTTCATTTTATCACTCTATTATAATTACGTTTTTTGCATCTATTATTTTTGCTTTATATAATTTTTTATCTTTTGCGATAATTGTAATTACATCGCCTAAAGCTCCATCCTGACGGGAGAGCGCATTAAAAGTTATGAGTACATTACTTTCAATATATTTTGCAGTTACAGGATCTCCGGCTTTAATTATCGGAACAGGTTCTACCATTTCTTTAGTAAGAATTTCACCAGCTTTAATAAATTCAGTACTCCTTAAATTATTAATGCTCTTAAAAGAAGTAAGAGGAATTCCATTAATAAGTGAAACGTCCGTTTTCTTCAGACAAAAATCTTTATCATCTAATTGTTGACGTGTTAAAATATCCTTTGAAGCAACCATCACTTTTTTGAAGATTTTCAATTTAACAGAAAGTATTGATTCAATCACCCGTGAATTTTTTTGAAATATTTTTACCGGTATATACACCATATTTCGGCTTAGATTGAAGTCATCCGTTTTCAAGAATTCTATTTTATCGTAAGACTTTGGCATCTGTAAAACTTCATACTTATAATCTTCAAATTTTCCGGATAAATTTTTCATCAGATAATTATTCAGATCGTCGCTAAAAGAATTTTTTCCTTGACCTGCGAAAGACAATATGATTAATAAAAAAGTATACATCACATTTTAATTTTGTTTAAGGTTATTAGCCATTGTCATCATATCTTGAACCGTTTGCACGGTTTTAGAATTTATCTCATAAGCTCTTTGAGCGGCAATCATTGCAATCATTTCCTGAACGATATCAACATTTGAAGATTCGAGATAACCTTGATTTATCGAACCGAAACCATCTTTGTTGGGTGTACCGATAATTGGTGTTCCTGATGCATCGGTTTGTGCATATAAATTATCCCCTAAAGATTTTAAGCCGCCAGGATTCATAAACCTTGCAAGCTCAATGTTGCCAATAACTTTAGAACTACCTCCAACTTGTTGAGCTGTAACTGTTCCATCTTTACCGATTGATACACTAAGAGAATTTTGATCTAGCGTTATCGGCGGGTCTAGAGCGTAACCGCTTGAGGTTACAATTTTTCCGTCAGCATTTACCTGGAAAGAACCGTCACGAGAGTAAGCATAAGTTCCGTCCGGTTTAAGCACCTGGAAAAAACCATCACCTTGAATTGCAAGGTCAAGCTGGTTGTTAGTTTGAGTTACATCTCCTTGCGTAAATATTTTTTCGTCAGCAGTCGGTTGAACGCCGTTACCAACTTGAATCGCCGTGGATGAATTTTGAGTTGCTCCTTGAACAGATGAATTAACCGGGCTAACGTTAACTTGCTGGTACATTAGATCCTGAAACTCTGCTTGGTTTTTTTTAAATCCGGTTGTGTTAATGTTAGCAATGTTGTTAGAAATAACTTCAATATTTAACTCCTGCGCATACATTCCGGAAGCTGCGGTTCTTAGTGCTCGTGTTGGCATTTTTATTACTCCTTATCTATACTTTTCCAATTTGATTAGCTTCGTCAAGCGACTTATCTAAAAATGTAATCATCTTACTTGCTGATTGATATTCGTTATTCACCTGGATCATATTTTCCAATTCTTTAATCGGATTTACGTTTGATTCTTCGAGATACCCCTGCTTTATTTGAAAATCATTTTGATTAGCTACTTGAAATCCCCCGGTAGCGGAAAAGTTAGTTCCGGAATCCCTTTCGGAATCTTGCTGATCATTCATTTTAGCGATCATGAGTGAATCAATAACATTATTGCCGAATTTTACTTCACCGTTATTAGATATTGTAAAACTTTTTTGTTTTTCAAATGAAAGCATATCGATTTTAATCGCTCCGTTTTGCCCCATCACTTTATTCCCTTGCTGGTCGACAAGATAGCCATTATCGGAAATTTTAAAACTACCGTTGCGTGTAAGTTCTTGACCATTTTCTGTTTGAACAACAAAAAATCCTTTGCCGGATATTGCTACATCTGTAGGATTGTTTGTCTGCGCTAAATCGCCTTGTCTAAAATCGGTAACTTGCTGAATTTGTGTTTGACCATACTGATTCATAACTTCAGAAAAAGGCATTTCTTTTTTGAATCCGGTAGTGTTTAAATTTGCAAGATTATTGGCAATAACTTCAAGATTTTTCATACGGGCATCTAGACCACGGGCAGCAGTATATATTCCTTTAATCATTTAAAATATTCCGATAAAAATTTTTATTCATAAAATTGATTTCAATCTCGGGTAAATAATTTACTAACATGTTAACGCATCCGTTTTAACCTTTGGGCAAGTAATATTTCTTCCTTAGATATCTTCAACCTTTTAGCGGTTCTAGAGATATCACCCTGAGTTAAATTAGATGCCGGAGTATTTTCTGCTAATCTATTCCTAACGCTAGAAAGCTTGCTGCTGCCCTTAATTTGAACTTTTTCTTCTCTCAAGGATTTGATATTTTCTTTTAGATTTTTATTAGCAGGTTGTTTCTTACGTTTACTTTTCCTTCTTCTTATAAAAATAACTGCGGCTGAAAGAAACGAGGCAAAAGTAAGAATAGAAGCCTTCATCATGACATCTTCAGGAATAGAAAATCTAGTTTTTAATTCGTCATAAAGGTTTAATGAAGCGGGTTTAGTGTTTAGCGTTATGTTGGATTGAATTACCGGTGCCGGATTATTATTTATCTGTTCTTCTTTTTTGCGAGCCGCATCAATTTGTGCTGCAACCATTTGACTAATATTTACAGTATCCGAATCAGCTCCAGCAGAGTTAAAGGCAGTTGTATCCAATTGCCCGCTCCTAAGCGAAACATTATTAATTGTTTTTTGTCCCAGGACTGCAGTAGTAAAAAATCCTGAAATAATTAAAAGAAAAATGATCTTCATTAATTTATTTTCCTCTTTAATGGGAATAAAAGCGTAACTTTTGTACCTCTGATGTTATCAGATTCAATTTTTATTTCACCTTGATGCTGGTCCATCAAGTTTTTTACCAATTTCAGGTTTAAGTGTTTTGCAGATTTTAAGTTTTCATCTTTTATGTCGTTCAGATTATCTGTCGAAAAGAATTTTAACACTATATTTTCATTTTGAAATCTTGTTTGAATAACAAAGCCGCCCGGTTCGTTTTCGTCGTTAACTATAAAAGAAAACAGATTTGTCAGTATCTGGTCAATTACATTTGGATGGCTAAGCATAGAAGGAATTTTCTCATCTAAATCTAAGATGCATTCGTAATTATTATTATTTAAGGATGAGATAACCACGTCATAAAACTCCGTAATTTGCTTATTAACATCGCAAGACTGAATCTTTGATTTAATATCCCCAGTATTTGCAAATTGTACTAAACGGTTAATAACTCTTTCGACCTTTTTAACTTGTAGCTGAATAGTATCTACAATTTTATTATCAGAATGAGGATTATCTTTTTTTAGAAACTCTGCATAGCTAATAATTACTTGCAAAGGAGAAAGAATTTCGTCGACAATACCGGTTGTCAGTTCGCCTATAGCAGAAAGTTTGTAATCATTTGCAAGTTTTGATTGGTAAACTTGAAGACTTTCATACGCTCGGATTAATTCTTCTTGCTTTGCCAAAAGCTCTTTTTTAGATAACAAAATTTGAAGAGCCGTTTGGATTAAAGGAATTTCCATCGGAGTTTCCGGCGCCAACTTTGCATTAGTCAAGATTGAAAGAACAATTTTTTGCTTTGATACGGTTAGTGCTGGCAGCAAGATACAAACCCCATTTTCAGAACCGCTGGTAGAAGCCCGGTCTAAAAGCAAAACAAATTTTTGGGTTCTAAAAATTTCTTCAATTGTTTCCAATACAGCCGGTTTTCCCAGAATTCTTTTTGCACTTAAAGAAACTTTATTCGAAAATCCCTTTAGTATTTTTTTCTGATCATCGAAGATTAGAATATCTACTTCCTGATAATTGATAATACTTTTCAGGCACAGATTAAATTCTTCAATTATTTTTGTCAGGTCATTCAACCCTTTAATTTTTTCTTCGAAATCAAGAATAGCTTGCAAAGCCAGATAATATTTATTTCTATCGGTTTCCTTTCCGGCGTTGTGATTATATTGAATGAGCCTAAGAGTTCTTCCGGAGATACCGCTTCTTGTCATGTTAGGCAATGACTTATGAAAGGACTCGTAGCTTAAAGTATTTTGTTTAATTACTCTCAATTCAAAAACCTTACAGTGTTAACCTGTTCGATAAATATCTCTCTGTAACTTTCGATAAACTTATCTACCTGTTCATGTTCTCTAAACCTTAGCACGCCAACTTCAGAATCACTTAGAACTAAATTTTTATCCCAGTACGAGTTACCAATGTTTAATCTTTCCGTCATAAAATCAGCAAGATGAACAATTGAAGCAAGTACTTTATTTTGTTTAGATTCTTCCGGATTATGATGAAACAAAATAGCTTCACAAAGTGTTTCGGGAAAATTCCATTTTTCAGTTAAATAATTTCCGATCTGCTGATGAGTCATTCCAAGAATTTCCAGTTCAGCTTCCCGGAATTCGAACCCTTTTTCGTTAACCAACTTATAGATTTCAATAAAATCAGCATGAAAGAATCTATGGATTATTGAAAAACCAAAATCATGCAAGAACCCGGCAATAAATGCTTCGCCGCTATTTGGGAAGTCAAAATCTTCTGCCAATCTTTTTGATGCAGAGCCAGTTAGAAAAGAATGAAGCCAAAATTCTTTTTGGTTCAGAAAGGAATCCGTTTTATTCTTAAAGGCTTCAACAATAGAAAGTACTGAAATAATATTTCTAAGTTCGCTGTACCCAAGCACTAGAATTGCAAATTCAACAGTAGTTACTTTCCTCTGTAATCCGTATAAAGGTGAATTTGCGATGGTAAGGATTTTGGTTACCAGTCCTTGGTCTTTCGAAATAATATTTGACAACAAATTGCTATTTAGTACCGGTCTATCAAGCATTTCAAGGGCTTGTTTAATAGCATCAGGAATCGGAGGAAGGTTATAAATATTCCTCAATACTAGTTCTGTTTTCTCTCTTTTTTTCTGCTCTGTCATTGTAAATGTCATCATAATGGTTCACTAAAAGATTGTTGTTTCAATTTGATTTTTAAAAGGTTCCTCGTAGTTAGCAATAAATTTATTTAAGTTGGATTCGTTTCCGAAATTTAAAATTTGAATAATATTTTCATCCAGTTCGATATTTTCGTCCCAATAAAAACATCCTACTCCAAACTTTTGTGTCATATAATCTGCAAGATGAACAATAGAGGATAGCACTTTACTTTCTTCAGATTTGGAAGGACAATGGTGGTGGTAAATCGCGTCTCCAAGGAATTCTGGAAGATTCCATCTGCTGATTAAAAATTTGCCGATCTCTTGATGTGTTAATCCTAAAATTTTTTCTTCAGCTTTCAAGTATCTCATTTGTTCCTTATCAACAAGATCGCAAATGGCTTTAAACTCCATGTTGAAATACCTCTGGGTGATTGAAATGCCAAGATCATGTAAAAGCCCAGCGGTAAAAGCCTCACCGGATTTGGGATAGTTTAGATCGTCAGCTATTTTTTTTGCTGCGCTGGCAGTCATAATAGAATGGTTCCAATAAGATTTGCTATCCCAATTTTTTCCAGTTTCTTTTTTAAACGCTTCAATCATCGAAAGCGCAATAACGATATTTTTAATGTGTTCAAAGCCAAGGATTACAATGGCAAATTCAATTGTAGAAACTCTTCTCGGCAACCCATAAAGAGGAGAGTTGGCTACAGTTAATATTTTCGCAACCATTCCCTGATCCTGACTTATCATTTTACCGAGGTCGGAAGCACTAGTTTTCGGATTATTTAAAAGCTTGGAAACTTCAAAAATCACTATGGGAATTGAAGGAAGATTCCGAATACTAGATAATAGCCGGAGGTAGGTTTTCTTTTCGTTAATATTTGGCGGGTATTTATTATTCATTTATATAAGCCAGCTTGGTTTTTAGCATGTCAATTATTCTTGAATGAACTTGAGAAACTCTTGAGACTGTAATATTCAAGACCTTTGCTATCTCTTTGTAATTTAAGTCTTCATAATAATATAAAGTGATGATCAAGCGGTCCCTTTCGTCTAATTGTTTGATAGCATCTACAAGAATTTCTTTCACTTGATTTTTTTCAGTTGATTGGTCTGGAATTTCCGAGCTGCCCGGAATTATTTCTAATAATAAATAGCCATCTTCATCATCAACCGAGCTCGTCAAAGATACATTTGAGTAAAAATTCACTTGCTCCGAATCCTGAGCGTTAGAACGCGGTTTTATTTGAAGTTTTCTTAGCTCATCAATTATTTTCCCCCTAATTCTTTGGATAGCATAAGTTTCAAACTTTGTTCCGTATTGGGGATCAAACCGGTCAATTGCTTCACTTAATCCTTCAACACCAAACTGGAAATAATCTCGGTCATCCAGGATTTCCAGACTTACAAATTTAGAGTGATGAATTACGTAATGAACTAATTTTATATAATTCATTATAATCTGCTTCTTTAGACTTGCAGTCGGCTCAGCTTTAAATTCATCCCAAAGTGTTGCAGTATTCATTTGAATTATTTCCCATTAAGGTTTTTTGTTATATCTCTTTTCTTCTCGAATGAAGTCTTATTTATTGCTTTTATAAATGCCATAATTATAATACTAAGCATAACAGTAGTAGCGACAAAAACCACAAATGACTTAAAAAATAATTCCGTAATCGGTAAACCCATCCGGCTAAAAAAGATTACCGATAGAAAAAAGGCCAACATTCCAAGCCGTAGTATTATTTTATTCATAACATCTTATATTTTGTTATGAAAACTCAAATTCTATACCAGCATAAGCCTTTAATTTAGCTTAGGAATAGGGCTAAAATAGACATAAAAATGATGTTTACAGAAATGATTTTTTGTTAGGATGGTGAATATTAGCCACTTGAATGATTTCAGAAAGTCTTTTAGCTGTCTTTAAGATTTGAAGACTTGCTTCTGTCCGCTGATACTTTTTTATAAATAGTTCTTGAGCTTTAATTGTTTTACTTATTGTGTTGTCATATTTAATTTCCCCCAGCAGATTTATTTTCTCTTTTAAGAAATGATTTGCTGCCAGAGAAAGATTATTAAAAGTAACCTCTCCGTCGTTACGATCAACACACTTATTTATAATCACCATTTTTTCGCCAGAATAATTACGACTGCTTAAAAATTTTATAATTACATAAGCGTCCATTACTGCTGTCGGTTCGGGGGTAGTAACTAATATATTTTTATCAGCATTTAATAATACCGATATAACGTCTTCTCCTGCACCCGCACCGGTATCCAACAAAACAATATCATATTCGTTTTGAAGAGCTCTTATTTGATTAAATAGTTGACCGACAAATTCGGCTTTTGGTTTTGGGTAATTCGATTTTCCAGAGTCGCCAAAAATAAAATGTAAATTAGGTTCGTATTTAGTAATTAATTCATGAAGTAAGCTTCTTCCGGTAAAGAAATCATATAGTGTTTTACCTGCAACAACATTTAGCATAATATTGGCGTTAGAAAGGTTTGAATCTAAATCAATAAATAAGACTTTTTTATTCAATCTTGAAATTGCATAAGCAAGGTTAACCGAAATAAATGTTTTGCCTGTCCCTCCTTTGCCCGATGTAAAAGCGACAATTTTTGAGGAATATCTTAAAGCTTCGTTGTTCTTTAAACTTTCCAGTTCAAATACTCTTTCGGCTTGACCGGTCATTAATTTATTTTTCCTGTATAAATCATCTTAGAAATGAATTCCGGATCAGCAGAGATTATATCATCTGGAATTACCTGACCATTAGTCAAAAAGGAGACGGGAACATCAAAATTTGTCACAATATTTAAAATATTCCCATAGGATACAGCCTCATCAATTTTTGTAAAAATAACCGAATTATAATTGAACAATTTAAATTTCTCAGCAACATCAAAAAGATTTTTTGACGTGCCTGTCGCACTTAAGACAAGATAAGTTTCATCAACTTTACCCGCGGTCAAAAATTCTTTTGCCTTTGTTAGATGTTCAATATTTTTTTGACTTCTACCGGCTGTGTCAATAAAAACTATATCCTTATTTTTAAATGAATTCATTAGATGAGGAATATCTGATGGTTCATAGGCAACCAGCATATCAATATTGCTGACTTCAGAAAATATTCTAAGCTGGTCTATAGCTCCTAACCTATATGTGTCGATTGAAATCAGTCCAACATTTAAGTTGTGAAGTATTTTAGAAATAACCGCCAGCTTAGCTATGCAAGTTGTTTTCCCGACTCCGGTAGGACCAACCAATGCAACTTTCTTAGGCTTTTTATTTTTATTGACTTCAAAATTATAGGTTGGAATCATCGAAGAAATGCTTGATAAAACATAGCTTTCCATATTTGAAGGCTCTAAAAATCCGTCAAACTTTTTTAGTTGATTTATAACCGATGTTAAAACACGCTTCTGAACTTCGTGGTGATACAATGTGTCAATAATTTCCTTTAGCTCTTTTTGATGAATGTTTGTTGACGCTTTTTTAATCTGGGATTGTTTTAATTTTTTCCCGAATTCCGAAGGAAAATTATTGTTTGACGAAGGATTAATGAAAATTTTATCGGATAACTTTTTTAGTTCATCAGAAAAACTCTCCTTTGCCGTTGTCTTTAAGCTCTTCCCGTAATTTCCTGTATTTTCAAAAATGATTTCTTCTTCAATACCCGCAGTAATTTCAAACATTTTTTTTGAGCCATATTTGTCTTCGCCCGAAATTACCCTCGTCCCTAAAATCACTGCATCACCGCCCAACTCTTCTTTCATCTGAGCTGAAGCTTGTTTTAAAGTTGGTGCCAAATATTTTTTAATTTGCATTAATTACCTCTAATTTTTCAATGAACTCAATTTCCATGTGAGAAGGAAGCTCTGAATATGAAAGGATAACAACATCGGGGAAGCTTGCGTTAATAAGCCTGTAAAAATATGGTCTGATAGTAGCAGATGTAATTACTATAGGAATATAACCAAGCATCTTAAACTTTTCTACAAAGTTTTGAATTCTATTATTTAGCTCGCGTAAAACTACCGGGGTCAATCCAAGTGTTTGCACCGCTTCTTTTTGATTTTGCAGAGCTTTCGTAATAAACGATTCTATTTCTTCACCAAGCGAAATAGCATGAATGATGCCGTTATTATCTTTATACAAATTTGCAATTGTTTCACCCATTGCATGCCTTACATACTCAGTAAGCACATCAATATTTTTCGTTACCTTTGAATAATCAATCAAAGCTTCCAACACTTGAACCAGGTCTTTAATCGGGATTAATTCTTTTAATAAATTCTGGAGCACTTTTTGAATTGTGCCTAGTGATAATGCATCAGAATTTATGTCTTCGATTACTGCCGGGTATTCCTTCTTTAAGTTTTCTAAGAGTTGTTTTACAGCTTGCCTTGTCAAAATCTTATCGAAGTTTTTCTTTAATGTTTCTTGAAGATGTGTCGATAATACCGAAATACTATCTACTACTGTATATTCTAAAAGCTCGGCTTTATCTTTTTCTTCCCGCGTAACCCAAAAGCCGGATAGATTAAACGCAGGGTCTTTTGTCGGAATTCCATTTAAAGGTTCAATAATATTTCCAGGATTCATAGCAAGGAATCTATCGGTGTATATTTCATAAGATGCAACAATATTTCCTTTAATTTTAATTATATATTCGTTCGGTTCAAGTTGTAAATTATCCCTAACACGTACAGGAGGAATTAATACTCCATATTCCAGAGCTATATATTTTCTTGTAGAAGATATTTTTTGGAATAAGTTTCCTCCTTGTTTTTCATCAACAAGATTTATTAGTCCGTAACCAATTTCAATTTCTACAGGATCGACTTGCAAGTACTGCTCGACCTTTTCTTCACCCGGTTCAACCTCTGTAACTTGCGCTTCTGCGGAATCGGTAGAATTTCCCTGGCTTTTCTTTGTAAGAAAAGCGCGTGTTCCTAAAAGCGTGCTAAGCAAAAGAAATGGAATTGCAGGCATGCCTGGTATCAAAGCAAAAAGGCCTATCGCTCCGGAAACTGTTCCTAAGACACGCGGGTTTGAAAGTAATTGGGTTTTCATTTGCTTATCAAGTGCAGTACCGGCAGCACTTCTTGTTACAACTAAACCAGCCGAGGTTGCTATTAACAATGCGGGAATTTGAGAAACGAGACCATCCCCGATTGTTAAAATTGTATAAGTATGAATGGCATCCGTAAAAGACATACCCTTGGAAGCTATACCTATTATAAACCCTCCTATTATATTTATCACATTTATAAGAAGCGCTGCAATGGCATCTCCTTTTACAAATTTACTTGCGCCATCCATTGCTCCGTAAAATTCCGCTTCTCTTGCGATGGATTCTCTTCTTTGCCTTGCTTCCGATTCGTTAATCAAACCGGTATTCAAATCGGCATCAATCGCCATTTGCTTGCCTGGCATTGCATCAAGGGTAAAACGAGCTGCAACTTCCGATATTCTTCCCGATCCTTTTATGATTACAATAAATTGGATTACTACCAGGATGATGAAAATTATAAAGCCGACAACATAATTTCCTCCCACTACGAAGGCGCCGAATGTATCAATTACTTTTCCGGCATATCCGTCAAGCAAAATTAATCTTGCCGAACTGATATTAAGCGAAAGCCTAAAAAGAGTAAGGACTAATAGCAATCCGGGAAAAATCGAAATGTCTAAAGGGGACTGAATATAAAGAGAAACAATAAGTATTAAAACGGACAAAGTTATGTTCAATGCAAGGAAAAAATCAAGCAGATAAGCCGGAAGTGGAATAATCATTAACCCCAGCATAAAAATTAATGCAAAGGCTAAAATGATGTCGGTATTTTTTCCAATGTTTTTCATTTACGCAATAAGTTTTCTTTTCTTATTATTCTTCAGTTGATAAACATACGCCAAAACTTGTGCCACGGCCTTAAAAAGCGTTGACGGAATTTCATCTCCCACATCGCAAATTCTATACAAAGCTCTTGCCAACTCACGATCCTCATGCAGAGGCACATTATTTTCTATTGCTATTTGTTTTATTCTCTGAGCCAATTCATCTACACCTTTAGCCAAAACTTTTGGTGCAACATTTTTTGACATATCATATTTCAAAGCGATTGCATAGTGCGTCGGGTTAGTAATCACAACGTCTGCTTTGGGAACTTTTTGCATCATCCGATTTTTGGCAGCTTGAAATTGCACTTTACGTATCCTTGATTTTATCTGAGGATCGCCTTCCGTTTGTTTGTTCTCCTCCTTTACTTCCTGTTTGGTCATCATCATTTCCTTTTTGTATTTTATCTTCTGATATACAAAATCGATCGCTGCAATTAAGAAATAAGCCAAAGCAAGTTTCCAAATTAAAGTGTATGCAGCTTCTATCATGTATGAAAGAATTTGAGGAATTGATAACTCTACAAGAGTTTCTGAATTAAGTACAAATTGAGATAGTATGGAATATGTAAGTCCACCGATAATAGCAAGCTTTATTAACGATTTTACGACTTCAATAAGAGATCTTGTTGAAATTAAGATTTTTTTTATGCCGGTAAACGGATTAAATTTTTCAAATTTCGGCATTAGCGCCTTAAAACTAAAGTGGAAGCCGACTTGTCCGATACCAGCCACAAGTGCAACTACGAACAATACCCCTAAAATGGGGGCTACGGTAAGGAGGAAAGTTAGAATAGTATCTTTAATTATGTAAGTAAAAGTTTCTTGGTTGATATTATGAACATCTAGAGAATTAAAAGTGTTAATCGTCAGATCTGAAATTTGTTTACTCATATAATGCTGAGTAAAAAAAATCATTAACATGCCCGCAGAAAAGATAGCAAAGGAATTTATTTCACTGCTTTTTGCTACTCTTCCATTGTCCCTGCCCTCGTTTAGCCGTTTACCGGAAGCTTGTTCGGTTTTTTCTTGACCGTCAACTTCAGCCATTTATTGCCCCATCGCCTTAATTAAGGAAACAAGATTATCTTCGTAACCTCTTAATAAGAATTTTATTACATAAAAGTAAATAGGGACAAGGGTCGCAAGAAGTACAAACCCAAGACCCAGCATTATTGGCTGCGAGACAAAAAATACCTGCATCTGAGGAATAACTCTCGCCATTATTCCTTCGGCAATATAAACAAGGAAATAGGAAACAATAAACGGCGAAGCAATTTTTACCGCAATTATAAAAATGCCGGCTGAATATCGAATCAATAATTGATAGACCGGATCAGTAAAAGTATTTTTTCCTATATGAACAATTGAGAAGGAATAAAACAATCCGCTTATTACGTATAA
This sequence comes from Bacteroidota bacterium, assembly GCA_021817845.1. Lineage (GTDB taxonomy): Bacteria > Bacteroidota > Ignavibacteria > Ignavibacteriales > Ignavibacteriaceae > FEN-1297. The sequence goes on from JAKAFW010000002.1 coordinate 95,087, forward strand.
GTGCCCGTTTATCAAGATAAAGAGTATTAGGGAAGCCATCGAAAGGAGGTTTCCGATTACATTATTGCTAAAACCATCAACAGGATTGAGAGCTTCAGCCATCGACAAACCCATATTAAAACCTATTAAAGAGCCCGCAAAAGAAATTCCATGGAAAACAAAATTTAACATAAAACCAATCACCAGACCAGTGAAAATTTCAGTCATAGCATTGGTAAATAACCATCCTAGATTTGTCTCAACTACAATTTTGGATTTGTCTATCGTCAGAAATACTATGTAGGAAATTATTAGAGATAAAAATACCTTCATTAAAACCGGCACTGCTTTATGGCTATACACCGGCGAGGAAACAAAAGCAGAAAATATTCTCAAAAAGATTAGTAGAACAATTATGAAATCAAATTCAGGAATGTTAATCATTTTATTACTGTTACAAACATCGTTAACATTTTTGTGGTAAAGGCTATAATTTTATCCATTATCCACGGCATCAAAAATATTATGGTTATTACAGTAGCAAAAATTTTGGGGACAAAAGTTAATGTCATTTCCTGAATGGATGTGGCTGCCTGAAATATTGAGACCGTAATTCCAACGATAAGAGAAACGCCAAGAATTGGCAGCAAAATTATGAAGGTGGTATAAAATACTTCTTTTAAGATTTCTATTATTAACTCTTCCGTCATTAAGAAAAACTCCTTACTACTGAACCGATTACTAAATGCCAGCCGTCTACAAGAATAAAAAGTAAAATCTTAAAAGGTAACGATATTAAAGTCGGAGGAAGCATCATCATACCCATTGACATGAGAATACTTGCAATAATCATATCTACCATTATAAAAGGAATGAAAAGGAAAAATCCGATAATAAAACCTGCTCGTAATTCGCTTAATACAAAAGCAGGAATTACAACATAGGTTGGTAAATCCTTCCTGTCATTTGGTCTTTTAAGATTTGCAAGACCTATAAATAATTCAAGGTCTTCATTCCTTACATTGCGGAACATGAAATCTCTAATTGGCTCTATGCCGGTGTCATAAGCCTGCTCAGCAGAAATTTGACCATTCATATATGGTTTCAAGGCTTCTACGTTTACTTTATTCCATGTAGGTGCCATAACAAAAAAAGTAAGGAAAAGAGAAATACCCGCTATAAGCTGGCTTGGAGGCATTTGGGGAGTGCCCATTGCTGTTTTTAGAAAACTGAAGACGATGATTATTCTTAGATACGATGTTGTCATTATCATTATAGAGGGCGCTAATGATAGTATAGTTAAAAGTAAAAGAATTTGCAGGGTTACAGAAACATCTCCAGGTTTGCTTGAGGTACCGACATTTATACCAATTTTGGGAAAGGGTATCGAGGTTGATTGCTGAGCATGTAATACTGCCGGGCTTAAAATTATAAACATAATAAAAAAAACTAACACTACCTTTTTCATCTGAGTCCAAGATTCCTTTTTAATACATCCAAAAAATTATTTTTCTCTTCAAAGCTGCCGGCTGGTTTTTGAGGTTCTGCAGGCTGGTCTAATTCTTTGAGCAGGGTTATAGATTGTTCACTTATTCCAAGCACTAATAATTTATCTTCAACTTTCACAATAGAAATAAATTTTTTCGGCATTATCATTTGTGAGCTTAAAATAATTACTGGAACAGAACCGGATCTGTTTCCTTTGAGAGAAACCCCATACTTCTTTACAAACAATAGCACTCCATAAAGTAAGCCTACAATTATGAAGAGTGGAATTATTGCTTTAAGAACATCTAAAAAAGACATCAGTATAATCCTTTAAGCCTGCTTGAAGCTTCATTTAAATTTGTTATTCGGATTCCAAAATGTTTATCGATAACCACAACTTCACCCTCGGCAATTTTTTTGTTATTCACGTAAATATCAACAGGCTCACTTGCAAGTTTATCAAGTTCAATAACGTAACCTCTTTCAAGTTCTAAAATTTCTTTGATCTGCATTTGCGTTCTGCCGAGTTCGATATAAACATTTAGCTGGAGATCTTTAAGAAAATCCAACTTTTCATTTGTTCCGGTACCCCTAATTTTTGCATCGTCAAACTCTTCAAAATCTGCAACTCCCGCTATAACTTTGGAATTTCCATTGCGGTTATCAGTCGTTGCAAAACTATCCGAGTCAATATTTAAATCCTGATGATTCAACAAATTTTCGTCTTCTTTTAAGTCTTCCATCACAATTGCCTATTCTATTTTATTGTTTGAGTCAATTTTTCTTGTAATTTTAATTGCTTTCTTACTATTTAACACCCCCGTACGACCAAAGAAGATCGGTTTATTTCCGACCTTGATAGTTTGTTCGTCTCCGACCATGGTATCTAACTTAATTATATCGCCCTTTTCAAGTTCAAATATATCTTTCATAGAAATTTTGGAAGTGCCAAATTCAACTGTTATAGGCAGATTAGTTTTGTAAAGATGATTTGTCAAAATTTCGCCTGAAGTTGTGCCGGAATATTTTGTGTGTCGTACCGTGGATAAATTTTGAGAAGTTAACTTTGATAGTATTTTATCAAACGCAAACGTGGCAAAACACAAGTTCATCATATAAGCTTTTTCAGCTATAATTACTTCAAACGTAATTAATAAAACTGATTCACTTTGTGAAGTTATTTGGGCAAAATCAATGTCCGATTCAAATCTTTCAACCCTAAAGTCATAATTATCTACCATTTGCCAAGCTTTACGCAAATCGAGCATCACCCTTTCAGCTACTACTTGAAGTACCTTTTGCTCTATCGGAGTTATAACTGAAGCTTGTTTTGTACCTGTTCCACTACCGCCTAATAGTCTTTCAACCAAGATTAATGCTAAGTCTGAATTCAGCTCAAGGATTCCTTTAATATCAGTATTTCTAATTTCAAATGTATAAAGACAAGCAGGATTGGAAACGGAAAGTATATATTCGGAATAGTAAATTTGATCAATTGAAGTTACGTTCATATTAACAATGCATTGAAGTTTTGAAACGAGAAACGAGGCAAAACCTTCAGCAAATGTTTCGTTTAAACTTCTTATCGTCCTAAGCTGAATCTTAGAAATTCTATTAGGTAAACGAAAATCAAAAAGTAGCGCTTCCTTTTCAGTATTTTGTGCTGTGTTTTGTTCTTCGCCGCTTTTTACTTTGTTTAGAAGTAAATCTATTTCTTGTTGTGATAAAACTTCAGCCATAATTATTGAAGGATATATTTGCTGAAATAAACATTGTTAATTGTAACATCAGGAATTGATTTTTTCAACCTACCAGTAATTTCCATCTTAAGCGTATCCCTGTAAGCAGTATTATCAAGTTGTACGATATCTTTGCTTGAAAGCGTTGAGATAACTGCATCTTTTACCATTGCCTCTCTAGTTTTCAATTCATTTTCCATTTCAAGTTTAGGTAAATCAAAACCGACCGAGGTGAGCAATAATCTCTTTCCATCAGTATCGGCGGGGTTAACTATAATATCATCAATTGAATAGATAAATTTTCCTAAATCAACCTGCTTATTTTGTGCACTAGATGTTTGTGCAGCACCTGAAACATCTTTTTTATTAGCGCTTGCTATCTGCCCTTCAAATCTTTTTATTAAAATGTTTGCAGTGATAAAATAAACCACAGCTAATTGAGTTATAAAAATCGGAATTCCGATAAGTAAAATTTTTAAGTTCACAGAAGATTTTTCAGGCTTTACTTTAATATCTTCCGGCTTAATATTGTCTAATGATTCTTCTTGCAATGCCATATAATTCTTTGATTTTTTCTATAATAGTTTCAATTGATATGCCAATTCTTTAATCGATAAAAATTAAAAATCAAAGCGTGGAAAAAGAGTGAAATTGGTTATTATTAAACACCTGGTTGAATTTTTAAGATAAAGGAGCTCCTTTACAGAGCTCCTTTAGTTAGGATGGAATTATGTGTATTATCTTACAAGGTTTGTGATATCCTGCAAAAGCTGGTCGGAAGTAGTAACTACTTTTGCGTTTGCTTCAAAACCTCTTTGCGAAACTATCATATTGGTAAATTCCTGTGACAGATCAACGTTAGACTGTTCTAATGCACCGGATTGAATTGTAGTGGCAGAGTTTTCTCCGGGAGTATCAATTCTTGGAGTACCTGAATTTGCAGCCACTGAATACATATTACTACCGGCGCTTACTAAACCATTTGGGTTGGTAAATGTGGCAACCATTACCTGTGCTAATGTTCTTGAATTTCCGTTTGAAAATACTCCAACAACATTTCCATATTGGTCAATATTCAAATTTGTAAGCGTCGCCGAAGGAGATCCATCCTGAAATAATGCCGCTACCTGAGAAGAAAGAGATGTTTGTGTAATACCGGCAGTTCCTGAGCCAAAGTTTAGATTTATCGGCTCAGTTTCAGCACCATTACCCGGTGTATAAGTAATTTGAGGAATAGGAGGAATTCCGGGAACAGTTACTCCGCCTTGAGTAATTGATTGAATTTGGCCGTTAGGATCAAATGTCATTGAACCTGTAGTTGCTCCGGTAAATGTTCCGCCATCTGTAGCTGGTACCGATACTTTCCATGCCCATGTGTTTCCGTAGCTGTGATCAAATTGTACACTTAATGTATGTGCATTTCCAAGTGAATCATAAACACTTACAGAACCAATTACCGGGGCTTCAACACTACCCTGGTTAACTATTGCCGGTATGCTTGTAGATGTTGTTGAAGTGGATGCTAAAGTGATTTTTGAAAAATCTAAACTGAAAGAGATATTGGAGTTAGAGATTTGCACAGGCGAGCTTGTACAATTGCCCGAGGGATTAAAGGTTAATGCTGAAAGAGCTGGCGTTGCTGAGGGTTGAGGTGATAATGCGGTTCCATTTGAATCAAAAATTTGATAGCTGGGTGTCCATGTACCGGCGTTATTGTTATAAGAAACACTTAAGGTATAAGGTGTGCCATCTTGACCGACTATTGGAGTATATGTCGTTAGCTGAGTTGGGCTATCTGTTGCCGTTATGATCGTCGAAGTTGCAGATTTTGAAGCTAATTTGATTTTTGAAAAATTTAAACTGAAAGAGATATTGGGGCTAGAGATTTGTACGGGCGCGCTTGTGCAATTACCTGATGAATCAAAGGTTAATGCTGAAAGAGCCGGCGTTGCTGAGGGTTGAGGCGATAATACGGTTCCACTTGAATCTAAAATTTGATAGCTGGGTGTCCATGTACCGGCGTTATTGTTATAAGAAACATTTAAAGTATAAGTTTTGCCGTCTGTTCCGACTAATGAGGTAGACGTTGGTGATGGCGCGGTATATGGAGTAGTGCCAGCTAAACTACCAACCAGGTTAATGTTGCTGCTTGGCGTTAATGGTGAACTACCGGCTAAGCTATTGCTAAGGTTAACCATATTGGTTGCTATTGTAGGGGAACTGCTTTGAAGATTTCCTCCCCACGAAATATTCGAAGTTTTAATTGCAGGCAGCTTCAAGTTTTTGTCTACGATTATATCTTGAATTGTAGTTCCTTGTGGAATCTGTCCTAAACCATTGGCTACCTTTCCTTGCACAACTGCACCGTTCTGCGGATCAACAAGTTTACCATTAGAATCAAATTCAAAAGCACCAGCACGCGAATAAAAATTTTGTCCATTACTGTTAAGGATAAACATTCCAGGACCTTGCAGAGCTAAATCCGTAGATATGCCGGTAGTTTGAAAAGTACCTTGGTTCCAGTTCCTGTCGATTGAATTTATTTTCATGCCTAAGCCGACTTGAAAACTGTTTGTACCACCAGTAGTGTCTGTTGGGTTGGTACCTGATTTAACAAGCTCATTAAAAGTATCACTAAAAGTAACTCTTGAGCTTTTGAAACCGATAGTATCTACGTTAGCAATATTATTACCGATAACATCCATCATCGATTGCAAATTTTGCAAGCCGGATACGCCAGAGAAAAGAGAATTGAGAAGTGCCATTTTAACCTCCTAAGGTTTATAAGTTATTTAACCCGGAATCAATCAGTCATCCGGATTAAGAGCGCCCTCGAAAGGTCCCGCTCTATATTGTTGATTAATTATTTAATTATGCAAAAACCACACTATCTATGTTCGTAAAAATATTTTCATTGCTATCGCCCATCGGTAATGCTGTAACTACAGTCCGGTTGGGGATATTAACTATGTATGCAGTATTATTCATCATAACTAGTGAATCCTTAGAGCCTTTAGATTCAGCTTTTTGAACTGCATTTTGAATTTTATTTATTTCGTTGTCATTAAGCTGAATATTCCTTGAATCTAATCTTTTCAAAGCGTGATTAGAGAATTTCACCTTGCTCAACTCTTCTTGAAAAATTGCGCTAAAGCTATCAATGCTATTTTTAGCAGCGGTATTTCCTAAGTCTTCATTTTGAGTTATAGGAATAAAAGGTACGCTTATTCCATTTATTTCTGTCATATTGATTTACTTATAATTTTCAATTAAAAATTTCCATAACATCTGAAAGTTGATACTGAGAATTTCCGACCATTAAACTTGCACCGTTGGCACCAAACTGTACTCCTGAAATAGTTCCTTCGATAAATGGTGTTGCTGTCATTGTACTTCCGTCCGAACCTGTTGCATTAACTGTGTATGTATAACTACCTTGTGGCAGTGTATTACCATTATTATCGGAGAAATCCCAGGAAAGTTTATTGTCACCTGAGGCGGTTGGCAAATTGTTCAAAGTTTTAACCACATTTCCATTTGAATCCAATACACTAATTGAGACAGAAGAAGCATTAGATGGAAGAGTATAGCCAAGGTCAATAGAACCTTGTCCGTTATTTTGAAAGCCGCCTCCTCCTAATTTTACATTCTTTCCAATCAGAGTGGAAGAAAGTGTATTATTGATGGATTGTGTCAACGCATAATTTGCGTTTATACTAGTTGTCATTGATGTATTCAGATTTTGAAGCTGTTCAAGGGAACTGAATTGTGCAAGTTGTGCTGCAAATTGGGTTCCGTCCATCGGGCTCATCGGGTCTTGATTTTGCATTTGTGCAATTAGTAATTTCATAAATGAATTCTTATCTAAAGTATTGCTGGCTGTGGTAGAGCTCGTACTGGATGTTGAAGGTTGAGTGTTAGTCGTTGTCGTATTTACTGAACTTATCATAATTTTTTATCCTTATATTAAATAATCGTAAGTATTGTATCCCATGCTCTTAGAGGAAACCGCACTTGCGGGTTCTTCTATCTTTCTTTCATATTGATTATAACCTGATTTTTTCTTCTGAGTAAGGGATTTATTAGTGTTTTCATCGTTATTATTAAGCGAAACGTTTACTGAAGATAGCTGAAGACCGCTTAAATTAAGTGACTGTTTTAATTCGTTTATATTGTTTTGAACAATTTGCCTGACATTATCGTTTTCAACTTCGACGCTAGCATGCACTGACTTATCAACTACATCCAGAACTATCTTAACCTTACCAAGGTTCTCCGGGTCTAATTTTAGTAAAGCACTTCTTGAATTACCTTGTTGAACAAACCTATTTATTTCGCTCATTAGCTCATTGGCTTTAACTGTCTTCATTATGTCAGCAGACAAAGAAGGTAATTGCGCAGGGACATCATTGTTTAATGCTACAGTTATATCGTGAGTAAACGATTGACCTGAAATATTCTGATCATAATTAATTTGTTTCTTATCCAAGGTCTGCTTTTGATTCTGTCCTTCATTTTGATTACTGAATTTCAGATTGTCATTCAAATTGATTTTTGATCCATTTGAATTTTGAGTTGCGGAAATCAAGCCACTATTAGTTGCTTCGGTAGAATTTTGAGCTGTACTATTTGGAGTAACGATTACAGGTTGTAACTTATTTCCTATGTTTGATGAAGTATCGTTTATTAAGTCAGCACTAGTGGGAACAGATTCGTTAGGTGCAGTATTGCTTTTAGATAAGGTAAAATCTGCCTTGGATGAGTAATTTTGAGTGATCTTAGATATTGAATCTGAGCTTTTAATGTCATTTATTTTAGGACTTGAAGAGGTTTCATTCCCGGGTTTAGATTTCAGATTATTTAAGAACTCTCCGTTTTGATATTTATCAGTTATGATTGATTGAGTGGGAGAGTTTGGCTGTTCAGTATTGTTAAGAGATATTTCTATCCAATCTCCATTCCCAATTTTTGATGATAAAGACTTTATTGGCTTTGAGTCTTGTCCAGCAATTAATTTGTTGTCTTTTGAAACTGAGATATAGATTTTCTGACCTGGCTGTTCGTTCAATCCAGAAGCGTCTATAGATATTTTATTTGTGCTTACTTTATTAAGTACAGCGCCGGATAATTTACTTTCTGTGTCCGGATTAGATATTTCGGGAAGTTGGGTTTTGCTACTAGCGTCATTTCCGAATTTATTCTGAGGTGTTTGGCTAGTTGTCGGGTTAATGTTTTTGATACTTTTTTCAATTTCCTTGGCATTTAATTTTTCATTTGTGCCTAGTTGAGTATATGAACTGGAATTTGAAACATCATTAACTCCATCAGAACTTAGAGATTGTGTTTGAAGTAATTTTTCTGTCGATTGTTTTTGAGAATTGGCACCCGGTATTTGTTGAAACGCACTTGGCTTATTATTTTGAGAACTTATAAATGATGCACCATCAGATAATACCGATTCAGCTGCAACTGTAGAATTTGCAGAGTTAAAATCAGAAGACCTTATGTCGTTAAATGTAACTTCATTAGCCGACGGTTTAGAGATTTTCAGTGTAAAGTCAGAGCCTTCCAGGTTAAGCTTTAATATTAGAGGATTATGAGATTGAAGTAAGCTTAATATATTAGCTGCCAGGGCAGTACTGTTCTTGGGTTTTTCCGTAACAGTTTTAACTGATTTTTCTTTTCCGATAGGTTGTTTCGAAGTTGAATTAAACAACGCAGTAATCGCATTCTCGATTGTCTCTAATGGACCGTTATTAATATTATATACAGGTGCATTACTCAGCTTACTTACTGAAGTGTCAGTTTCAGATGACTTAGTTAATTCCGCAAGCATATTTTGCAATTCATCTTGAACAGAACCAAGCAAGGCGCTGTTTGTGTTTGCCTGCGAAGGTGTTTTATTATTTGAATTTTCACCAACCAGTTTTATTATGTCTGAAAATAAATAAGTTGGATTATTTAGCTTCAACTGTTTCGGCAAATCTATCGTTTCCGCTTGACCGGAAAGCTGAACAAATATTGGGTTAAAATTCATTTTATTTTGCTAATGTTATTTTGTTTGCAGTTTCAGGATTTAAAGCTGACAAAACTTGTGCGGCGCTTTTCTGCCTCATCGAATAAATTATGTCTCTTGCGACATTATCGGAATAACTTTGAATTATTTTAGCCGCTTGTTGAGGATCCATCGATTCGTAAAGTTTTGCGGTTTCTTTAGTCCACCTGACATAACTCGTATCGGTCCTTGTTTTAACATCACTTTTTTGAGGCGGCACAACTTGTTTTTGCTTTATTTGCTTGACTGATGCAAGATTTTTTTGCTTAAGAGCCAATTCTAAGACTCTCAAGCTGTCAATTAAAACAGAGTTGGCCTGCTGGTTTGCATAAATTGTATCATGAATATTTCCAGCGTAAATAGCACGAAGAGAATCCAACAATTCATTTTTCAATTCATTCTGCATAAAATCTTTTAACTGTCCAAGAGTGACTTTAGATGTGTCGCTAATTGAAGCGCTATTAACATTTTGAGGAAGAACAGAAAAGTCGAATTGAAATATATTTTTATATGTAGAATTGAGATATACAATTAACGCGGTCGTTAATAAGAAAGCCGCTATAAATGATACTATATATATTATTTTAGATTTCACTTTTTCTGCCTGATAAATTTCTGATTTGCCAATTCATCGGTAAAAATTGATTCGATATGTTTTTGCTCTTGATTAAAATCTTCTAACAATGTTTCTTCAAGAGTATCAAAAATTTTATGTTCCTTACTTCGTTGAGCAAGCTCTGCTAATTTTATTTTTTTGTCATTATTAAGCTGATTTATCTTTTCTAAAATTAGCGATCTTTTTTTGTTCAAATTTGACTCGTAACTCTTTTTGAATTTAATTTCACCTACATGCACTCCTTTTTCAAAGTCTTTTCTTCGGCTGGTCATCTCTTCTTCCAGAAGCAGATCATATTCTTTCTTCAACTTTTCAATTTCAATCTCAATTAGTGCAACTTCCTTTTGAGCTTTTTTTTCTAAATTTTCCTTGACGTTCTTAATTGCTTCAAATTTATAGATGAACTTTGTCATAATTTATTATAATGGTTTTTCAATTATCTGATTTAACCTTGAAACCGTTTCTTCAAAGATCGCTTTCTCTGTAATTTCTTGCTTAAGAAAATTTCTCAAAAGATTTATTTTTGAAAGGGAGTGGTCAATTTGCGGATTACTTCCTTTAACGTATGCTCCGATATTTATGAGATCCTCGGCTTCCTTATACGTTGCTAAAATTTCATTAAAGGCGACAGCTCTTTTTTTATGATCGCTACTTACTATATCGGGCATTACACGGCTTATACTTTGCAAAGGATCTACAGCAGGAAATTGTCCTTTATTTGCAAGTCGTCGCGACAGTACCACATGTCCGTCCAGAATAGATCTAACCGCATCTGCAATCGGCTCGTTCATGTCGTCTCCGTCAACAAGTACGGTATAAAAACCTGTAATAGAGCCGCTCTTCGTATTTCCTGCTCTCTCAAGTAACTTGGGAAGAATAGCAAACACTGAAGGGGTGTAGCCTTTAGTAGTCGGAGGTTCGCCGACCGTCAATCCAATTTCCCTTTGAGCCATTGCAAATCTTGTAATAGAATCCATCATTAAGACCACATCCATACCCCGATCTCTAAAATATTCAGCCATTGTTGTTCCGATAAATGCTCCTTTCATTCTTATTAGTGCGCTCTTATCGCTAGTCGCAACAATTACAACTGATTTTTTCAAACCATCTTCACCCAAATCCTTTTCGATAAATTCCCTTACTTCTCTTCCCCGCTCACCGATTAATGTAATCACATTAACATCTGCGCTGGTATTACGAGCAATCATTCCCATCGTTACACTTTTTCCGACACCGCTGCCTGCAAAAATTCCAAGCCTCTGCCCTTTGCCCACAGTTAGCAATCCATCAATCGATCTAACGCCTGTTTGCAAAGGTTCTAAGATTCTTTCACGTTCAAGCGGATTAGGTGGTTGGCTATGAATAGGCAAATAAGCGGTACATTTAATTTCTCCTTTGCCGTCGATCGGGTTACCGAGCCCGTCTATAACACGTCCTAATAATTCCATACCGACGCCAATTTGAAAATTCTTTCCTAATGCTTTAATTTCACATGAGGGCGAAATGTTTTGCACTTCTCCTAAGGCGATTGATAAAACTTTGCCATCCTTAAAACCGACTACTTCTGCCTTACAAACTTCATTTCCTTCCCTATCCGTTACTAAGCATATTTCACCAAGAGAGGCATTTGGTCCCATCGAAACGATAACTAATCCAACAACATCGGTAACTTTTCCGCTTACGATAATGGGATCAAATCCTTCGATGATCCTTTTATATTTTTTTGATATTTTTTCTACCAATTCCATTTAAGAATTTCCCGGAATAAAAATTGATTCTAATTGTTTTTTTAATTCACTTAGTTGATTTGAAATTCTCGCGTCTACATTGCCAATTTCTGTTTCGATTAAACAACCTCCGGCTTCAATCCTTTCATCTGGTTCAAAGTTGATTTTAGAATATGACTCACCGGAAATTAAATTTTTACTTTCCTCATTTAAATTCCTAAGATCAGTTGGATTTAGTTTTACCAGAATTTTATTTGACCCGATTACTCTTTTAATAGCATCACTCAAAACATTTTCAATTGATGAATCTTGAGAGATCTCCCGTTTGATTATTTTTTCAGCGATCACAAGAGACAAATTCATTACCAATTTTTCAAAAGACTGACCGTATTCGTCTGCAAGACGATCAAATTCAGCAATAATATTTCCTAGATCCTGATACTTTTTATTTAATTTTTCAAAAAAATCTTTTTCTAATTGAGCAGCCACAGATTTTTGTCCTTCGTCAAAGCCCTTTTCGTAATATTGTAGGAACTGAGACTGCAAAAAACCTTCACTGCTTTCCTGCTTAATTTGATCGCTGCCAGATTTATTGCGCAACGTTACATTAATTTTCTTTGATTTTACATTTAGCTTAATAATATCAGACATATACTTCTTCCGAACCTGCACGCATGCTCAAAACAATTTCTCCGCTTTCCTCCAACGCTTTTACTACGTCGATAATTTTTGCTTGCGCCGACTCAACTTCTTTCAGTTTAACCATTCCCATATATTGTAGTTCTTCTTTCAATAAATCCGATGCCCTTTCTGACATATTAGCAAATATTTTTTCTTTCAATTTTTCATCAGCAATTTTTAAAGAAAGAGCAAGATCTTTTCTATCAACTTCACGTAATATTTTTTGAATGTCTTTATCCTGGATATTGATTATATCGTCAAACAGGAACATCAATCTTTTAATTTCATAAGCTACATCTGGGTCTCTTTTTTCTATTCCGGACATTATCTCTTTGCTCAAACCGACGTTCGTTCTGTTTAACACCGCAGCTATACTTTTCGTACCGCCAATCTTGCTTAGGGATTGCCCCATACTTAAGCCAGCCATTTCATCCACAACTTTTTCAATTTGTTTTAATGTTTGAGGAGAAATTTTTCCTAAGGTAGCAATCCTAAAAGCAACGTCAGTTCTTAACGGCTCCGTTAATTCTTTCAAAGCCGATGCCGTTTGGTCAGGATGAAGATGCGAGAGTATCAAGGCAATTGTCTGAGGATGCTCTTTATTTAAAAAGCTAATAAGCTGACTGGAGTCTGCTTTCTTCAAGACGTCAAAGCCGCGCAAAGTTGTAAGATTCTTTACTTTTTCAATAATCTCAACGGCTTTGTTTAAGCCAAAAGATTTTTCTAACACTGCTTGAGCATATTCAATACCACCTTCAAGAACATATTCGCGTGCAGTAACCATGTTATAGAACTCTTCCATAACAGAATCGACTGTTTGAGAAGGAACGTTTTTTACTTTAGATATTTCAGTCGAAATTGACTCTATTTCGGATGAGTCGAGATGTTTAAATATCTCTGACGCATTTTCAACATTTAGGGCGATAATAAGCATGGCTGCTTTTTGAACGCCCGGTAAATCAACTGTTTTTTTTTCTTTTGCCATATTGATTAAATAAATTCGTCTTCATGAAGCCAAGCATTTATTAGCTTTGCCGCTTCCATAGGATTTTTAGAAGCATAGTTAGAAATTTTTTCCTGCTGATTTTTTTTACGAACCGCTTCGTCAGATATTTCATCTTCCAGATCACCCATTGGCAATAAATTCTTTTTAAAATTCATTCCCAATTGCGAAGATTGTTTTGAGCCAACTAACTCCGGTACCCCAAAGTTATTTGATTCAAATCCATTATTAAAAGTGCCGATGATTATTTTTTCATTCTTTAATCGTTTCATTATTCCCTTTAGTAAGAAGATTGATGCAGCTATTGCACCAATCATTAGAATAGGATTCATCCATTTGTTAGGATCATCAAACATTCCCGGCTTTGTCATTTTAACATCTTCAATGTCTTTCGTTTCAAAAGGAATATTCACAAGTGAAAATTGATCGTTCCTTGTGGAGTCAACGCCGACGGCATTCCTTATTATCTCCCCAAGTTTTCCCATCTCCTCCGGTGAGCGCGGTTTATAGTCAGTCTTTACATCATTTCCGACTTTAATTTCCTTTGGGACATCATTGATTACAGCGGCTACACTCAATCGTTTAATATTTCCTGTACCCTCAACAACTTTTTGTATAGTCTTGTTTATATCATAATTCGTAGTGCTGTTCTGACTTTGCTGTGCTGAAGAATCCCCCATTGTTTTACCGTTATTATTACTTTTAATTGTTTGTTCGCTAATTGCCACCTGAGAGTTTGGATCATAAGACTCCATAGTTTTTTCAACCTGATCAAAGTTTATATCTGCATTAACTTCCACCATGGAATTTCCGTATCCGAGCACATTATCCAGCATTGACTGTGCTTTCTGAGCAAGATAATTTTCAATTGACTTTTTAATTTCATATTGTTTTGAACTTGCTACTGCTAAGGGGTCGTCATCTTCTTGTTTTGATAACAGCTTTCCGCGGGTATCTAACAGCGTAACTTTTCCCGGAGTTAATCCTTCAACACTGCTTGAAACAAGATTTATAATTGCCGCAATATTACTCCTGGTTAACGAATAATTATCTCTCAACTTTAAAACAACTGCCGCTGTAGGAGGTTTTTGTTCATCCTTAAAGACCGACTTTTGGGGGATTACAAGATGAACTCTTGCCCCTGCAACCCCGTCAATTTCCATTATGGTCTTTGTCAGCTCACCTTCAAGAGCTCTCTTAAAATCTAACTTTTGCATAAACTCACTCATCCCCATTGTCGACTTATCAAATATATCATAGCCAACTACTCCGGAGCTCGGAATCCCCTTCGCTGCTAACGACAGTCTGACTTTATAAACTTCATTTTTAGGCACAGCTATAGTTTTTCCGTTGTCCTCAATTTCATACTGAATTTTCTGGGTCGTTAACTGCTCAACAACTTTTGAAGCATCGTCTTGCGAAAGATTCGTATATAAAGGCGAATAGTTCGGCTGATTAAGAAATGATAATAGAACGATTAACAAAACTGCCGTGATACCAACGGTTCCGCCAATAACTATCTTTTGCTGAAACGAAAGTTTATTGAAAATATTTAAAATTGCACTTAATGGATTGTCTTTCATTTTTTAAACTTGTATTTGGGATAATTGAGTGTACATATCGATTGCTTTATTTCGAATTTCCATTAGCAGATCTAGACTTGTTTTAGCTTTCTCTCCGGCTATCATTACATCTTGGATTTCAACATTTCCCCCCGTAACGAATTTTTGCGTCATGTTGTCCGCATCTAATTGATTGTTGTTCACCTGACCGATAAAATCAGTTAAGATATTTCCGAAACTATCATCCTTTGATTTTTCAACTTTATTTGAATTTATTATTTCAGGTATTGTGTTTTGTATGGAACTGATTTGCATAATTAACCTCGCTTGTCAAACATTGAACCTATTTTTACACCGGACATCTTTCCGTTTTTTTCATAGGCATGATAATCTATAATTTCACTTTTATTCTGCGGATAAAGCTTTACAAAGTAATTTTTCTCGTCCGGCGAAAGATTGTTTACAGCTTTTTTATCTGCAGGCTTAGATTCTAATTTAAATTGGGACTCGTTAACTTTTGAATTTTTAACCGAACCGCTATAAACCTGTGGATTATAATTTCCTATCATATTAGTCGATATTTTCATCTAATTAAATCCCGAGTGAATCTTTTACCATTTGCTTGGAAGTGTTTAATGCCGTCAAGTTAGCTTCATAGCTTCTTGATGCGGAAATCATATCAACCATTTCTGTGACAATATTAACGTTTGATTCCTGCACATAACCTTTGGCATCGGCATTAGGACTATCGGGCTGATACACAACATCTCCAAGTTTTTGATCCGTCATTTCTTTATAATTAAACGCGCTGTTACCTGCACCGACTTCATTCTGAATAATTTCAGGATTTGAAATTTGTGCCTCGTTATTCACAATTAGACTTAGAGTGGGAGCTTCCGAAGGCAAACTATTTGTATATGGATTTTGTTTGGCAACTACTTCTAAAAATTTTCTTTTATATGGTTGCCCATCCGCCGTGCGGGTTACATCCGCATTAGCAATATTTTCAGCAATAAGGTTCATTCTTTTTCTTTGAATGCTTAAACCTTGTGCGCTTATATCAAAACCGGGGAAAGTACCATTAATTTTCATACTGGATTTCCTTGAATTACACTGTCAATTTTTTTGAAATAATCGCCAATTTTCTGGGCAGCAAAACTGAAGTTAAGATTGTTCTCAGCCAAGTCTGCCATCTCCTTATCAATGTCGACATTATTAACTCCGGAAACTTTATCCTGGCTGTTGTCCGTAACGATTTCACACTTAGGCATTGAATCGGCATTATTATTTTCAATGTAACTGCCATCAGACTTTTTAAGAAGTGAGTTCGTGTTTTCATCAAGCACTTCCTTAAAAAGCACATCTTGCCTTTTATAGTTTTCAGTGCCGACATTCGCAATGTTCTGAGCAATCACTTTATTCTTTACGGCACAATAACCGGCAAAATCTTCAAGTAATTTTATTGTAGATAGTGGCATTTTTTAACCTAATTTTGTTTCTGCATTGAAAGTTCAAATTAGATGCCAGTAAAATGGTTGCTATTTTGGTTGGTTGGAAGGGATTTGATATTTATGTTGTGGCTAAAATCGTGCAGTTGTAAACTATTATTCAGAATAATCCAAAATGATTGACTTGGTTTGTCCGCATGAACAAACAAATTTTATTTCTTTTATTGAATCGTTTGCATCCTTCTTCAAAATAATTTTTACCCCTTCATGGTTCTCTTCTTCAACGCTCACTTTTGTTTTTCCTACAAATTCCGCGTTAGATTTTTTTATTAAATGTCCTTTAAGACTGTTTTGTGCGAAGTCAAATTCACTAAACAATGGTTCTTCAAAAACACTTTTCATTTTAGAATGCCTTATTTATAATTTCAGAAATTTTTTCTAACGGCGCAACAACATCTGCAAAGCCCGCATCCACAACGGCTTTGGGCATACCGTAAACTACACAGGATCCTTCGTCTTGAGCAATGCAATTGCCGCCTAAGCTTTTTAATTTTTTTATTCCTTCAAATCCGTCTTTTCCCATGCCGGTCATAATAATCCCAAGAGTGTTTTTTCCGTAAACATCTAATACCGAATCTAACATTACGTCAACCGAAGGACGGTGCAATGTAGTACCTGGTTCATTTGAAATTTTTATGGTAATTTTTCCTAACATTGTTTTATTAAGAGTCATGTGTAGTCCGCCGGGAGCCATATATATAACGCCACCGTGAACTACTTCACCATCTTCAGCTTCTTTAACTTCCAATTCGCTAAGTCCATTTAGTCTATCCGCTAAAGATTTAGTAAACTTTGGCGGCATATGTTGAACAATAAAAATCGGGCATCGAATTTTTTTTGATAGTTGGGGAATAACTTTCTGAAGTGAAAATGGTCCGCCTGTCGAAATACCAATCCCGATTGCCTGATATGTCATTGCAGTCAAAGAACCTTTAGAAAAACTTTTAGTTTGAGCCAGGGGTGAAAACTGATTTAATTTTTGTATCCGGTTTAATCTATCTCTAGTTGCTCTTTGCTTAACTATCTCTTTAATTTTAGCAATAAGCTCTTCTTTAATTTTTATAATATTTACATTTATGAAAGATAATTCCTTCGGAATAAAATCTACAGCACCAAGTTCTAGCGCTTTAATCGTGATGTCTGCACCTTCCGTTGTAAGAGAACTTAGCATTAGAACGGAAGTCGGACAATCTTTCATTATTTTTTTTAACGCTGTTATACCATCCATCTTGGGCATTTCAATATCCAGGGTTACAATATCAGGTCTAAGTGATTTAATAATGTTGTAACCTTCTTCACCGTCTCTTGCTGTCCCAATTACCTTGATGTCCGGATCGCTTTCTAGCATAATAGTAATTGATTTACGCATGAAAGCGGAATCATCTACTACGACAGCTTTAATTTTATTATTTGAGTTACTAGTTGGCAATTTTATTTATCAATTCGTTGATATCAACAATCATTACAACAGTACCGTCCCCCATAATAGTAGATCCGGCAATTCCGTTGATGTTTCCCAAATAACTGCCTAAAGATTTAATTACGACTTCCTTCTGTCCGCAAAGCTCGTCTACTTTAATTCCGAACACCCTTTCGGCTAAACCAACAACAACTATGTATTGCCATATTCTGTCACTATTGTCTATACAATCATTATAGAGCAGTGTGTCAATGGCAACCAGAGGAATTACGTCATCTCTTCTTCTAATCACATCATGTTGATTAACAGAATAAATATCTTCCGTATGAACTCTTAAAACTTCAATTACAGAATTAAGCGGTATTACCACAGTTTCAGAATTTACTTTTACAACCATTCCCGGAATTATAGCTAAAGTAAGCGGAAGCTTAACAATAATTTTTGTTCCTTTATCAACGACCGACTCTATGCTGATTATTCCGCGCAGTTTTGTTACGTTGGTTTTAACCACATCCATTCCAACACCTCTGCCTGAGACATTAGTTACAATTTCAGCTGTAGAAAAACCCGGCATAAATATTAGATTATAGGCTTCTTGCCTGGTTAATTCCTTTGCTTTCTCTTTTGTAATCAATCCTTTTTGAATCGCTTTTTCTTTTATAAAATCGGGATCGATACCTTTGCCATCGTCTTCAATTGTAATAATTATTTGATTGCCTTCTTGTTCAGCAGACAAAATGACTGTACCAACGGGATTCTTACCGATTGTCTTTCTTCTTTCAGGTGATTCAATCCCGTGATCGAGTGAGTTCCTAATTAGATGTACAAGCGGATCATTTATTTCTTCTATCAAAGTTTTGTCTAATTCTGTGTCCTCGCCTTTTATAATTAGATTGACTTCTTTTTCGGTTTCTTTTGCCAGATCTCTTACTACTCGCGGAAAACGGTTGAAAACCTTTCCGATTTTTACCATCCTGGTTTTCATAACAACTAACTGAAGTTCGTTAGTCATCAAGTCAATCTGTTTTGTGGCATCAGCAAGGTCTCTTGACATTTTTGTCCCCTCATACTCAAGGGAAACCTCTGAATTTACCTGAGCCAGCCGGTTTCTACCCAGCACTAATTCCGATGCAATATTTAGAAGTTCATCTAACCTTTCAACGTCAACTCTTATTGTATTATCGACTTTCTTTGCAGCCGTAACAGATGCTGGTTCTTTAGCTATTATAGGCTTGACAGACGACGGTTCTGTTATTAAACTTTCTTTTATATCAGGTACATTTACAATTTGATTTTTATCTTTAGGTGAAGTAGCTTCGTCATTTTTGTTTTCAATCTTATCTAACAAAAATGTCAGCAACTCTACGGTTTCTTCAATCTGGACTTCTTCATTAAAGTTGGTTTCGATAGCAGCCAGGAGCTCCTTTATTTTATCAAAGGCAACAAGAATCCCATCCATTAATTCTTTCGTAAGAACTGCTTCTCCTTTTCGCAGCTTGTTAAGAATATCTTCACAGCGATGTGTCACTTGTGTAAGCCTATCTAAGCCAAGGAAGCCTGAAGTGCCTTTAATTGTATGGAATGATCTAAATACATCATTAAGGAGATTACTGTCATTCGGTTTATTTTCAAGTTCAATTAAATTAAGATCTAATTTTTCAAGAATTTCTTTCGATTCAATGATAAAGCTATCCACAATTTCCTTCATTTCAGGATCTTGCAGCATCGAATATTTATTACTTTGGCTCATAGTTATGAAAACAATTTATCTATTTCATCTTGTGATGTTTTATTTAACCTATTGTTTACCAAGATATCCGCTGCCTCCTGTTTCTCTCTTGATTTTGTATATATTGCATCAGGATTAAAAGCAGCGGTATCCGGAATTATCGTCTGAATTGATTCAATATCTTTTATATCTGATTCGTCGAGATGCATTACCAAAGAGGCAAGTCTTTGCCTGACAGATTCAATTAAATGATTGACAGAAGCTAATTGTTGCGATGTAATGTCCTGCACCTGTAATGAAAGCGCAATATTGTTAACATCATTTTTTGTTTTACTAAACACTATAAGAAGTCTCGGGATTATTATAGATATGCTTTCAATAGTTTCATACCTTTCGATTAATCCGGCAGAATTAGAATTTTGGTTAAGAACTGCCTTAATTTGCTCCCAGACCATTTTTCTTTCTTCTTCTTTCGTTTGAATTGTTTTCAATTCGTTTTCGATTTTTTCAATCTCGGCTGAAATTAAATCTACGGTATCTAAGATTTCAGTAGTTGCTAACTCAGTAGCATTTGTAACATTATCGATCTGATCTTTAGCTTTAGGAATTTTATTTGTGCTGTCAGAAATTGAAGTATTAATATCTTCAAGCAATGGGACAGTTTCGCTCATAAAATCAATAATACTCTGGATAATAGGAATAAATTTTTGTCCGTAAAAAAACACAACTTTTAAGTCGTTTAGTCTTTCAAAAAGATCAGACATATTGTTTACTTTTTTCATAAAGAATCCTTAAAATGCGGTTATTATTTGATCGATTTTTTCTTTTAATATTTGCGGCGTAAATGGTTTAACAACATAATTATTTACCTTTGCCTGAAGAGCCTCGATAATATCTTCTTTAACACCGCGTGTAGTTACCATAAGAATAGCCAACTTGGAATATTTTTCATCTCCACGAATGCTTCTAACAAGCTCCAAGCCTGAAAGTACCGGCATATTCCAGTCGGTAATAACAAAATTTATCCCATCATCAACGCTTAATTTATCAAGCGCATCTTTACCGTCGCATGCTTCTACAAAATTACTATACCCAAGACTGCGTAAAGAGTTTATGACAATCCTGCGCATTGTTACAGAATCATCCACCACAAGAAATTTTAAGTCCATCGTAAAATCCTCAGTTTAAATATTTTGAAACTTCATACACAACCCTTTTAGGGTCGAACGGTTTAATTAAATAGGAGTTAGCGCCGAATTCCATTCCTTTTTGAATTTCATCGCTTCCTGCTAAAGAGGAAAGGATAATGATAGGAATGTTTTTCATCTCTTCATTGTTTCTTATTGCCTTTATTAATTCAAAACCATCAAGGTTCGGCATATTTAGATCGGTAATTACCAGGTTAACTTTTTTAGTAGGTAATTTTTCAAGTGCTTCCATACCGTCGGAGACAGAAATTATCTCAAATCCCTTCATAGCTAAAGCGAACGAGACAAATTTTCTAATAGACGGCGAATCGTCGGCTACAAGAATTACTTTTTTCATAGTTACTTTTTACTCCTTCTTATACCCGATAGTCTTTGGAAAGCTAACTAATGCAAACGCTTTTGAGATCATATGCAATGTTTCGGCATAGCCTATAAAAAAATAACCACCTTTGTTTAGCGAGTTATACAAATTAGATACTACTCTTATTTTAGATTTCATGTCAAAATAAATAAGGACATTGGCACAAAAAATAATATCGAAACCGCCCATAGTTTTCATGGTCAAATCGTCAAACAAATTTGCAATTTTAAATGAAACCATTTTTTTTATTTCTGGTTTAACTTCAAAATTGTTTCCATCCGCAATGAAATATTTTTTAAGATAATAAACAGGAGTATTGCGGATAGAATATACTTTAAATTTTCCTTCTTTCGCAGTATCGATGACAGCATGGTTAATGTCGGTGCCTACAATTTCAAATTCTACATCGGGGAATTTAGGTTTAATTAAATCGGTAATAATTATTCCAATCGAATAGGCTTCTTCGCCGCTAGAAGATGCTGCGCTCCAAATTCTTATCTTAGGTTTTCCGGTTTTTCTTTTATAGGCAATCATAGCCGGCAGAACAGTTGAAGCAATAGCGTCTAACTGTGGTTGGTTTCTAAAAAAGAATGTTTCGTTAATAGTAATAGCTTCGTATAAATATTTTTTTTCATTACTGCTGCCGGGATGTGTTCTCAGAAAATTCAAATATTCATCATACGATTCCATTTTAAGATAGCTTATTCTTTTTTGAAGACGGCTTTCAAGCAAATATTTTTTATTGTCCTGAAAATATATTCCGCAGTTGTCGTATATATATTTTCTGAAATTTTCAAATGCTAAATCAGAAAATACCGGAACAACTTTCTGCTTATTTTGAAACGAATTTTCTTGTTTTGTTATAGTATTAGTTAAAAAAGTCATATTTTATTTTTTCATTTCATCATGAACTAAACAACGGATTTTTGAGATTGAATAATTTTAGCCCGCTCACTAACCATCTCCTCTTTATCATTTGCCAACTCTGATATTGCATGTTCAGTTTCGGGACTATTGATACCCCCAAGAATTTCAAGCAACCACAATTTATTCCAAATATTATCATCTTCTAAAATCTTATCTAAAAATAGCACTGCGGTACTTTGGTCAAATGCAAAAAGATTTTCGGTTGCGGATTTTCTAATTTCTTCATCCGGGTTATCAAGGCATCTTGTAAACGAGTCAGTCAAATTTCTAATTTGAATATTTGACAGATTTTCTTTTACTCTTTCAACATCCATAGAAACTAATTCCAGTGTAAGTCCAAGAAGGTTTTTTAAGTTGGGGGGGGATTGATTTATTATTGAAGGTACTATATCAAAAAAAGTTTGTGCTTCTTTGAAAATTTTTGGTTTTATTATCTCATCGGTTTCAAAATCATCACCAAATATTCTTAAACATGCAGCAAATGTTTCATCTCCATCAAAGGCAGTAAGCAAATTAGCGGCAGGTTTTTTATATTTAGCCGGAGCTTCTTCCGAAGTTTTTAAAACCATGTTTTTCATTCTTTCGTCGTAAGGGACATTTAGGTTGAATTTTTCTTTCAACAAAAAGATTGATTCTACAGTTGGCCAAATAAGGGGTCCCTCAATCTCGTTTAATTCCGACAAAAGGAAGAAAAATGCTTCTTCATTACCCACAAGCCCTAAGCTTTCGATCATTGAAAATTTGGTAAGATCGTCTTCCTCATTATATTTTAAAAAGATGAAATCCAAAGCTTTAGGAGTTCCTATTCTCCCAATCGCCTCAATTATAGTCGGTTTGTATAATTCATTTTTTTCATAAATCTGGATTATGACATCTATGGCTTCGGCATGATGAAGATTTCCGAGAGCCTCGATACATGCCATGACAACATTATCGTTGTTGTTGTTGTTTAAAAGATTCAAGATATCCGGGGCAGCTTTCTCGTCGCCAATTAGACCAAGAATGTCCACAATAAATTTTTTGTCGTCATTGTTTACAATTTTAAGATATTCTACCATGGCATTTATAGCACCGGTACCGATTTTAAGTAGAATTTCACCGGCTAAATTCCGGGTTGAAATATTCGTAGATGAAATGTGTTTTACCAGGTTGTATGGTATTTGAGGGCTAGAATTAAGTGCAAGCATTAAATCGACGGAATTACGCACACCTTTGTCCGGATCCTCTACGAGCAAACAAACAATTTCCGCAATTTCGTCGGTTAAACTTTCATTAATTAAAGCTTCCACCGCCATACTTCTTACAGAAGGATCATCCGATTTTAATTGACTTATCTTGCTGAGATGCGAATTTTCAATTCGGACCATTTATAAAAGCTTCCAAGAAAATTTCAAAATAATTAAGTTTGCCAAAACCTGTCTAAAAAAATTATCCCTGAATTTAAATCTTTTTTAAAATGACAAAATTAGTGCCGTAAAAAAATGCCCTTTGCATTGAGAAACACTAACATGTAATTCCGATGAATGCGTAATATTAGCCAGTTGAAAAATGTTCACCAAAAATATATCAAGCAACGCCTTTGCTATTCATGAAGCTGATTTATAAGGTCTACCAATTTTGAATGTTGTTGATCTATACTTTTAATCTTTACACTGTATTCATCAGACCAATTTAGAAGTGCCATATTTTTTCTTTCCGTTTTTATCTGGTTGAGCAATAATTTATTAGGAACTTTGATATTAGAATATTGTCGTTAAGTTTTCGTGTCAAGATATTTTTATGATAATTTCATCTCGTTTCATTCAAAACCTGCCTGCCGGTAGGCAAGGTTCAACATTCATAATTCAACATTGCGGTTTGCCGCGCTATGAATTTTGAAATTCATACACCTTTTCACTTCTTGATGGTAGTTTAGGATTTTCAGAAATCTTAAAGTGACTCATTAAATTTTCAAGATTATGCGTTAGATTGCTTAAATCCTCTGCAGACTTCGCAATTTGTTGCGATCCGGCAGCGCTTTCTTGAGTAACATTGCTTATCGACTCAACATTCTTACTTATTTCTTCGGCTGATGCTGATTGCTCTTCGCTTGCAGCAGCAACCAATGCTGCAACATCAGAAACCTTTTGAGCCTCCGCAATAATTTCCCTTAAAACTTCGCCTGCTTTATTTGCCATTTCTTTTCCATTTTCAACTTCATGTTTTCCCTGTTTCATAGAATCTACTGCTTCCACGGTGTCCTTCTGAATTTGCTTTATCATACCTGCAATTTCTTTTGTGGCTTTAGTGGTTCGCTCTGCTAACTTTCTCACTTCATCGGCAACCACAGCAAACCCGCGTCCTTGTTCACCAGCTCGTGCAGCCTCAATTGCAGCGTTAAGGGCAAGTAAATTTGTTTGATCGGCAATATCGTCAATAACCTGAATTATTTCTCCTATTTCATCGCTGCTTTTACCAAGGGCTTCAACTGTCACTGATGATTTTTCTACCACAGCTGCAATCCTCATCATACCTTGAATTGTATCCTCTACTACAGCACCACCCTTGAATGCTTTGTCTCCCGAACTTTTAGCTGTATCGGCTGCTATAGAAGCATTTTTAGTATTATCTATAATTGTCCTGGTCATTTGTTCAATAGCTTGTGCTACTTCTGTAGTTTGATGGGTTTGCTCTCCGGCTCCGGCAGCCATCTCTTCTACACTTGCGGATATTTGATTTGAAGCGCTTGCAGTAGCTAATATTGATTCGCTAACTTTTTGCAGCGCTTGAGAAAGCGATTCGTTAACGGTGTTAATATTATCTTTAATTAATTGATGATCTCCCTTATAATTACCTTTTACTCTTACGGTAAAATTACCATTAGCCATTATCTTCAGCACGTCTGCTGATTCATTTAGCGGGGCAACAATTGCATCAAGTATTGAATTTATACCTTCAATCAGTTTGCCCCATTCGCCTTCAAACTTCGAGGAATTACCCCGCAAAGCTAAGTTTCCTTCTTCATTTGCTTTAATCAGCATATCAGCTTCCAAAAGAAGAGATCCTATTGCTTCAACTTCTTTGTTAAAAGCAATTGCAAGAGAATCTTTTTCGGATGCTAGCGTCACCTTGGTGATTTGACCCGAAGCAATTCTTTCTGCAGCATGAATTTTTTCAATTTGAGCGCCTTGCAAAGACTTTAAGGATTCCGCCAGCTCGCCCATTTCATCTTTTGAATTCTGTTCGATCTTGTTATCATAATTTCCAAGTGCAAATTCTCTAACAACATCCCTCATTTTTTCAATCGGCTTTGTAATAGCTGGCGCTAAAAGAAACACACCGGTTAGTAAGACTATTCCGCCAATTCCCATTCCTATAATTGTGATAATGATGGAATAATTTTCGCTGCTGCTTGCAGATTGGCTAATATATTGAGCTTTTTGAGAAAGTACATGCCTTACTTCTTGAAATTTTTTCTGCAGTTTAGCTCCTACTGCTTCACCCGAAGACGTGGAAATATCTGCAGCCATGTCGTATGCCTGAGTAGCGGAAGCACTAAGGATTGCATCAGCAACAGTGCTTTTATAATCCCCCCAAATATTTTTCACATCAGTTAATTCCTTCTTAATGTCAGCGTTCAGATTACTCTTTAAAAGGGAATCTATATCTAAGTCAACCGAAGCTTTAAGATTATTATATTCTGTAGCGTTATCATTAAATTTGGATGCAAATGCAGGCATAGACATCTGCATCATTAAAAATTGAGTACTTTGGAAATCGGAATATATTTTATTTATCTGTGATTCAGGGGCAACATAATCTTCGAATATTTGATTCTTGACGTGTACCATACTATTAAGTTGAAATAATCCGATGACCGCAATAATTGTTGAAATTAAAGCTAACGAGGCGAAACCGCCCTGTATTTTCCTGACAAATTTTATATTTGAAAACCAATTCACTTTAATCACCTAAATATTAATTCATTATATGTTTTTAATTAAGCTTAAAAGTTACCGGTAATGAAAGCTTCACTTTCACGGGTACACCGTTTTGTTTACCGGGAATAAACTTTATTTCTTTTACTCCGTTAACAGCCGCTTCATCGCAACCGCCACCTATTCCCTTTAAGACTTTAACGTCATTTACCTTCCCATTTTCATCGATATAGATTAATAGGTATACTTTTCCTTCAACCCCAGCTTTTTTTGCCATTTCAGGATATTCAATATGTTTATATATTGAAGCGATTCCGCCAACCGGTTGAGGCATTACTTGGGCAAAGGGTAAGTATGGATCTTGTTGTGCGTTAGCATTATTTGAGAGTAATATTGTTGTAAAAGCGGCGAAAAGGATAATTAATAGAATATTTTTTTTCATAATGGTTCCTTGTATGTATTTTTCCATTTGTATTATCGAAAATTTTTCAAAAATATTTATGCCTTACCGCCAAATAATTTACCGTGACCATTTCCGTTCCCGCTATGAGGTGAAGTAACTTTATAAGGATTTAATTTCCCATCTTGATTAATATTAATGCCGGAAAGGGTTTTGCCGGGAGAATTATTAAGATGAAATTTCTTTACAATATTTTCTAAATTTTGTGTCAGCTTGATTAGATTTTCAGATGATTGAGCAATTTGCTGAATGCCCTGTGCGCTTTGTTGAGTTACTGTACTTATTGCATCGATGTTTTTGCTAATTTGTTCTGCAGCAGAGGATTGTTCTTCACTGGCAGCAGCTACCTGAGCAACTATATCGGACGTTTGTTCTGCGCCTTTAATTATATCACCCAAAACTTCTCCGGCTTTGCCTGCTAATTCTCTTCCTTTATCTACTTCTTTTGTGCCTTGTTTCATTGAGACCACAGCATCGTTGGTATCTTTCTGAATTTTTTTAATCATCGTTTCAATTTCTTTAGTAGCTTTTGTAGTACGCTCGGCTAATTTCCTAACTTCATCGGCAACAACAGCAAAGCCCCGCCCTTGATCGCCGGCGCGGGCTGCTTCAATGGCTGCATTAAGTGCAAGAAGATTTGTTTGATCTGCAATATCATCAATCACCTGGACAATTTCACCAATCTGATCGCTGCTCTTACCAAGCGCTGCAACAGTTGCTGCTGATTTATTTACTACATCTGCAATTTTAATCATTCCCGCAACTGTTTCTTTAACAACCTCGCCTCCCTGCTTGGCTTTTATTCCGGATTCTTTAGCGGTTTCCGCTGCACGAGTTGCGCTATGCGTGTTATCCAAAATTGTTCGTGTCATTTCTTCTACCGCGCTCGCAACTTCAGATATTTGTTGAGATTGTTCTTCTGCGCCTGCCGCCATTTCTTCAACGCTTGACGATATTTCGTTTGAGGCATTCTCCGTTGAAGCTATAGCTGCAGCGACTTCTGCTACTACGTTATGCAATGACCCTCCCAGATTATTTATATAATCTTTATATCGCTTATAATTCCCCTTTAAGTCGTTATCCATTCTCGCCGTTAAATCTCCCTCGGTAAGCTTTTGCATTGTGATGTAGCCGATTTTTACAACCGAGACTATTTCATTTACGGTTTTATTTATTCCCTCAACAATTTCTTTATATCCACCGGTAAACTTGTCGGTATTTCCTGCAAAATCAGTCTTGCCTTCGGAATATGCCCTGGTAAACAAATCGGTTTCGCTCTTTAAATTATTCAGAGTAGTCGCTATTTTATTGAGCGTTGGTGAAATTTCATCCTTTTCATCTTGAGGAGTAATTATAATCCTAAAATCCCCTTCGGAAATCTTTCGCATACTGCCGACAATATTTTTTTGCAAATTCTCTGCAAAATGGTCAAGTGAGTCAGCGACTAAACCTATTTCATCTTTTCGTGAAAAATTTAATCTGGGGGCAAAATGTCCCTTCTCAATTTCATTTATGGTTTTGAGAACTTTAATAAACGGCTTATTAGTCGTATGATACAGTAGAAGTCCCATAATTAAAGAAATAGAAACAGCCGAAACTATTTCCCAGACGAAGTAATAAAAAGACCATTGTTCACTTTGAATGCCATTAGAATGCATTATTCCTGTTGTGCCAATTATAACCTGTACAATCAGAGGCACAGAAAAAATCATAATAATCTTACTTTTCATTCTTAAATTATCAAACCAACTCATTTTTTATTCCTTGCTCTTAAAATTAAAATTTTGACTATGCAACTTCGCTCAAAGACTTTGCTTCGCTATTAGATAATATTTTTTCAATGTCTATCAGGGTAATTAATCTATCTTCAAGTTTACCTACCGCCATAATAAATTCGGAGTTAATACCGGTGACCAATTCCGGTGGGGGTTCTGTTATGCTGGCTGGTATTCTAAGAACTTCTTTCACTGCATCAACTATAAAACCTACGGTTTTTTCTTTTACCTCGACAACGACAATTCTTGTATTTTTATCATGCTTTTTAACTTCCATACCAAGTTTTGTTCTTAAATCTATTACCGGGATAACTCGCCCCCGGAGATTTACAACCCCGCTTACAAAAGCCGGCGCATTGGGCACTTTTGTTATTTGCAGCATTCGATTTATTTCCTGAACAAACAAAATATCGATGGCAAATTCTTCATCCTGAATCATAAAACTTACTAATTGAAGTAATTCCGAAGATTCTTTCTTTAAATTTTCAAGACTTGTCATTTTCCGCTCCTAATTTTTGGAAATTAGATTATCATATTGTGATATACAATAAAACATCTTTTGGTAATTATCGAAAAAAATCTATATTATTTTAGTTACGGCTACTAAATTTGTACAACTATAGGGCACTTCTAAAAACTTCAATATTCTCTGCGAACGTTGCGTATTCTTTGCGTTCTCTGCGTTAAATTATTGCAAAAGATAGTTTTTAGAAGTGCCCTATAGTTTCTTAAAGTTTCATATTTAGTATATGAAAATTTTTTCACTTGTTTAACCCTTATATGGATAAAGTATTTATAAAACATTTCGATAATATCAGATGGATCTGACATATGGTTAGAGAAAAGTTGCGTAACATCGGTTAATTAAAACTAAAAATCTTTATAAATAATACTATAAGGTTTTTTTACAAAAAAATAAATGGGCAAATCAAAAATTTTAATTGTGGAAGATGAACCCGGCATAGCTGAATCTCTGGAAAATTCAATTGAAGAGTTAGGTTATGAGACAGCCTCAATCGTAGCTACCGGAGAGGATGCTATTAACGCAGTTAAATCCGGTAATGTGGATTTAGTGCTGATGGATATTATCTTAAGCAGCGAAATGATGGGTACTGAAGCGGCAAATTACATCTGGTCAAAATTCCAAATACCCATAATATTTCTTACCGGTTTTGTTAACAGCAGTTTTATAGACTCAGCAAAACTTTCTCAGCCATTCGGTTACATCCTTAAACCTTACGAAGAAAAGGAATTATTTGCTTTAATAGAAATCGCTTTAAATAAAAGCCAAATGGAAAAAAGAAATTTTAAGATAAATATTCTATTAAAAATTGCAAGAAAGATAAATCAGTTAATAAATCGTGAAAATGATCTGGATAAATTTTTAAGAGCAGTATGTAAAAGCTTTATAGTTACTAAAGAATTTAATGGGGCATGGATCATCCTTTTTGACGAACTAAATAATATAACGGAGACAATTGAAGAAGGAATTGGAGAAAAGTTCAACGCTATTATTGGAACGCTTCAAAAAGTTGAGCTCCCTGGATGGCTTAGAAAAACCATCCTTCAGAATGGAATAATAGAATCATTCTCTCAACCGGTTCTTCCGTTTCTTGGCAAGGATGAAAAAGTTTTAAGTGTTAGGCTTGAATCAGAGGGGCGGGTATATGGGGCTATTGCATTAATCCTAAAACAGCGTAATTTAGTAGAAGAGGAAAGTTTATTAATTAAAAGTATAGCCTTTGATATTGCATTGGCTATCAAAAATATGGACATGACGCGCAAAGCAAAAATAATAGAAGAATCTTTATTTGAATCGGGAAAAAGGCTCCGACAATTTATGGAGTTATCTCCAGATGCGGTAATAATTCATAGCGACGGAAAAATTGCTTTTGCGAACGAAGCTTGCGTCAATTTGTGTAAAGCTTCAAATATTTTTGATCTGATAAATAAAGATATCAGCGATTTGATGCTCCCCAAATCGTTAAACATTTTAAATCAAAATTCAGATAGTAATAGTTCAAAATTTTTATTTCATGAGCTTAAGCTTAGACGTTTGGACGGAGTTATTATCGATGTAACGGTTTTACCAAATCCTATTGTTTTTCAAAATGATAACGCAGTTCAATTAGTCATTAAAGATATTACCGAAAGGAAAGAGGCGGAGGAGGTAATAAAAAAATATTCTAAGGAACTTGAAGAGTCCAATGCAAGCAAAGACAGGTTCTTTTCGATTATCTCTCACGATCTGCGAAGTCCATTCCAGGGATTATTAGGGCTAACAACTATAGCAACTGAAGAGTTTGATGAACTTACAGTCGATGAGCTAAAGGAATTTTTAAGCAATATTAATCATTCTGCCAAAAGTCTATTCAACTTAATTGAAAATCTTCTTCAATGGTCAAGAATCCAGCGTGGTAAAATTGAAGTAAAACTTGCTCAAATTGATTTATACTACGATGTACAGTACAATATTAATTTGCTTCAGCCAAACGCAAATACTAAAGGATTACGAATAGTTAATGAAGTCGACAAAACTATTGAAGTCCTTGCCGATACAACCGCCTTTAATTCTGTTCTTCAAAATCTAATATCAAATGCAATAAAGTTTACAAAGTCCGGAGGTGAAATAAAAATTATTTCTGAAGTAAATAATGGCTTTGCGGAATTAACAGTGACGGATAACGGCATCGGCATTCCGGAGGATATTTTACCGGATTTATTTAGAATTGATTCTCAGCATTCAACATTAGGAACAGAAAAAGAAAGCGGTACCGGATTAGGATTAATTATATGCAAAGAATTGGTCGAAATGCAGGGAGGAAAAATTTGGGTTAAGAGCAAAGTCGATGAAGGCACATCATTTACTTTTACACTTCAAATTCCTTAAAAATCATTTAATACTTTTTGTTACCTCAATGCCAAGCTGTTCCATTCGGTATCTTAATTTCGATCTTGAAAGTCCAAGGACTTTAGCTGCTTTAACTTGATTTCCGTTTGTAATTTTAAGGGTTTTTTGTATCAAAGTTTTAAGCACTAAATCTATAGCTACTCCTTTTGCGGGAATTTGGAGAACGAATTTATTCTCTTCTTCCTTTTGTACAGCGTTGGAGCTTAATAAAGAATTTAAGTGATATTCTTTCAGCTCATCTTCTTCAATTAAAAGAACGGCACGCTCAATTACATTCCTCAATTCACGAACGTTACCTTTCCATGGATAAGATTCCAATAATCTCAAAGCGGAAGCATCAACATCTTTAATTTTCTTGTCGAATTTGTTTGCAAACTCATCAATAAAAGTATAGACAAGCAGCGGGATGTCCTCTTTCCTTTCTCTTAAAGGAGGAATAAAAACTCTTGCAACGTTAAGCCTATAAAATAAATCCGTTCTGAAATTTCCTTTTTCAACTTCTACTTCAAGATTTCTATTTGTGGCGGCAATAACTTTTACGTTAACAGAAATTTCTTTTTCACCGCCTAAACGGTAAAATTTCTTTTCCTGCAAAACGCGCAGAAGCTTTACCTGAAGGTCCAACGAAAGCTCTCCGATTTCATCGAGCAAAATTGTGCCTTCGTTTGCAAGTTCAAATTTTCCAAGCTTAGTTTTTTGCGCTGCACCGGTAAAAGCGCCCTTCTCATGCCCGAACAATTCGCTTTCAGCCAACTCCTTTGGTATAGCGGAACAGTTTATTTGAATAAACGGTCCATTTTTTCTGGGACTATTTTGATGGATAAATTTTGCAAAAACTTCTTTCCCAGTTCCGCTTTCCCCTTCCAATAAAATTGTCGTATCCGAACTTTGAGCAAGCTTTTCTACCGAATTTATAAGCCGGCGAATCTTGGTCCCCTTGCCAAAAAAATCTTTAGTTAATTCATCGCTTTGAATTATTTGATGCAGCTTCTCAACCTCGGCTTTAAGCATTAAACCATCCAAAGCTTTCTTAAGAACTAATTGAAGCTGTTCAATGTCAATCGGTTTTAAGAGAAAATCATAGGCTCCGGACTTAATAGCAGTAACGGCAATCTTAACATCCGAATAGCCAGTAATCATTATAACAGGGATATTGAAATATTTTTTCCGAAATTGCTTAAGAATATTTAGTCCGTTTTGTGTGGTAAGATAAATATCTAAAAGGATAATATCGGGCTGGAATTCTTCTACTTTATTAAAAGCTTCATCCCCGTCTAAACATACTTCAACCTCGTAACCAAGCTTTTGGAGCAATTTTTTTAATGAAATACAAACTAAATCATCGTCGTCAATAATAAGTATTTTAAATTTCATCATGATTTTGCATCAAGTTAGGATTGAATTTAATAAAGAATTTTGTGCCCACTCCTTGTGTGCTTTCAAAATATAAGTCAGCCTGATACTCTTGTAGCAGCATTTTGCAAACGCTTAACCCCAACCCGGTACCTTTTTCTTTGTTAGTATAAAAATCCTGAAAAATTTTGTCTTTATCGTCTTCGTTAATTCCAACACCTGTATCCGAGATTTCCCAAATAACATAATCCGAATTTTGTCTATATGTTTTAATCACAATCTCACCTCCATTTTCACAGGATTCAATTGCGTTTGTAATAAGGTTTAGAAAAACTTGAAGCAGCTTTCCTCTATCATAAAAGCCTTGGGGGATCTGATCTTCCAGGGAAACTAATAATTTTATGTTTTTTTTCAAGGCAGACGGGAACATAATTTCAAAGGCGTTATTTGTTATCTCATTTATCGAACAATTTTTTGCGCCGCTAAAATTTTTCTTCGTAAATGTAAGCACATTATCCATTAAGTATTGGATTCGGGATAAAGCATTATTGCATACAAGAACCGATTCAATCGCTTCGGCAGGCAATTCCGTCTCGATCATATCTAAATAATCAAGATTCATTTTAATTGCCGAAAGCGGATTACGGATTTCGTGAAGTAAACTTGCTGTTAATTTACCTAAAATCTGGAGCTTGTTATCCTGAATACTATCTTCGAATTGAGGCATGATAACCAATTAAGTCTGCACATATAAATATTTAATTAATCTGCGCCGTTATATTAAAAATTTGCTACATTATAAGCAAACGGTTTTAGAGCAAACATGCCTTTAATTGAAATGTTAATTTCCCCTATTCAAATTTTTCTATTTCTTTTTAATATCCTGCAGAACTTTATCTGCTACTTTATTTATCACATCGTCTGAATCATAAGATTTATTATTGATCTTTTCCTTTATCTCTTCAAGATTTTTATTCTGAGTCTGAGATTTTTGTAAATTTTGAGCTTCTGGAGAAAGTACTAATTGATCTTTACTTTTATTATTAGCGCTTTCTTGCGTCTTTTTGGTATTTCCCGGTAAATCTTTGGGAAAATAAGCGGCGTTTGATACAGATTTAATATCCATTTTCTTACCTATAATAATTAACTAATTTTGACTTATTCCGTAATGCAGCAATTTGTTTACCAAGTTCTGCAAACTGATTCTTTTTCCTCGTAAATAGATTATCGAAGGAATCCTGAATTTGTTTAGTGATTTCAACCAGCTCCAGATCATATTTCTTTAATTCTTCGTATGGATAGGTCTTTTTTAGACTTAGCTTTAATTCAACCATTTTTTCCATACCATGCTTGGCTTTGATGAGATTGTTGTCAAAATTCTTGTCATCAACAGAATTAATGACCTGTAAAACCTCATTTAACAAGAACTTTATATTATTTATGTCGTTTTGAAGCTTTTCCATATTTTAGAAGAACTGTCCTGTACTACTAAAATAAGATTGCATATTTGTTAGTGTGACTAATTGCGCCTGCATTTGCTGGTATTGGTTTGTTAAATTATTCGCCTCTGTATTTATCGTAGTCTGCGCAGATGTAATTCTATTATTAAGATAAGAAATATTATTATTATAAGAATTCTGAGTCAAAGCTAAATAACCTCCAGCACCGAGATAAGGAGAAATAAATTTTGACAGGGAATTGGCAAT
Organism: Bacteroidota bacterium; assembly: GCA_021817845.1. Lineage (GTDB taxonomy): Bacteria > Bacteroidota > Ignavibacteria > Ignavibacteriales > Ignavibacteriaceae > FEN-1297. Next base: position 129,212 of record JAKAFW010000002.1, read on the forward strand.
CCCGTTTGTAGAATTAAACATAGCTTCAACCTGGCTCGGATTATTAGCTATTGCTTGCTGAAGTTCTGTAGAATTTGAAACACTAAGTCCATTAGTCGGATCAAAGGAAATACCGATCTGTGTTAAATAATTTAAGTTTCCGGCAGGAAGACCGCTGACCGCAGAATAACCAATTGAGCCTAACCCATTTAGGATTGTATAACCATTGGCATCACCCATAAATACACCCCGGTTTGTAGTGCCGGGCGTGCTGTTTGATTTTACGTAAGTATAAGCTGTATTAAATTTGGTAATAAAATTTTGAATTTCAGTTTGAATAGTCTTTACATCAGTACCGACTGAAACATTAACGGTCGTATCAGTTGACTGCATTACCGAATTTAGATTATAAGTCACTCCTGATACCAAATTGCTTACTTTGTTTGAATCATTCTGTAAACTTATCCCGTTATAAACAAATTTTGAATTGAGTAAATTATTAGCAAGTGTAGTATCGGCATAAATAAATCCTGCTGTATTCGGCGACGTTGACTGGCTAAATACAGGTCTGCTTGTTCCTAAGTTTAGCCCGACAGAATTAAGAGCAGTACTCCCCGACACGTCTGACATGTTCATTATTCTATAATCAAGCCCTGTTTGTGCAGCAGTCAAAGACAACTGAGATTGACCCGAAGAAGGGGTAAATACCGAGCCGGTCATAGTGCCGGCAGCCGATTTCTCCTCGGTAGCGGCAATACCTAAATCGCCTACGATATTATAACCGGATGCGTTAGAGATTGAAATGTAATTTGAATTATTTTGTACCGTCATCTGTAGCATTTCATTTCCGGAAATATTAGGATCGGCTATCACTTTTGCTGAAACTCCTGAAACATTCGAATTTATCTGAGATGCTATATCATTTAGAACTTGATCGTATGTGGTATCACCGCTGTTCAAATTAAGCGTAGTTGTCGTCCCATTAAGATTTACTGCTATTGACGCAGCGCCCCCTGAATAGGCAGCAGTAGCAGACTTTGAAGCGGACGTTACAATTGCTTGATTTGAGTTAATTGCATTCGCGATTTTCTGCATCACAGTTTGATTGGTCTCTGATGTTCCGAAAGTAACATAAACATCGCTATTAGTTTGCCCTCCGTTTCCGTCACCGGCATTAATTACAAAATGATGTGTTCCGGTTATTGCATTTGCGGTTGCCGAAGTTAAATTTTGTGAGATCGCAGTATCATTTTGCGCAAGTTGGTTTACCCTAATACTTGCTACACCTATTGAAGCTGACCCGCTGGCAGTTGCACTAACAAATGTCGAATTAGAAGAAGTCGCTGTCTTGGAAGCAAAAACAGAAGAGCTATCAGATGTTTGAAGAGTAGCTAATTCTGTATTTAGTGCGCTAAGGTTTGTGCTTAATGTTCCGTATGACGAAACAATATTTTGATAATTCTGTACTTGATTTTGAAGCGGAGTAATGGAAATATTTGTTTGATTTGAAACATAAGACTGTACCAAAGAACTTATAGTCGAAGATGATAATATACCGCTCATAAAAAACTCCTACTTCATTTTGAACGCTTTTAACCAGGTTTCTCTTAATTCAGTTAAGATTTTAAAGACGATTTCGGTATTCTTTTTTCTCATTTCTTCCTGACAGTATTCGTACAATCTGAATAATCCTGTATTAACCGTCTTTCCCTCTTCTGTATCCCACCGGAGGAAATTGATCAATTCCTTAATAGCCTTATTTGTCTTTTCCAGATTATTCCGTTGGCAATTTAGGATAGCAAAATCGTAGACTTTAATCAGTAATTGTTCGGGTGTAGCTTCTAAAACTTCTTTAACCAAATATTGGTTCATTCTGTTCGGGTTATTTTTTGTTAGAGTTTGGTTGTACATTTTATTCATTCCGGAAATCTAATTGATATTAAGATCCCTCTTCCGGTTTTGCGGAAGAGGGATAGTGAAAGATAATTTAATTATCTAAAGAGCGCTAAAAGGCTTTGCGGAGCTGTGTTTATATTGTAGAGCTGAGTAGTTCCGATCTGTTCTTGAATCTGACCTTTTGTCGCATTTAACTGAGCCGAAGCCATATCAGCATTGAACAAACGACTTGTTGTAGAAGTAGCATTTGTGATAGCCGAGGTCAAGTAGTCATTCTTAACATTCAATCTTTGAGTCCAGTTACCAATTCCTCCAAGTGCATCTTGAACAGCAGACTGAAGGCTCGTAACCGTAGAAGCCATACCTGTAATAGAACTTGAGGATGCTCCCGTCAGAGATGTCAAATCAAGAGTACTCATATTTCCAAAATTAATTGTAGAGGTATCGCTGACTCCAGTTTGGAAAATAAAGTTTTGACCGGAAGGTACTGAGGTACCACTGAGAAGACTGGTGTTATTGAACTGAGTATTAGTAAAGATTGAACTGATTTCATTACCCAGAGCTTTGATATCATTAGCAAGCGAAGTAAGATTTTTGGTAGGATCGTTTGCATCCGTAACTTTTCCTTGAATCTGGATAAGAAGATCATTGATACTTGAAAGAGCTGATTCTGCGGTAGATAAAACATCTTTTGCAGAACCGACGTTATTCTGAGCAGATTGCATAATTGCAATTTTTCCCTGCAAGTCTTTTCCCACTCTGTAACCTGAAGTATCATCGGCTACTGAATTGATCCTTAAACCCGTCGCAAGCTGCAACTGAGCTTTAGATGTGTTTGCGGTTGTTTGGGCTAACGAATTGTAAGCTAACAACGCATTGACGTTTGTGTTGATTTGAAATGGCATATATACCTCCGTGTATATTTAATTATTGTTTCCGGGATTCCATTCCCGGTGTTTGTTTATTTTGAGGATTTTTTCCTCAACAATATTATCGGAAGAGAATTTGAAAAGTTTAGTGAAAAGTGAAATCCCTATCATCGTATCGGAAATATTCTTTTAGAAGGACGGAATAATGGAGTAGTGGAATATTGGAGTATTGGAGTATTGGAATATTGGAGTTATGCAGTAGTGGAGTTATGTATCATGAATAATTAGTTTGAAATAAAATCATGAAGTTTTGCTTTAAGTCGTTCTATCTGATTTGATATTTCCGGATGTTCTTTAAATCTTTCTTCTGCTTCTTTTATTATATCGATAATTTTCCCCTTCTGGTTTTTTTGAATATAAGATGAGATTAAATAAAAAATAGTTGATACTTCGTAAGGATTTAGCTTATAAGATTTTTCAAATATTAATTCTGCCTCGTCTGTAAATTTTGCTTCGGATAAAAATAATCCATAGCTGTTAAGAAAAGTAAAATTTTCAGAAAACTTCGGATGAATATTTTTAAGTAATTTAAGTTTGCTTTCAATGTCTTGATAATCTTTAAGCACGCTAAGCAATACGTTGATATTACTATCGTCTATTACCCGGACATACTTTTCTAAATTCGTAACATTAATTTTTTTATTATTCAGCAAATCCGAAAACAAACTTTGTAAGTCGTTTAGACCTTTGATTGTCTTTGAATTATTAATCAAACCGGAATAATAGTTGAAAAGATTCTTATCTCTCGCTTGAATTGCAATGCTAAGTCCATGATATAAAATTGATTTGTCATCTGACAGCGGTATCTGCGATGAATATTTTTTTTGAGATATTAATTGATTGTTTACTATATAAGCTTGCCGGCAATATGAATCAGCTTTTTCAAAATCCTTAGCAAGCGAATAAATTGAGGAAGCGGCTAATAGCGCCAAAGGTTGCTCTGTATCGGCTGCAAGGCTTTTATTTATTAATTCTATAGCTTTTTTGTAATCCTTTTTCTTTGCCGAATCCACAGCAATATAGCGGTATGCAGTCGAAATAAAATCTTTATTTAAGTTAGTATCTTTAAGACATTCCTCAAAATAAAACACAGCCTCTTCCGGTTTGTTTAATAAACCGTAAGTCTGACCAAGCTGATAAGCATTATATGAGGACCTGGTCCGATTATATTCTGTCTGTAAAATTTCAAGATTCCTTTTCGCCTTTAAATCCATTTCATCTTTTTCAACATTATAGCCAAGATGAATAATTTTAATCTTAGCATTTTTAATTTTGTAATGATTTCTTAAAAGCGCAGGTTCGATCTGCTCATGAATTGCTCCTTCAAATCTTAATTCTTTTCTATTAGGGAAAAGCCTTGGATAAGCCATTAGGGCAGCACGGTGACCGATTTCGTCAATATTATCAACTATACAAAAATATGCTTCCTTTTTAATTTCTTTAGTTAAGCGTCTTAATTCAGCTTTTGAATCGGGTGACATTCTTTCGTCGGCGTCCAAATATAAAATCCAATCTCCGGTAGAATTATCTAGTGCATAATTTCGAGCTGCTGAAAAATCATTTACCCAATTAAAGCAAAATATCTTTGCGTCGTAATCTTTAGCAATTTCTATAGTTTTATCTGTAGAACCGGTATCGACTAAAATAATTTCATCCACGACATCCTTTACCGAAGCCAGGCAATCTGCAAGATATTTTTCTTCATTCTTTACTATCATGCTGAGTGTAAGCATATAATTACTTTTATGTTATATTTTCGAGATAAATAACCTGGCTTGGAATAATGGAGTGTTGGAGAAATGGAATAGTGGAAAAACCTCAACATACAATTACTCCAAGATTCCAACACTCCATTACTCCAATTAATCCTCCAATGTCAATCTGACAATATTTTTTAGTTCATCCATAACGTTTTGAAAAACCGTTTCCCAATCACCTGGATTTGGCTGCCTGAAAAGTTTTAACGACGGATACCAGGGAGTATCCGTTCTTTCAAGCATCCAGCGCCAATCCGGGAAATACGGCAGAAGCAGCCAGGTTTCCTTTCCAAGCGCACCTGCAAGATGCGCGACCGATGTATCCACAGTAATTACTAAATCAAGATTCGAAATTACCGCCGCTGTGTCTGAAAAATCATTCATTCCAAGTGAACTTAAATCTCTTATATTAAAGTTCACTTCATTAATTTCTTTTGCTGCTTCACCCTTTTGCAAGGAGAATAATCTCAGTGAATTTATACTTGCGATTTTTTCAAAACTATTTAAAGAAACAGAACGCATTTTATCTCTTGAATGATTCGGGTTACCTGCCCATACAATTCCAACCTTCAAATATTCTACGGCTAATTCATCATTCCAATGTTTCATCTTATTTATGTCGGTTTGTAAATAGGGAGTATCGGAAGGTATTTTTTCGATTGTTGTCCCAAACAATTTTGGCAAACTTAATAATGATAATTGATAATCATAATCCACGTTAGGCTCGTCAAGACTAAGTCTTGGGACAAGTTTATCAATAAAGTTCAGACCGGAAAATAAATTTACCAGCAAAGGATCAACTTCAAAAATCAAGTAGCATCCTAATTTTTTTAAGCCACTTAAGAATCTAAAAAACTGAATTGTATCTCCCAAGCCTTGCTCGCTATAAATATAAACTTTCTTGCCGGTAATTTTTAGATTAGTTAATTTCGGTTTGATGAAATTTCGTTTTACTGATTCTTCGCGCAAAAGCCTCCATTCAAATTCTTCAAAGCCGTTTTTATAATCTCCGTTAAGCAAAAGCAATAGCGATTTATTCCAATGAGCGTAAATATGATTAGGTTCATATTTTAATGCGTACTCATAATTTTGCAATGCATTTTCAAAATCAAATAAATGCTCATAAACTACACCGATGTTGTAATAAGCATCTGGGAAATCTTTTTTTGCGTCGATGGCTTTTGAGTAATATAAAATCGCATCCGAAAGCATTTCCTTTTCCCGATATGCATTTCCAAGATTATAATATGCAAGATAAAGAGCGGGGTTTGATTCAATGGCAACATTGTAAAATTTTATCGCCTGTTCGACTTCACCCTTTTCCTGAAGCAGCAATCCAAGATTGTAAGAAGCTTCCCAAAATGAGGATTTAATTTTTAGAGCATTTAAATAATTTATCTCCGCATCATCAAACTTTTTTAGTTTTTTCTGAGCAGTAGCTAATCCGGAAAAATATTCCGGTTTGGTTGAATCAAGTTTTATAAGTGATTCCAAACATTCGCATACTTTTACATAATCGTTGCTTTCATAAGCTCGCTTAGCCATTTCAATAAAAAGGCGGGGATTTTCACTGGAGATTTTATTTTCATTTAGTAATTCCGACATAATAGCTGCCAGTGAGATTTTCCTTAATTCTATTTAATCATTTTTAATAAATTTTCAGCAGTCTTCTCCCAGGTATAACTTTTCATATCCTGCGCAGCTCGTTGACCGATCATTTGAATTTCATCCCGATTAAAATAGGCATACTCTAACTTTGATATTATTTCATCAAAATCCGGTTCTTCCCAATCAGCAATTAAATTTTTGTCTGAATCAAAAAGTTTAAATTCTTTCATATCATTTAGGAGTATGGAATTTCCGGGATTAAGAATATCTCTATGCCCTGTGTTAAAAGATGCGATTGCCGGTTTGCCGCAAGCCATATATTCCATAAGGACTAAATTCGTTCCGCCTTCGCACCGGTTCGGGAATAGACCTACATTAGTCTGTGAATAAATTCCTCTCATCTCTTCATTCTGAACTAACGGTAAAGTAATAATACGGTTTACATCTAATCCATTAATTAAATAAATGCTATTCATTACCTGCACCCAGTCTTTCCCTTGATAAACATATTTAATATGAGGTGAGGAGTGCATCGAAGTCATTGTATTAACCCAACCGTTATACCATGCATTAATTAAAACGACATCATTAAACTTTTGCTGAAGAACTTTAACGGCTCTTAAAACCAGGTCTTGCCCTTTGCGAAGTTCGAACTTTCCGCCGGAAAAGATAACAAATAGATCGGGATTCATTTTTGATTCGGAAGGATAAAAAACCTCCGGGTCTATTCCTTGTAGAAGGACATCGCAGTTTTTAATCCCTTTATCATACATCTTTTCGTAGCACCAGGAAGAGCCTGCAAAAATTAAATCATATTGTTTTGAATTTTCTATTGATGTATTAGTTAATTCATTTTCAAAAAAGGTATATCCAAAATTTTTCTTTCCTTTTACGTCAAAAATCTTATTAAAATCTAAACCAGCAATTGCATGAAGAACATTTCCCTGAATGCTTTTAATTGAAGATTTTTCATCGTCGTACAAATCAATTACATCTATTTTTTTCAACAATTCCTTTTTGATGTATTTGCTGCAAACACCCCAGCCGAAATTGTCCCCCTTAGACATGGCTAAAAAAAGAGGTTCGTCTATTTGGTACGTTTTCACTTCATTCATTTTTGGGATGAAAGAACTTTCACCGACACTTCCATTTTTTTTTGACTGAACAAGCAAATCCAAATCATTATTTATTCGTTCGAAAACTCCGTCATAATCGTAGGGTCTTGTCTGCCTATATAGTTTCATAGTAGGGTACCATGGTGTATCGTCCCTGCCAAGCATCCACCGCCAATCCGGGAACATAGGGAGTAATACCCATACCGCCTTCCCTAAAGCGCCTGCAAGATGTACAATCGAAGTATCTACACTGATAATTAGATCAAGATTAGCAATAGCTGCCGCAGCTTCTGTCAAATCTGTGTTATACTCCTTTAAATTAATAATATTTTTTTGTTCCTCTAACTGATATAAGCCTGGTCCAAGCTGCATGCTATAAACTTCAACATCATCACGTTCTATTACCGGTTGAAACTTTTCAAGCGGACAGGATCTTTGTCTATCGCCGCCATGCTTAGGGCTTCCTGCCCAAGCAATTCCAATTTTAAGTTTTTCAGAGGGAACAATTACTTTTTCCCATCTTTCCTTTTTAGATTTATCAACCTCTATATATGGAATTTTACAAGGGATAGATTCGATATCCGATTTGAAATAATAAGGCAGGCTTAGGATTGGTATCTGATAATCATAGTCCAATTCATCTTCCGAAACACCGGTTATGTCGATTCTCTGGTCAAATCCGGGGAAATCTTTTAATAGCTTAAAAAGATATTCACTGCATTCAAAAATTACAAAAGCTCCCTTTGCTTTAAGCATTGAAAGATATCGTACAAATTGGATTGTATCTCCAAGCCCTTGTTCGGTATAAACAAGAATTTTTTTTCCTTTGATATCCTGATCTATTAAACGCGGTTTTTTTAGATTCCGTGAGGAAAATTCCGATTTCTTTATTCGCCATTCGTATTCTTCCCAGCCATTCTTAAAATCTCCAAGCAACAATTGGCAATGAGCTTTTGCGTAATGTAATTCCACAGCATCCGGTCTTATCTTTAAGGCATTATCAAAAAAACTTAATGCATCAGCTGCATAACCGCTTCGTAGCTTTGAATTACCAAGCTCTATAAAAGCTAATTCTTTTAAATCATCATCTTTGAGATATTTATCATATAATTTTCTTGCCTTTTCAATCTGACCTAATTTAGATAGAATATATGCCGATCTAATTAAAGCGGGGGTTGCTTCGGGTGCATAATCAGATACTATATCTAAATATTTTTTATAACAATCCAGCGCCTTTCCATACTTTTCTTGTTCTTCGAAACAAAAGCCTAAATTGAAAAATACTTCCGCCTCGTTCCCATGTGAATTCAATAAGTCGTTAAAAATCTTTTCGGCTTTCTCAAAGGATTTTAAACTGGTTGCTATTATTCCTAAGTTAATTAAGGAGAAAAGATGATTTGGTTTTGATTGAAGAACTTTTTCAAAACACTGGAATGCCGAACTAAAGTACTCCATTTTTATATAGCACATGCCCAAATTAAACAGATAATCAGAATTGCCGGGTTCATTATTTACTGCTGTTTGATATAATTTAACCGCTTCATCAAAAGTGTTTCGCTTAAAAAAATGATTACCAAGGTTATTTTGTGCGGCTGCATTTCCGGGATGTTTATCTACTAACTCCCTTAGGATTACTTCTGCTTCTTCAAATTTATTTTGCTCTTGATAGATGACGGCAAGATTATTTTTTGCATCAATGTGCAGAGGATTTATTTCCAATGTTTTTTGATAATGAAAGGCGGCTTCGTCAAGCTGATTCAATTTTTGATAACAATAAGCAAGGTTATAGTGAGCTTCAGAATGCTGCTCATATAAAGAGATTGTCTGAATAAAATAATAAGAAGCAGAGCTATAATCTTCCAGATTTAATTTTATTATTCCCAAGAAATTTAGGGCATCATAATCTTGCTGATTATTCTGGATTAACCCGGAAAGAATATTTTCAGCATTAGAAAAGTCTTTCCTGTTAAAATGAATGACCGCTTCATCATATAAATCGTTCATAAAGAAACTCGCTCTGAATTCTTAGGCATTAGAAGTGTGACCTTGTTTAAGTTGAAGCAGCTCGTTTACCTTTTCAAGACCGGCTTTAGCAAAAAGATTTTCCGGTTCATTCTTCAAGCTCCACTCGAACATTTTCTTTGCCTTCTCATCCTCACTTTGTAGATAGAACACCTCGCCAAGCCCGGCACATGCTTGTGACGAATCGGGGTTTAAGTTTAATGCTGTTTCAAAAGAAACTCTTGCATTTTCATGTTCATTAAGCCCGAGATAAATAAATCCCTTTAGGTTTTCATAAGCGGAGATAATATCATTACTTTCGCTGTCGCGATATTGTGAGTAGAATAATTGCTGATTCTCTTCAAGCGCCTTTAATGCTTCGGGGAATCTTTTCAGATTAAAAATTTCATAGGCAGCATTTAGTATTTTTCCTAATACTTCTCGAATTTTTTCTTCTTTCTGTTCTGCGGAAGAATCTCCCCGGGATTCTTGAAGCAACTTGTTTACTTTTCCGAGACCTGCTTTAGCAAAAAGATTCTTCGGCTCATTCCTTAAGCTCCACTCAAACATTTTCCTAGCCTTCTCATCTTCACCTTGAAGATAGAACACCTCACCGAGTCCGGCACTAGATTGTGATGAATCCGGGTTTAAGTTAAGTGCTGTTTCAAAAGATGAATGAGCATTTTCAATTTGATCGAGACCTAAATAAACAAAACCCTTCATATTTTCATAAGCAGAGACAATATCGTTATTTCCGCCGTCGCGGAATTGGGAATAGAAAAGCTGCTCATTTTTATTGAGAGCATACAAAGCCTCGTCAAATTCTTTAAGGTTAAATAGTTCAAAGATTGATTCAAGTATTTTTTCTAACACCACACGAATCTTTGAATTATCATGTTTATTTTCATCCTCAGCCGGAATAAAATTTTGAACTATAGTAGGATTAAAACTAATTTTTTCAAGAGCTTCTTTCGGATAATTATTGTATGGATTATTTTTTATAGCCCATTCATACATTACCTTTGCATTTTCATTATCGCCATTAAGAACAAATAAGTCGCCTAAGCCTGAACATGCTTCCGAAGAGTTGGGATTCAAGTTTAACGCTTTCTCAAAGCATTCCTTTGCTTTATCATAGTCTCTATCTCCTAAATAATTATAACCTTTCAGACTAAAAAAAGCCGAAGCAAAGTCAGCATTTTGAGGTGAGGATAAATGCCCGTTAAACATTGATTCCGCCAAAGTCAATTTTGACAAAGCAGCCTTATAATCTTTTCTTTCTTGAAAATTTCTCGCCTCTTCAATCAATTTATCCGGATTAGTTTCAACAAACCCCTGGGTTTGCGAAATACTCTTATTTACAGCCACAGAAGATTTTTCAAAATACCACGAATTGAGATAATCACCGGAAGTTAAATTAAGCTGAACATTTTTATCCAAAATAAACTCTTCCACGGCAGATTTGACACCAAAGTTTCCGGCATTATAATTACCGTCAATGAAGTCATGACCTGCAAAAATGCCATGTGGTTTTAATTTAGGATACCATGCATTTAAGTCAGCTTTGCAGCCTTCGTAAGAATGATCCGCGTCAATATAAACCCAATCAAAATAATTATCGGGAAAAGATTCAGCGGCAACAAGAGAATCCATTTTATGAATCATTACAGAAGGGTCATCCGAGAACATCCCTACTACCTGAAAATATAATTTTTTTTGATCTTCATCGGACTTGTTAGCGATATCTATATAGCCTGGATCATATTTCCACCTGTCTACCAGGTGTAAATATTTTCCTTTCCATGATGATCTAATTATTTTAGAGAATTCTCCTGCTTGAACACCAACTTCAACTCCGTGGCCAAGAAGCCTTAAAGAATTTAGAAGATGTCCGAAATCGTTCCGTGATTTGATTTGCATAATGTTTTCCTTTGCTTGAGCTAAAAAATTATTTTTCCGATTGTTTCATATAACTAAGCTTCATACACTTATATAATTTGATTTCTATTACCCAAATATTATTAATAGTGGGACAATTATTTTACTAGGAATTTAATTCTACTTTAAGATTTAATTTCTCATCTAATTTTTTAATTCCGTTTAAGGCTGTCTGGTTTTTAGGATCAATTTTTAATGCTTTGGTAAACATTTCACCGGCAGCTAAATAATTATTATTCAAAAAATTAACTTCCCCTAATCCCACATAAGCATTAGAAGAAAATCCATTTATCTTCAGAGCATTATCAAACATTTTTTTTGATTGATCAATGTTGCCGTTTTTGAAATGCTGCACCCCTAATACCAAATAAAAATTTTCAATAAAAGATTTATCGACGATTGAATTATTACCACAGATTATGGATTGAATACTTGCCGATACCTTATTAAAATTTTCGCTGGTATATTGATTTAATTGCTGAATAAAATTTGCTATTGCAATTTGAATATTTAATCCTTTTTCTCTTAACTCCAAAACTTTCATGGCATTTTTGAAATATTCGTCGCCGTCTTTTGCATTCTTCACGGGCGCCAATTTATTTTTTATTCTCTCAACTCCGGAAAGATCAGAAACGTATTTAATAAAATATTCGTTCTGAATTCTTCTATTTTCATCTTCTGTTAATGATTTGTTTTTATGTTCTACACTTCCAGTTGAATAAAAGTAAAGTCCCAACTTCTCATTCAAATGAATAAACTTAGCCTCGCGACTTATTCTAAGCCAAAACTCATAATCTCCGACGACTTTTAATTCTTCCCGGAAATTACCATACTTTTCATGAAGACTCCTTTTCCACATTGGCTGAGGACCAATGAAACATCCGAATAGAATTAAATCTTTATCAAACTGTATCCATTTATTTTCAGCTTTGGAAGTGTTTGAACCCCAATTATCATTTGGCTGAACTGTTGTAAAAATATCTGCATAGACAACGTCAGCATCCGGATTCTTATCAAATTCAGCAGCCATAATTTCCAATGCGTCGGACTTGTGTCTATCGTCTGTATTAGCGTTAGTTAAAAGTTTACCTTGCGAATGCGCTATTGCAATATTCCATGCAGCATAAATTGTTTCCCTCGTTTTTGTCTCCACATATTTTATATTTAAGTATTTCTGCTGGAATTTATTTACAATTCTTTTTTCGTTTTGCTGGGAACCGGTATTAACAACAATTATTTCCATCTCTCCTTTTTTGAATAAAGTTTGCTCAACCAAATCTTGCAGACAACCATCTATATACTTTTCAGAATTATACGTTGATATAATTGCAGAAACTTTAACAAGTGAATGTAGATTAGAGGGACATGAATCCCTGTCAATTTCTTTCAATTTATTTTTAGCTCCTTCAAAAGTAGGCTTAACTCTTAAAACAGGTTCGAGAAGTTGTCTTGCCGTATTATATTCGTTGTACTTTAACGCGATCAATGCAGCGGAATAAGCAATCCACCAATGCTTAAAGTCAGACTTAAGAACCTCAATAAAAGATTTAAAAGCTTCTATCTCTTGTTCATTATAGAGATGGACAAGCCCCTTTAAATACAAAAGATAAGGACTTCGATAATTTGTTGAGATTTCTGATAAAAGATTAAAATCAATCATTCGCAGTAATGATTTCCCAATAACTTCTTCTTCTTTTGTAAATTCTTCTTCGGTAACCTCGCCAACTATTTCAAACAAATGAAATAGGTTTGAAGTAGCTTTTCCTAAAATTTTATCGCTTTTGATCCTATAAAACAATTCATTGTAATCGTCTAATATTTCTGGCTCATTAAAGGTTATAGATTGCAGTTCATCTTCCTTTTTATTTAAAACATTGAAAAGCAAATCAGCGCTTTTCGTCCAAGAAAATCTCTGCGCATTTTTAATACCTTTTTTAATTATATCTTTTCTTAATGTTTCGCTACTTATCTGCGATAAAGCTCTTTTCATTGAATAAATATTGTCCTCTTCAACATAAATTGCCGCATCGCCGGCTACTTCGGTTAAGGATGAATTTCTGCACGTAATAACCGGACAGCCGGACTTCATTGCTTCCAAAAGAGGCAATCCAAATCCTTCATATTTAGAAGGATATACCAAAGCTACAGCTCCACTATAAGCGGTTGAAAGATCTTCGTTAGATAAGAATACAACTTGATGCTTGACATTTTTTAAATACGGAAGAAAATCAGCCTCTAATTCAGAAGGACCCCCTGTAAACAAAATTTCAAATTCTTCTTTGTTTTTTAACTCACTGAATGCCTTAACAAACTGTATTATGTTTTTATAGAAAATTCGAGTGCCGCTAACCAAAAAATAAGGTTTGGTAATTTTATATCTTGTTTTGAAAGATTCTATTGCTGAGTCCGAATTAACTTTAAAATTATCGGAAACAGCATTAGAAATAACAAAAACTTGTTTTAAAGATTCTCCGGGATAAAATCTTTTTAAGTCCTTTGCCGTGGAATTTGAAACGGACAAATATGCCCTTGCTTTTTCTATTGCTTTCTTTTTTGTTTTCCATTCAAGTCCCTGCCATCCATGTAATTCAGGGATGAAATCGTGAAGCATCATTATTGAATGAGTTTTGGAAGGATAAGTATAATAGGTAGACATAAAAATCAAGCCGTTTTCCGCGTCGCAAATATCCTGCAAATAATAAGAATCTGCTATTGCTTCCCAATATCCTGAAAATCGGAAAATATTTCTCTTTTTAATACCCTGAATTTCCGGGGACGTTCCTCCCCGATCCAGTAAAACTATTGAATCAGCTAAGTCGGTTTTAGAAAGTTCGGTTAACAAAGATGTCCAAACACGACTTATACCCGCAGGGCGATTTGCTTGTATTTGGAATATTACTCCATCTATTATGATTTTATTCTTAGAAATATCCGGTACATGCTCTTTTGTCTTTCCATCTTTATTAAGATTATTTTTAACTGAGATTTTTATATTTGAGCGACTTAAGACATAATCAAATTTCCATTGACCGGAATCATCTTTTACAGCAACCGGCTTAATGCCTTGAGATATTAGTGTGTCTACTTGTTGTAAATCTTTTACCCACGAAAAATAATCTTTTAATAATACAGGGAAGTTTTTTGTGTTTTGAAGTTTTTGCCAAACATGCAAAGCATTTTGATAGCCGTAATATATTTCTTTGAACTTTAACTGTTGTTCCAACACATACGCATAGTGGTGGAATACTAATCCATGCGCTTCTGTTTCATTGTGGAGGAATGGATTAATTTTTGCTAAATCCATCCATTGACCGGTGCCGTTTTGCATACACAATGCGGGCGGTTCATGAGTTGTCCATCTATTACCCGGATTAAAACGCCATGCTCTAATCCACTCGTAATAAGGTGTTTTACTGTAAGCATTTTTAATTGTAGTGACAAGATTTCCTCCGACATAGAAATGACACCAAAAATAAGCCGCCGTTTTCGCCGGGTTTTCAAGAAACATTTTCCTAGTTTCCAATATTTGATCGAATGTCCAAAGTTCATCAGCGTCAATTTCAATAAGCAAACTTTCTTCATCAATATTCTTTAATGGAGCGTTGACCATTTCAAGCTTACCATTCCAAAATTTCTCTTTACCTTTCCGGTAAATAGTTATGTTATCCGGAAATTCTATTTTAAGCCCGTCTAAATATTTTGTAGTACCGTCTTTACTTAACCCATTTCTATGAAATTCATGGGATACTTTACCGCCCATTGCCACACTCCATGCGGTATCATTTTTTAACTCGGCAACACCTTCAATAATATGCCAATGCCATTTAAAGGGTAATTGTTTGAAGAGATCAATATGATATCTGATGAATGGTTCGCCGTTCAAAACTATTGTAAAGAAGTGAACCGGCATTTCTTCGTCTTTAAATTTAAATATTGCATAACCATTTCTAACCTTCCAATTCTCTTTTATTAAGACGTAATTCGGGTCTTTTAATAGCTGCTGGTAACTTTCATAATTTTTATATGCATTGATGTCATCCAGCAAGATATATTTAGCTCCATAGGCCTTTTTTAATTCTGCAGAGCCTGTAAATTCCGATCCATCGATAAGGACTAAGTCAAAGTTTTGCAGATTATTTTCTTCTCTAATAATTTGAATTCCGTCATCCGGTACGCATGAAGCGCTAACATAATCTATATCTTGTTGTAACCATCCGAGAACTTGCTCAATAGGATAAAGATTTAAACTGGTTTTCGTAGTGCTGTAAAATCTTTTTACATCATCCTCCGATGGAAAATCTTTTATAGCTACCGAGGAAACATTATAACATTGTACAAATTTATCCGTCTCATATCTTCTCTTTAATTCGGCGAACCGGTTTTTAGAAATCTCCATGCAGAACATTTTCGGACTACCCGGGTTTTGCCGCAAACCTTTCACGAACGCCTCAGTGCTGCCGCCGCCTGATGATGAACCTATTTCCAGCACGGTTCTTACCTCTTTTTTTTTGGCTAAATCCACAATTTCATTATAGAACTCATCATCCTTAATTTCAGGTGGTATCATATTATTTAACTCAGAACCGGAAATATCCTTTTTTATATTGCCCACTTTCCCAATTAACTTTTCAATAATCAGTTCTTCATTTGCCAACCCCCAATTATCATCATTTGGGGTAAAATATTTAGGCATGGCTGCAGGATTTATTTTGCGCGGGTTTTCGGCTTTCATATCTCTGTTCTTAGAATTGCCGTAATGTTCCAGATGATAAAAAGGCATTCCGAAATCTTCAAAATCATGTATGCCGTATTTACTTTTAATTCTGTGGAAAAGATCTATATCAAACCATCCCCAATAGATTAAGGACTCATCAAATCCGCGGCATTCAAACCATAACTCTTTGAGCATTAGATAAGCGGTAGCGGTACCCATGAAGTTTGTTAAATTAATTTTATCATGATTGAATGAATGATGCTTCTCTTTAATGTATTTGTCTATTTCCGGTAATGATGGACCGGATGTTTGAAATGTTTTAGGTATATGATATCTGGAAGCCATGAATAAAGATTTTCTTAAGTCAAGTTTGCCGATGCAGCCTCGTCTTAAATTAACTACTAAATTTTTCATTGTTTCAACGGGAGTGTATGTGTCGCCGTCGCAGAATAGCACATATTTCCCTTTCGCCTTTTTAATCCCGGTATTAATAGCGTGAACCATTGAGTATTCAGAATCTTTATTGTATTTAGCTGCAATACCTTTGGGTACATGAACAAATTCTAAACAATTTTTCGCCTCTTCACTTAATGTAAGAACATTTGTTAATCTTTCATTGCTTCCCCAATCCACTAACAACACCTGAACTTTCTCAACCAAATTTAGTTCATGTAATGTCTCCGACAATTTATTAATATTAGTTGAGAGCCGCCATTCAAAGTTCCCCATATAACTATCGTTTCTTCCTTGCAACACAATTGTTAATAATTTTGATTTCTCACTTTGAACTATAGACGTCTCCACAACTTTTTTCTCTTTTTCATCAATGCTCAGCTGCTGAGATAAGTATGCTTTATTCCCTAAAGCAACTTGATTCCCTGGTTCAATTTTAAGCACTTTTTGTAAAATACTATTTGCTAATTCTAAATTCTTATTCAGAATTTCTGCTAGCGCTAAGTCATTTAGAGCATCGATATTTGTAGGTTCATTTTGCAGTATTACATTAAGAATTTCCACGGCAAATATAATATTGCCATTTTGTATCTCCTGTTCGGCAGCTTGAATATTATTAGCTGAAAAGTTCTTTGCATATTTTTTATTAACCCAAACAGAATCAGATTGTAAAGTATCTCCGCCAACATAATTAAAACTAATTAGCACATAATTTTTTTCTCTTAAGTAAGCTGCAATTTCTTTATATAACTTTTGACTATCCCAAACTGCCCTATGCTCACATTCTAAATGGAAAGATTTAATTTTATCTATATTATCTCCAAATGAGGTCAGCACTTCATGAGTAAGTCCTTCTACATCAATTTTACAAAGATCAATATCTTTATTGATTATATTTAGTAAAGCTTTTCCTGTAATACACTGCACACTAATTTTTTCCGAGTCAACTTTATCATACAAATTATCAATTCTATCTAATAGCGAGCTTACGCCAGTTAAAGAGCTATCATTAACTCTATTAAAATTAAATTTACCGCTCTTATTATAAATCGCATATTCTAATAAATTAATATCGGGATAGTTTTTTTTGATTAATTCAAGCTGTGATGGGTTCGGTTCTACGATCCAAACATCATTACTTTTAATTTGAAATGCTAAACGCAAATTTTCGGCATCGTATCCATCTCGCGAACCAATTTCTAAAATCGTTGCCGGATTTATATTTGTTTTATTTCGAATAGAATCAATATAATCAACGACATTATTCAAGTTTTTTATTAAGGAATCAATTTGCTCCGAATATTGTTTATAGGGTCGTAACAAATGAGAATCTACATATTCTCCTTTTCTTAAAGTCTCCAAATCATATTGCCAATTAACTCTATCAATTCTTTGTGTTGCAACTGAGTTTATAAATTGTCTTTTCTTTATTATTAAATTTTCTGAGTGTTTTTGTAAACTTTCATACATGAAATGCTCATCGGCAAACCAATCCTCACCGTATTTCTCAACGAGCATTTTACAATAATCATAAAATGATAAGTCCCCAATCTCTAAATATTTTTTATATGCTTCGGAATTAGCTAACACATAACACATCGGGAAATAGGGTCTATCAACATACGGCTGTCCGGTGAACAAGATAACGTTATCTTCACTAAGTTCACTAATATATTGAGTGAAATAGTTGCCGTTGATAGGCAGCATATCAATATCAGATATTAATAAATTGCCCGTTATAAAATTAGCCGCATAAAGTCGAACAACTTGAGCTTGAAAGCCTGAGGAAACAAAATCCAATGCTTTAACTCTTCGAATGATGCCCCAATCATCAAGTTGTACATCATCCCTATCTGAAATATTTATGAAATATGTTTTGATACCCAAATCATTCCATCTTTTGGCAACTATGGGATAAAAATCTTTATATGTCGGGTTATCATCAGAGGCAATTATTACATAGTTAATTCGTGATTTACCATTTAGTTGATTATCCTGCTGTAAGGCTAAATTTTTCATTCCTTCCACTAATGCCCTGTGGTAGTCTTCCCGTCTAACATCATTTTCATCAAACACATCTCCTACAAACTCATAACCTTCTCGCGATGTTGGGAAAGGTTTCGTGGTCCCTCCAAAAGTTAATTCCTTTATATCGCAATGCTCTATCGCATTATTTTTAATTAAGGGATAAATAACTTGCCCTAAAAAATCTTGATCGCAACCATAATAAGAAAAGTTTTCCCAATTATTTATTAAGGATACAAAATTCACTTTCTGAAGAATTTTATTTCTGCATCCCCACATCCCAGCAAGGATAGGTCTACCATGCCCGTATGGGTGATCTCTCATTATGTGAAAGTCTTTATTTGAATTCAACCATTCATTTACTGCGGCAACTTCTCTTTCGGTTATTCTTGAGTCTGCATCTCTTGATAACATAATATCAACATCAAGATCTACTGCAGCCCAAAATCTCCAAAACGAACCATCAAATGAATTTTTAGAATTTACAAGAATAATTTCTACATTATCATCTCTAAGTGACTCAATAAGGTCTTCTTTGCAATTTTTCTCAATATAAAATCTGCATACCCAACCTGGATAATATTTTTTCGCTAATTCAATATTTCGCTTAGCGCCAACCCAATAAATTGGTTTATCCCCCCAAAGAGAGTATGCAACGACATTTTTCATATAATAATTTTGTCCTCTATTGTTATAATAGAACCCTTATTTTATTTTTTTATGCAATTTTAAGAAATACTTAATTTGTAAATCCTATGTGTTTTATTGACTGTGCCTGATATTTTTTTAATTAATTGATAGTATGTTTTATGCTGGGAGTTTATATAAAAATTTACTCTAATAAAATTATTATGCTTTTATTAAAGTGAACTCATTTTCTTAAATCACTTTAACCATAAATTCATCTCAGTAGCATTCTTTTTTAATTCCAATATTATACCACTATAAATAATTGATTTTTAAGGCTATAAATGATATTTGGATTGGCTTCTTTCCTGATGTTGGCTAATTTTAGCCATTTCCATCATCTGCTTAATTATTTTTTTTGTGCTTTGTTATCAGGATAAAAATGGATGTGCTTTAATCTTTATTCCCCTCTTTTGTTGAGCTTTTCTTTTTTGGGGTTTCCTATTAGGTGAGATGTATGACAAATATTTATGCGTTGCTAAAGCAACTTACCCCCACTCGTCCCATATTTCCTTCGCCATTTTTTCCGCAAGGTTCCAGTCGTGGAGTTTTTCATGTGCATTTTGTTCTATGTCTTTTATTAGCTGCTTGATGTATTTTTTGTATGAGCTTAATATTTTCTCTATAGCTTTTTCATCAACCGGTATTTTTATTTGATATGCTTCCTTATGGCTCATTATTTCCGCAAACTCTGCTTTTGTTTCGCTGTCAACCGCTAGTATTGTTTTGCCGGTTTCATCTTTTAATTCAAATTGATTAAAGAACGATTCGCTCTTTAACGGCTTTCCGTTTGAAGCATGTTCTTCAAACTTTAATTGGTCATAGTTTCCTTTTGTGTAAAATGCTTCGGGAAACTGTTTAATCCCATTAGGTAAAATATCTTCAATTACCGCTTTCTTTACCTGATCATAAGCTACCTTTACTGTTTGTGTCTTTTGCTTCTTCCGCATTTTAGGCAGTTCCAGCCGCTCTTTTACAAGTTCACAAAGCCCTTCATATATCTTTGGTAAATATTCTTCCGGATTTAAACCCAATGCTTTTAATATTGCGTAGTCTAATTCTTTTCTGTCTTTTTGTTTCACTTCTTGAAAAATAGAATTACTTGATCGCTTAAAGAGTCTTTCAAATTTTAGTTCCTTTAATATTTGAGGATTAATTGTTTCACAAAGCTCAGCCTCATACGTCATATTGTCCAAAGCACCTTCGCCAAGGTTTACACGACTATTCATTTCAATAAAAAGATATTGCAGGGTAGAGTTTAATATTACGGCTGATTTGTTTTTAAGATATTTCTTTTTGAGTGTTAATTCATACAGCCTATCAGCAGCAAGAAAATCATCGTTAATAATTATTGGAAATCTATCATTAAAAGCTTTAGGCCATAATAGATCAGCGAAATTTTTAGTTTCAATCCCCCACCAATACTTTCTTCCTTGAACTGAAGGAACCTCCATCCACAGAATATTTTCTGTTGTCCTTTGCTTTTCACCCCATTCAATATATTTAAGTGCACCAATGTCGCCTTCTTTTTTTAGTTCAGCTTTGCTTTTGTTACAAATAAAAATTCTATACTTAAGTTTTTCAGGATCAATAATAATGCTTTGCGATTCTTTAGGGCTTTTTATTACCGACTTTAAATATTTCTCTTCAATTTCTCCCTGCCAGTTTCTTGCATTCTTACATAGCATCATCCCCTTGCTTTTCTTACCGGCAGCAGCTTGCGGCTCTAAATAGAAAAATTCATTCACACCTGTTTTTATTCCAAACCTTACTTCAGCAATATCTTTTAACGGTACAAGTTTATCCTTGCACTTATCAAGCAGTTCGAAATAAACATCCGGCGCGCGCAAATATTTATTCCACTTTGCAAGGTCGCTTTTTTCAAGCAATTCTTTTTGAAGTTCATTTTGCGGCACTAACCTTATTCTTAAATCATCCGTTTCAAAAGATTGAATGGAAGCAGTTACTTGTTTCAAACCATTCTGATATTCTGCTGTTTCAATTAAATCAACAATTCTATCAATCTTTTGCCATCGCTGTGCGCTTTCTAATTTCAAGTTTTGATGCGGAATTAGTTCAACTAATTTCTTTTTTAATTTTACAAACCTTACAAGGTTCGCGTCTTCATTAACATTTTCTTGGTTGATGGATTTCTTTTCTAAAACCGTTACCACTGTGTTTACGGCAGCATCTTCAAACCACGGCTCCGCCCATGATGCTATTATCGCTTTTATCTTGAAATTATCTAAGAAAAATTCTTTTAGTACAGAACCGTAAGAAACATCAAGCCATGAATTGGAAGTGATGATAGCAAAGCGTCCTCCGGCTGCAAGCAGAGTTGCAGTGTGCAAATAAATATAAGTATAAATATCAGCCTGACCAGAAAGATTTAGTTCAATATGATTTTTATCTACTGCATTATCTATAAAAGTTTTAAGCTGCGTATTATCATATTTTAATAATGCTTCTTTGTGGCTTTCATTTATACCGGTGACTTTAAATAGCTTTGGATGGGATATTAGATATTCATAAGCAAGGACTTTGGTTAATTTATTTTTATATCCTTTTACTTTTTTTTCAATTAATTCCTGCCTTATAAATGGAAAGTTACCTACAAACCCTTTGAATTCCGGCAGAGTAATTTCAATTTTGTCAAAATATTGACTCGCATTCGGAGGAGGAAACTTAAATTTATCGCCTTTAGTTATATCAAATATATCGGAGCAAATTACTCTCGGAAAATTTTCATAGTTGGATACATTTTGCCTGAATAAATTAATTGTAGAAAGCTCTGCCGGAAACTTGCCTATATCAATTCCCCAGATTTTTCCGAGCAGTTCTTTATGATTTAGTTTTCCTGCAGACAAATAACGCAACCGGTCATATAAACGAATTAAGAAAGTTCCCGATCCGCATGTTGGATCGCCGTAAATACCATCGACATTTTGAACTGCGAAACCAAGGATTAGATCAACAAGATTCTCGTTTGTAAAATACTGACCTAATAAATGACGCTCTTTGGGATCAATAATTTCTTCAAACAATTGCCCGATTACGTCTTCGGGCAATTCGCCGAAATGATAAACTTGTAACTCGGAAAAGAAAAGCTGCAAATCATCGAAAGCAGTTTCAGGAATGCCGAGAAGTTCAATAGGGTCTTCAACAAACACAGCCTGCCAATCCTTTTCACGTGCTTTATTAAAGGCTGACTTTAATAGATCATTTAAGTTTTTTTCGTCATCGCTAAATAGATCGGGAAGGTCTTTAAAGTATCTGCGGATTGTTAGATAAAAGATTAGTCTTGTAATAAGTCCGTAAACATTTTGCCGTGCAATTAATTTGAAGTAATCTGCATCGGAAGGATATGCAATACCTTGTTTAACTGCATATTCGGCAATTATTTTTTTATTCTTTTCTTTGCGCGATTCTTCTTTTAAGAAATGCTCATACTTGGGGATAAGAGTTTCAACGGCTTTCCTGATAAAATTTATAAAATAAACTTTATCGGGATAAAATCTTCTAAGCTTACCTTTTTCATTAAGATTTACAAGCTCTTCCAGAATTCTGCCGGTATAGGCTCTAATCTTCGTTTGATAATCGCCGCGTATCCATTCATCAATATTATTTAGTAGAACTTCAGTTTCGGTGCCGGCTAATTCTATTTCATTTTTATTTATTTTATAAGCACGCAGATTTTGAAAATCCCAGGTAAAGGCATATTTAACTTTTAGCTCAATTGCCTTTTGGCGGAAGGTATCTAAGTCTTCAGAATTACCAAGAGGAGGTTTTAATTCTAAGTAAGAATAAGCATCTCTTGTTTCTATGTTTTTCCAAATAATTATATCTCCAAACCGGGTTTTTGCGTCCACCTTTATCCCGGTTTCAACGGAAGCGGTTGTAAAAGGATAATTATTTCTTTTAATATTTTCGTTTATCCATTCAGAAACTTTTGAGGCAAGCTCACGTTCGTTGGTTTTAATGTTTTTTGGACTCATATTTAAGAAATTTTATTTGTACACAAGTCATAGTGCGGCAAGCCGCAATTTTGAATTATGAATGTTGAATTTTGAATGAAACGCAATGAAATTTATCATAAAAATATCTTGACATTAAAAACAATCCGCCTATCATTGCGGATAAATGTCAATACTATAAATAAAAATTATATAACAAACTCAATTCAAATTAAATATATTTTTTATGTCCTACAATTTTCCTTTTCATTAATTCCTTTTTCGGCACTGCTGTCCAAAATAATTTTAGAATTTATAATAACCTGCGAAATTATCCGGGATTCTTATTTTATATAATACACCCCAGAACAATCCATCATATTTCGTCCATAGGCAATTGTCTGGACAAGTATCTAAGAGCCGCACATTTACGACATAAAGACCGATGACATTCTTTTGATAATGTTCTTCTATAAATTGATTATGTGTCGCTCCTCCGGAGCTTTTTTCTTTTTTTCCATCTTTTTCTACTGATATGTCGCCGCTCTGCGGTTCTGACCGTTTTACGTAGCCTGCACCGTATGTGGAGCCTGCCACGTTTGCCCCGTTTGCGGGGACTCAATAATTATGAGAATCTATTCATGTTTTGCAATTTTGTGTTTCGCATTATGAATTGTGATTATCAAATTGCACCATAATTTATAATTATGTCAAAAAAGCCCCAGCGGGGCGAAACATTAATAGACAATACCATATTCAAATTAACATTTATACGAACAAGAATTTATATCATTATAAAAATGGCAATTGAGAAACCGATGAATCGGTTAAAAGGTATTCTCTTCATCTCTTTTCCCACGAATAGAATTCGTGGGCTGCTATTATGCCGTTTAATAGATTTCTTACAAATAATCACTATTTATTTTAATATTAAATTAACAC
This sequence comes from Bacteroidota bacterium, assembly GCA_021817845.1. GTDB lineage: Bacteria > Bacteroidota > Ignavibacteria > Ignavibacteriales > Ignavibacteriaceae > FEN-1297. The sequence continues at coordinate 153,209 of JAKAFW010000002.1, forward strand.
CTATGTGTAGGGATGTAATATAAAGGCACTTCTAAAAACTAACTTTTATAAAAATTTAACACAAAAATATTATTTCCAATACTATAGCTTTCTTCAATTTTAGATTTTGGATTAAGTAAATTTAAATACCTAGCTAAAAGCTCTCGGCCTTAATTTTAATCGCATCACGCAACCGGAAGTGCATTAGCAGCCGCAGTTTTTGTTGTTTATTCTGAGAACATTTCTTTTAAAACATTCAGGACTTTTATTTGTGTTAATTTATTTAATGTATCTATCTTTTTAACAAGTCTTGATTTATCAACCGTTCTGATTTGATCTAATACGATTTGGCCTTGCTTACCTTCTACTTTGCAAGGAATGCGTGTAGGATAATTTCTTAGCTTCGATGTGAGAGGCGCAATAATTACAGTAGAGATATTGTAATTCATTTCGTTTGGGGAAATTATTATACACGGACGAGCCTTTTTAATCTCACCTCCGATTGTTGGATCCAGATTAACAATATGGATTTCAAAACGAGAAAACATTTACCACTCCCATTCTTCCTTATCCCATGTTGATTGTTCGGCTAATGTATTAGTATCTAACAAAATATCATCTCTATTTTTTGCCATTTTCTTGAATGCAGAATCCCAGGAATCTCTGTTTTGGAACAAGGATTTGATAATTATTTGTCCATTTATAACTTCAAGTTCAACTTCACTTTTAAGACCGCTTTCGTCAATAATCGATTTTGGGATTCTTATGCCACGTGAATTACCAATTTTTACAATTTTGGCTTTCATATACTACCTTTTATAAATTTACGTATCTACAATGTAATTACTTCTGATAAAATAATCAAGCTTATTTCCCAAATTAAATATCAAATTTACTCTGCCATGTTTACTCTACAGTCTTCGGAGAATTTAATCCCCGGAATATTATTAACATCATTTATCAGAAAGGTTTTTGTGATATACATTTTGTATTATTATTATTTGCTTATTAACTGAAGTTACGCAATAATGTATTTTAACAAAAAAAATCCAGATTTGTCATTCCCACGAACCTGCCGGTAGAGAGCGTTGCAGAACTCTCCTATTTAGTCTCGAACGTAAAGAGAGGTCTCAAAACTGTCTAAAATGGGATTTCTCAGTCGAAGACCTGCCTACCGGACAGGCAGGCTCCTTCGAAATGACATCTGGAAGTTGTGCAACAGACTCTACCGGCAGGTATTGAAGTTTTTAGAAGTGCCCTATAATAAATCAAAAACAAATTTTAATGCTTTATCAATTTCAATAAGTTTGCTATCAGATAATTGACCGCGAATTTTAATTAATCTATATTGATAATCAATCGGTCTTGTTTGAAGGCAATCAGCAATGGATTTTTTGGTGAGACCATTTTCTTTTGATGGTTCTAAGAAAACATTTGTATGTATTTGGGATTTTTTTTCATTCCAGGAAGTTATCGGAACTACTTGAATTACAGGAATCCTTTGGTTGTAAATATCATTGGTGACAACAACACAGGGTCTTATCTTCCCGGTTTCAGAGCCTTTGACAGGATTTAAATCAATGTCAATGATCATCCCTCTTTTAATTGATTTCATTTAGGCCAATCTTCAATTGCTGAATTTGTCAACTTCCTAAGTTCAGAATCTTGCTTATAAATCTCAGCATAAAGCTCAGCAGATTTAACTAATTTTTGTTTTTCAATAAACCTTATATATTCTTCAATTGCAGAACGCACCAATGAGCTTTTGTCCTTAAAACCTAGTTCTTGATATTTATCCAAAAAATTTATTTGGCTTTCATTAAGACTTATTTTCGCTTGCTGCATAGCTCCCTCTATAGTTCCTTTATTGGCTCTTATTTGTGGTACCAATATAGGGATCTCGATTGTAATTTCCAATTCATTTTTTTTGCTTTTCAGCTTTTGCCCAACTCTTAAATGTCATTACCGTGCCTACCGAGAGCGTTGCAGAACTCTCCTATTTAGTCTCGAACGTAAAGAGAGGTCTCAAAACTGTCTAAAATGGGATTTCTTCCCGCATACGGGACAGGCACCCGCAAACGGGGTAGACCCTCCGGTCGAAATGACATTTAAGAGTTGTGCAACAGCCTCTACCGGCAGGCGTAAACATGGAGTTAAGTAATGTAAAATTGTAATGATATTTGAAGCGTGTTTGGATGAGAAGGAATAATTCTTATTCTATTATTTTCTTTACGCGCCCTACTTCGCCGGTCTCAAGGCGTACTTTAATACCATGTGGATGTACTTTAGAATTGGTAAGAATATCTTTGACAAAACCACCGGTAAGTTTACCGGTAGGTTGGTCTTCTTTTAGCACTATCTCAACATGTGCGCCGGGTTTAATATTTGCGCGTTTCGTTCCGTCCATAGCTCTTGCTCTTTCCGAACCATCTTCTTTTAGTTCTTTTAGCTGCGTCTTCGGGATTAAAATCTATTCCGGTTTTGTTTCTCCCTAAATGAGTATTATTTGGCTCAGGTTTATTATGTACTGTCTCTCTTTCAATTTGAGCAAACGGATGGTCTTTAATAACCGGTATCGGAATATTAATAAGTCTATTTATATCTCTTAATTGTGATCTCTCATCTGCATCGCAAAATGAAAGTGCGACTCCGCTTAAACCGGCTCTTCCGGTTCGTCCGATGCGGTGCACGTATGTTTCGGATACATCGGGCATTTCAAAATTTATTACGTGTGAAAGTTTATCGACATCAATTCCGCGTGCGGCTATATCTGTCGCAACAAGTACTCTCGTTCTTTTTGACTTAAAATTATTCAAAGCAGTCTGGCGTGCATTCTGAGATTTATTCCCGTGAATAGCTTCAGCATGAATTTTTGCGCTGTTCAAACTTTTTGTCACTTGGTCGGCACCGTGTTTAGTGCGTGTAAAAACAAGTGCGGAATCAATTGCTTCGTTTTTTAATATATGAATTAAAAGAGCTTTCTTATCCGGCTTAGCAACAAAATAAACTCCCTGCTTAATAGCTTCAACTGCAGGAGATTCCGGAGTTACTTCAATTTTAACAGGATCTGACAAAATAGTGCGTGCAAATTTTACTATTTCAGGCGGCATTGTTGCCGAAAAAAACAATGATTGTCTTTTAACAGGCAGCTTTGCAATTATTTTTTTAATATCATTTATAAATCCCATATCAAGCATGCGGTCAGCTTCATCAAGAACAAATAATTTTATATCCTTTAGAGAGATATAATTTTGGTTCATCAGATCGAGCAGTCTGCCGGGAGTAGCGATAAGGATGTCTACGCCATTCCTTAAGATATCGGTCTGTCTTGTTTGTGAAACTCCTCCGAAAACAACAGTGCTTCTTAGACCGGTATATTTTCCGTAGGTTTTAAAGCTTTCTTCGATTTGAACGGCAAGTTCTCTTGTTGGAGTAAGTATTAACGATTTAATAGTTCTTCTATATTTGCCGGTAGGCATTTCGGCATAAAGCATCTGAAGAATAGGGGCGGCAAAGGCAGCAGTTTTACCTGTTCCGGTTTGAGCGCAGCCGAGTATATCTTTTCTCTCTAGTATAACAGGGATTGCTTGATTTTGAATAGGGGTTGGATGAATATAACCTTCTTCAGCTAATGCTTTTTGTATTGGCTTTATAAGGTTTAATTTTTCGAATGACATTAAATTAGTCTTTCTTTTTAAGACCGGCGGGTAAAAAATTTCTTATGTTTTAAATCAACGGTCGGGTTATTGAATATTGCATTAAGACAAGCAGGCAACAAAATTTTTCTGAGGCAAACTTTTCATAACTACGTCACAAAGATATGACAATTAAACCAGAACTCAAACAGAAGCTGGTGTTCTGAGATATAGTTGTGCCCAATCTAAAGAGGATTTCTTCCCGCATGACGCATAGGCGTCAACCTAAGAATCTGTTACATTACAATATTGAGGATAATATTATAATAGAATAGCGCAAATACTGGGGAATTTGTTAATCCTCTACGAGGATTTGCCAATGTAAAATAAACCTTTTCCTACAATAATTTGACCTCTACGAGGTCTAAAAACATCGTAGATGTTTGATTATTGTAGAAACAAATTAATCCAACGAATAAACTATCCTCGTAGAGGATAAATAAATATTTTTAGTACGTTAAATACAAGTGATTACAAAGGTTAGGGAGTTTGGAAGAAATATTAGGTTGACGTCTATGCGCATGACGGGACAGGCTCCCGCAAACGGGATAAATCTTCGACTGCTTGCCCCGTTTGCGGGGAGATATCCCATGGTTATTTTTGGATGTCAAGCTTGTATATGGGATTTCTCCCTCCGGTCGAAATGACAATTATTTGTGTGTCATATCGAATGACCTTTTGGCAGGAAAGCAAAAATTTAAGCGGCAATACAAATAGTTAAAAAAAGTAACTGCTTAAAAATTATATGATATTTCTAAAATTCCATCAGCTTTAAGATAGGAATACTTTCTTCGTTAATCTTCTTAACGGCTTCTTCATTATATTTACTTCCAAGAGTATCTCTTTCCCCTTTTAATTTTTCAATGTACTTCTTCTTGTCTTCAATGTTTTTGTTAAACCTCTCTTCCCCGATTTTTTCATTGTGTTCTGCTTCCTTTTTAAAGTAGTCAATCTGAAAATCTTTTTCCTTTTTTAAGTTATTTATTGCCAGAAGTAATTTTTGTTTTTGACTGCTTCCTTCCAAAACGGCCAGACCGGCAAATATAACCGAGATGATTAGTCCAACTGAGAAAGCAATCACGCCCCACTTTAATCCGTCCATAATTATAACACTCAAAATATTATTAAACGTCAATGCATCCATTACATTGCTGCTTGAATAACCTGCACAACCTCCCAAAAGGAATACTGTAAATGAAAGAATAAAATTATACGTCATTGCGTTTTGGAATGACGATTTCGGGTCAAAACTTGGAACCGACTGCAGATCATTTATTTTTTCTTCCAATACAGCAATATTTTCTGCCGTCCTCTTTTCAATAAGCTTTATAGTATTATTAATCTTTTCTTTAATTTTTTGTTTATTTTCTTCCCGGCTTTGAGTAAGAAGCTGAATTTCATTAAGCTTATTCTTTATTTCGCTTTCATAAATCTGCAGCTTTGCTACAATTTCTGAATTATATTTTTCTTTTATTTTATTTGTTATTATTTCTAAAGTTTGAATAAATTTTTGTTGAAGCTTACCTGAAGCACCCTTAAATAATACATTTTCTGTTTTTGAATAATTTGCATTTGTCTTTTCGAGATATGAAATATTTGAAGTGACTTCATCAGTGTAGTAATCATGCAAGTTTAAGTTCTTGAAGTTATTGAGATTTACTTTCATACTGTTAAGATCAGATTGTGCTGCTGCTTTAGCATTTCTCAAGAAGTCCGATACTAAATCGTAGGATTGCGAGACGTTCTTTGACAGTAGCGCGTTAAGAAATACCGGATTACTTATAAAGTGCTCAAGCATATTAAAATCATTTTTTTCAATAGCATATTCAATTCTTGAAGAATCATATCTAAAAATTTCTGATAAAGCATCTTCAGAAAATTCACCGCTTTTTGTTAGTGCGAATGAATATGCCGAGTAAAATTTTGCTGTTATACCGTAAGGTTTAATGACCAATGCACTATTAAAATAATTTAACGCTAACGCAAATTCATTTTGCTTAAGGAAAATAAATCCCTCATACGTATTTAAAAGATATTTTAATTCATCCTTTATTTGAGCACCTAATTCGGTTTGACTAACATTTTCTTTCGCCCTTTCCAATAGCTCAAATGATTTTAACGGGTCAAAAAAATTAACGTCAAAAGCTAATAACAGAGCGTGCAATATTAGCGGCAAAAAGTTATTGCTGTTTGATCTTTTTTCAATATAACTAATTGCAGAGGATGAGAAGTATCTTTTCTCCTCTTCAGATTTGATCAACAACCACTTTGAATAAAATTCCCTGATAGTTTTATAATAATTCTGTCCGCTTAAATTAGAAATAGAGAGCTTATAAAATTCTTCTACCTGGATAATCACCGGCGACCTAAAAATCCAGAACAAAGGTGCATCTTCAAAACGAATAAAGATTTCGCTAATTTCATTAGGCAAATTGAAACTGTAAAAGCGCGCACTATCCTTTACGACTTTGGCATAGTCATTATCCAATGATATTTCGATCTGGAAATATTCTTTGGCTAAACTTTTGAATTTTGACAAAGCAATCTCACCAATTTCTTTATTTTCAAATTCTTCACTATATGCAATACTGCTTTTCATTTAATTTGTTTTTGGCGTTAATTGTAACTAATTACTCACAATTCTCCTTTAAATGGAAGAATCCTAACTCATTATCGAAAAAGTTTCTGTTAATTTTAATTATTCTTTAATGCTAATTGTTTTCCAACGATTCACCGAAAAGTAATAGTACTTAAATCTTTGCATGCCTGCCGATCAGAGAGTGTTGCAGATATTGAAAGAAAAAGTAAAATAGAATGCCGAAGGCATGACATCATAAAAATGCCAAATTGACCTATAGCTACATAAACAGCACAAATGGGGCTAAAGCCAATATCATTTTTTATTGATTAAATCCCCGCCATAAATGGCGGGGCAATTGATGAATAAATTTTAAGTAATAAAAATTAAAATGGTTTATACAAAAATATTAATATTTATTCTTTGAAAACTAATTTTCACACAGGCTCTGAATGCCGGGGCAATACAAAAACTCTATATTTTAGAAACAGCTTCATAATAATAATTGGGTAATCACGTCACCGGCAATTTGTCTTTGTCACTTTGGGATTATATGGCTTTTGATTATTTTATTATTTGAATAAAAGAATAATAAGATGACAAAAATTCAGAAAATTTCCTTCGTATCACTTGCAATTGTTTTTGTGCTTACGTTTTTCCTTTTCCCGGCGCTTCATAACAAACCGATTATTAATTATGCAATCGTGTACATTTCCTCATCTATTCTTTTTGTTTTGATGTGCTGGTTTATTCTGAAATATAAAATTCCTGTTAATTATATTTTTAGTTTGATCGCTGTCGCCTTGATTCTGCGAATAGTGCTAATTTCTCTTCATCCTATTGGCTCAGATGATTTTTACAGATATGTATGGGACGGAAAGGTACTAGCCAATGGAATAAATCCATACGAATTTGCCCCAAACGATACCACGCTTACAAAACTTCACTCAAGCATTATTCCCGCTCGCGTAAATTACCCTGACATGAAGACGATTTATCCGCCTCTGGCACAATTACTTTTTTACCTTTCGTACAAAATAGGCGGCGAAAGTTTCATAGGAATAAAGCTTCTACTTTTCCTTTTTGACTTGATGACAATGTTTGGAATCTTTTTAATTATTAAAAAGATGAAAATGGGCTATAAAAACATATTAATTTATGTGTTATCTCCTCTTCCTCTATTCCAATTTTTTATTGATGCTCACGTTGATGGGTTTGGACTTCCTTTACTCATATTTGCAATATTCTTTTATATCGATAACAAAAAAACATTAAGCTATATTTTTATCGGCTTATCAATTTGCGTAAAGCCATTAGGATTAATTCTGCTTCCGATAATATTCTTTAATGAAAAAGCTTTTTCGGAAAGGATAAAAGCTATTATTATCCCGGTAGCAATAACCGCTTTGATGTATCTTCCGTTTATTTTTACCGGTTCGCCATTTCAGGCACTTATGCAGTTTACTGAAAATTGGACTTTCAACGGAATCATCTTTGATCTGCTTGATTCATTTATTCGCGATAATCAAAAGACGAGACTTATTTGTGCAGCTTTGCTTTTGATTTCTTATCTACCGGTCGTTTTGAGTAAAAAAGATTTTACAATTAAAATATATTTATCCTTCTTTCTACTTTTCATTTTCTCTCCGATAGTTCATCCATGGTACTTAAGCTGGTTAGTAATCTTGCTTCCATTTATTCCAAGGTGGAGCGGAATTGTATATACCGCAGTAATTAGCCTCACGGTTTTTACGGTTGTAAATTATCAACTTTACGGCGTTTGGAAAGAATACAACCTTGTGCTTTTCTTAGAGTACGTTCCGGTATTATCTTTATTTTTATATGAACTGTTAAACAAGAAACCCATTGGAATAACTGAGTAGTGGAGGAATGGAATAATGGAGTGGTGGAGGAGTGGAGTGGTGAGAAATGGAGTAGTGGAGGAATGGATTAATTGCCCCGTTTGCGGGGAGAAATCTCATGTTCAATTCGACCATCTAAGCTATTCATGGGATTTCTCCCTCCGGTCGAAATGACATTTTGGAGTTGTGCAACAGTCTCGGCAGGGTCGTCGAAATGACAATTACTCGACTGTCATATCGAAACAATTTCAAATAAATTGGAATAATAGAACTAAGCAGTATTTCCCATTATTCCACTACTCCATTTTTCCATTATTTTTGAGGATTCAGGTGAAAATGAGTGTTTAGGTTAAGAATAAGCGCTTAGATTTTCACATGGCTCTTTGGTATATTTACATAATAAAATTAAAGCAAAAATGGAATTGATTGAAAAGTTAAATAGGATTAAGGAAAGATTTGATAAGATAAATCAACAGCTTTCAGACCCCACTTATATGAATGACAGAGATAAGATTGTTTCTCTTAGTAAAGAACGCAGTGACCTTTTAAATATTATTATTGCGTTTGATAAATTTTCTCTGGTTCTAAAAAATATAGAAGATGACAACCAAATAATTTATGATGGATTGGATAAGGAACTAATCGACTTTGCAAAGAGCGAACTTGTAGAGCTTCAGAATGAAAAATATAAGCTTGAGGAAGAAATAAAATATCTTCTGTTGCCTAAAGACCCGAATGATAATAAAGATATTATAATGGAAATTCGCGCCGGCACCGGAGGTGAAGAGGCTGCATTGTTTGCCGGTGAATTATTCAGAATGTACTCTCGTTATGCGGAAACTAAAGGTTGGAAAGTTGAGCTAATAGATATTAATGATACCGGTTTAGGGGGGATTAAAGAAGTTGTTTTTTCTGTTAGCGGCGCCAATGTATTTAGCGAATTAAAATTTGAAAGTGGAGTACATCGTGTTCAGCGCGTACCATCGACAGAAGCTAACGGAAGAGTTCATACATCAGCCGCCTCTATTGCAGTGCTACCTGAGGCTGAAGATGTTCAGGTTGACATAAATCCCAACGACCTTAGAATTGATATTTTTAGATCTGGCGGAGCAGGCGGACAAAATGTTAACAAGGTTGAAACTGCGGTAAGAATTATTCACATACCCACGGGAATTGTCGTCCAATGCCAGGATGAAAGATCACAATTGAAGAATCGCCAAAAAGCAATGAAGGTCCTCCGCGCCCGCTTGTATGATGCAAAACTAAAAGAGCAAAACGCAGAAATTTCCGCACAAAGAAAATCGATGGTTAGAAGCGGCGATAGAAGCGATAAGATCAGGACTTATAATTATCCCCAAAATAGAGTAACCGATCATAGAATCGGCTTAACGCTATACAACCTTTCTAATATAATGGAAGGCGATCTGCATGAATTAATCGAGCAATTAAAAATTGCAGATAATGCTGAAAAACTTCAGGCTACATCTGCTGAATAAATCACCTTACGCAGGATTTCTCTTTGGAGTATTGGAATGTTGGAATAATGAAGAAAATTGGCCTATTCCATTTCTCCAAAGGTTGCTTAACATGAGTGAATTAGTTAATTATAGGCTAAAGCCAAGGTATTTGGTTTTATCTTGCCCCCAGCATAAAGAGGTTATGTGAAAATTCAGAAGTGATGAATAAATATTCTAATTATGGTTTTAAAATATGACAACATTAATATGCCTTTTTATTGCCCCGACATTTATGTCGGGGTGAAATGAACTCCAATAAATATTGGGCTTTAGCCCCATTTGTGCTATTTATGTGGCTAAAGCCATAATTATCTTTTTTACACTAATCCCCGCCATAAATGGCAGGGCAATTGATGAATAAATTTTAAGTAATAAAAACTAAAATGGCATTATTCAATAATGCTAATATTTATTCTTCGAAAACTAATTTTCACACAACCTCTAAATGCTGGGGTTACAGCATGACTAAACTTACGTATGGAGAGTTACTTAGTTTGTCCATTCAAAAGCCGGTATAATTTGTGGACGGTTTATAGAGAAGGTGTTTCGAATGTTTTACATGCACTGAAAGAGGTACGAATTATATTAGACTAATTGAAATTAAACTTACGTCATCTTCAAATTTATCATCCGTAAACAATTTAAATCTCTTTTTAATCTCTTCAAGAGCATCCATTTCCGGTGTTATGTTTTTTATAGTTTCTGAAAGTTGAACCGATCCAAATTGTTCTCCGGAAGAATTTCTCGATTCAATAATTCCATCTGTTACCATAAAAATCGAGTCGTTCTTGCCAAAGATTAATGAAACATCATGATAATTTCCCTGTTCTGCAAAGCCTAGTAGCAATCCGTTAGATTGGAGCTTTTGAACCTCGCCTGTAGTATTATTTTTGTAAATCAACGGCAAGTCCCCGGCACCGCTATATTTTAAGGAGTTTGATTTATTATTTATAATTACAATTGACAAGGTAGCAAAAACCTCTGAAATCTTGGCATCCTGGTAGACAGATTTATTTACCTGCTGTAAAAGTTGGCTCGGCGTAAATTCTTTTGTTGTTTCAAGAGCAACTCTTATGGCGCTTCTTACATAACCGGCATAAGCAAAAGCGAAATACCAAGCGCCCCACTTTTTACCCATAACATCTCCAAGAATTACGGCAAGATTATTTTCATCAAGAGAAAAATAATCAATAAAATCTCCTCCGGGTATTCCATGATATGGTTGATGCCAATGTTTTATTTCAAATCCAGCAAAGGTTGGGAAGTTTTCAGGAACGACTTTTATACGCAAAGAATCTGCGGCGTGGTGAAGTTCGCTAACTATCTTTTGTCTTTCTTTTCCGAGACTTTTTATTATTGCACTTACTTTTGCAACAACAACGCGTGGACCTGCGGTTTTTAATACATAGTCTGTAATGCCGAGATCGTAGCCTACTAAAATATCATCTTCTTCACTTTTGGAAGTCAAGAAAACAAACGGAATGGATTTAAGCTGGGGTTCTGAAAGTAGCATTTTTCGGAACTGGAAACCGTCAACATCAGGCATCATAATATCGGAAATTATTAAATCGGGAAGATTTTTTTTTGCTTTTATCAATCCTTCCCCGGGATTGGGAGCAGTATCACAATCAAAACCTGCCTTGTTCAAATTATATTGAAAGAGCTTAGCCAGGGTAGAGTCATCATCAACTAAAAGTATTTTGACGGTACTTTCGGTAAAAGACTGCTCTAAATTTTTTTTAACTCCGTAAACTTTATAAATATCTGAACGGCGAATTAGAGATTGGACTTTAAGAATTAATTCATTTACATCGAAAGGTTTAGTGATTATGTCGTCCCCGCCTGCCTCTAGAGCTTTTGATTTATCTTCCATACTATTTTTTGCCGTGACAAAAATGAAAGGTAGTACACGGTAATTTTCATTCTCTCTAACTTTTTTACAGAATGTAAACCCATCCATTTCCGTCATGGTAACATCGCATAAAACTAGATCTATTTTGTTTTGGGCTAATTGATTGAACCCTTGGTTAGCGCTTTCCGCTTCAAAAACAGAGTAATCTTTATTTTTCAAATGATGACTGATAATTTTTCGAATAGTAACATCATCATCAACAATAAGGATAGATTTATTTTCGGAATTATTCATAGTACGTTTTCATTCCCCGGATTGTTAACCTGATAATTTTGCCTGCTTCAAATTATTTAAAACTGTCTAACGCTTCCTTTTTAGTTTTGAAAGCTTCAAACACTCGGTACATTCTTGTTAACTCAAACATTGAATGGACAGCGGGTTGAAAGCCCACAAGGCGTAAGTCGCCGCCCAAAGCAGTCATTTTTTTAAGTGAAATAACTAAAGCGCCAAGAAAGGTAGAGTCAATAAATTCGCATTCGGTTAAATCGACAATAATTTTCCTTGCTCCCAATTCAATTTCAAGGCTAAGTGTTTTCTTAAATTCCTCTGCTTCCTTTAGAGTAGCTCTTGTTAGGTTAACAGTCTCAACAACAACATCATTTATCGTTTCTTTAATAAAATCCATTTTTAGAACCTATAATTATTTTAAGTTATTTACTCTTTCGAGTTATTTTCTATTTTATATCTTTCCATCAATCTATAAATAGTAGCTCTTCCAAGCTGAAGCTTTTTTGCAGCTTCAACAATATTACCATTTGTCACTTTTAGCGCATGTCTAATCGACTCTTCCTTCAGTTTTTCAAAGGGAACAATATTATCATCACCGAACAAAGCGCCGTTAAGCTCAACGGAGCCGGAAGACTCCGATGCTTTAATATGCTGCGGGAGATCATCAACATCAATAATATCTTTTTCGGCAATAATCATGCAGCGTTCAACCGTATTTTCCATTTCCCGGATATTGCCGGGCCAATTATATTCATAAATTAATTTGATTGCCTTCTTTGAGAATCCCTTTATGCTCTTGCCTAATTTCTTGTTAAAGACATCAAGAAAGTGCTGTGTTAAAACCAAAATATCACCACGGCGTTGTCGAAGCGGGGGAATATTTATAGGGAAAGAATTCAGCCGGTAAAACAGGTCTTCCCGGAAATTTTTTTCATCGACAGCTTTTTTCAAGTCGCGATTAGTAGCCGAAAGAATTCTAACATCTGTTTTTATCAGCTCTGTGCCGCCGACGCGTTCAAACTCTCTTTCCTGAATAACGCGAAGAAGCTTTGCCTGAAGAAGCATTTCAAGCTCGCCGACTTCATCAAGAAACAAGGTGCCTCCGTTTGCAATTTCAAACTTACCAAGCTTGCGTTGATGTGCCCCGGTAAATGAGCCCCTTTCATGTCCAAATAATTCACTCTCTAATAGCTCTCTCGGAATTGATGCGCAGTTTACAACAATAAAAGGATTGTCCTTTCTTTTTCCGTTATAATGAATTGCCCGTGCAATTAATTCTTTTCCTGTTCCGCTTTCCCCATGAATAAGTACGGTAATATCGTTGTTCAAAATTTTTGATACTAGCTTAAAAACATCCTGCATTCTTCCGTCCGCAGATATTATGTTATCAAAGCTGTATTCTTTTTTTACGTTATCTCGTAAGTTTTCTATTTCTTTGGTAAGGTCATAACTTTTGATAGCATTTTTGATTGCTGGTTCCAGGCGCTGGGTATCAATCGGCTTCGGGAAATAATCAAAGGCACCAAACTTTAATGCTTCTACGGCAACTTCGATACTGCCCTGAGCCGATAAGATTATAACCGGAAGATTTTCATCAAATTGTTTCACTCTTTTTAGAATATCTATTCCGTTCATGCCCGGAAGCATAATATCGAGAAGTATTAAATCAGGTTTTGCGTTTAAGCGTCTGAGAACATCTTCGCCGTTACTAAAAACTTCTATATCATATTTCCATTTTTCTTTTACCCAGTAAGATAAAAGTTTTGATATGGCAAGTTCGTCATCAACTATGAAGATTAATTTGTTCACTTTTATTCCTTAATTTATTGAACTCGTTAAATCTCTTGGCAACTTAATTATAACTGTTGTGCCTTTATTTACTTCACTCTGAATAGCAATAAATCCTTTATGTAAATCTACAATTTGTTTTATAAAAACCAAGTTAAGTCCGGTATCTTCCGGGGTTTGGTCTAAGAATTTTACACGCTGAAATTTTTTGAATATTGAATTTAATTCACTTTCGGGTATTCCGGCGCCTGTATCGCTTACCGTTATTTCAAATTCTTTATAAAGGCTTTGTGCTGTAATAAATATTCTACCTTCGTTTTTAGTCTGCTTAAGGGCATTTTTAATAATGCTGTCCAGCACTAAAATAATTTTTCCTTTATCGGCATTTAAAATAATATTTTCATCGAATATTTCATTAGTTAAGGTAATATTTTTTTTATTGATTGCATTGCGGTTTAGATTTATTGCATCTTTTAATACCTGGATTATATTGAACTTCGATTTAACGACATGAATATTATCTTCTTCGAAACGCGATATATTCAACAGATCGTTGACTAACTTTGCAAGCCGTTTTCCTTCGTTCAGGATTATGTTGAGGAATTCGGTTTTCATTTCATCGGGCATACTTAAATCGGAAGTGATTGTTTCAGAGAAGCCGATAATTGAAGCGAGGGGTGTTCTTAATTCGTGTGAAATATTTGAAACGAAATCGCTCTTCATATTGTTCAGTTCATCTAAAAAAGATTTTTGTCTTTTCGATCTTTGTCGCTCTATCGAGATGATTCTTTGGGCTTCTTTTAATCTTGTGTCAAAATCATTCAGTTTATCTTCATACAATCTAAGTTCTGAAATATTCCTCCCAGCACCGATAACCCCAGTTATTTCTTCATCTTTCACGAGGGGTTTGCATTTAATTTCATAACGAACTTCGTTGCCGAATTTTGAAATGAATATTGTTTCAAAGGAAACAATTTTTTTCTTCTTCAATATTTGCTGAAAAGATTTTGCAGTCTTCCTTTGTTCTTTGGCAGATACCAATTCAGTAAAGTGTCTTCCGGTAAGTTCAGTTGGATCGTAATCAAGAGAGGATGCTCCATAGGAATTCACCTCGGTAAAGTATCCTTCATTATCAAGAAAGAAAATAAACTCACCCGCGATTTCTTTTATAGTTTCAAATTTGGTTTGATATCCATTAGAGAAAGCCTTCTCTGTTTCGTTAATTCCTTTCAAATTATTTATTTTACTTAAGAATTCCAATTGACTTTTAAGCAGACCTGAAGCAAGCTCTATTGTTTTAATCCTGGTTTTTGTATAGAATTTTTCTTTCGGGGAAAAAAGGATTAGAAAAAAAACGACTTTAGATTCATTAGGCAAAAGAAATTGGTGTGAGAAAGATGAATTAAATTTTTCTTTCTTTAAGATATTCTTAAATGTTTTAGAAAATTCAAGCTCTGAGAACCTTAATTTCTCTATTTTTAGGGACTTTAGAATGGATTCGCTTATCTCATTAGAGGAATACCGGGCATCATTATAAGAAGATAGAATTTCATAAGAAGAGTTTCTTTCACTCAAAAGGAAGCCGCAGCAGCTACCGCTTGATCTACAAATAATTTCTAATGTGTCGTTAATAATTTTAAGCATTGATTTGTTGCGCAAAATATAATGTTTTTATTATTAATTCAATTTATACTTAAAATTTTTTCTTTAGATGTAATTTTCACTCATAGGCAATATCTACACATTATCAGGTAATTACTGCCGATGGAGTAAGGACTTTTTGATAATTTTACGACAAATCTTAATGGCATGATATTGGCGCTATTAAATCTGCAGAGATTAATAAATGAAGGAATAAACATGATTGAACAATTTAAGGAAAGAGAGTGGTCAATATCAGATGGCGACTATATTAGAAAAAATGAATATCATGATTTAGATTTTAATGAATTAAGAAGAAGAGACAAAGTAAAGAGACGCATAATCACAGGAATTGTTTTAGTATTAGCTTTTGGCTTAGAATTATTTTTCATTGAAATCATTTCAAAATTATAAGTTAACTACACAAATTACTTTTGTAAAAACGGAATATTAGGCTACTGGTATTCCGGCTTACCCTTTTACTCAAAACAATCATTTAAAACTGCATATAATTATCCAGATGGACAATATTGTTCCTAGTGATTTCTTTTATATGGAATGATATGACTCTTATAGGCTGATTAAACTATTAGGAGAGAATTTCTATTGTTTGATTATGTCAAACATATTAAATTGTAATATGTCTATCAAGAAAGAAATTAAAATATGGAATATTTGTTGGAGTAAAACCTTCGAGGTTTAGGAAAACCTCGAAGGTTTGCTTATTTTCTGTCCCACCCTTTAATCTTTTCTAAATAATAAAAATAATCTCATGACAATTTCCTATTCAAAAGAATATTTTTAGCTTAATAATATTTATTCGGACTTTAAAGCAATGGGCACTAATTGGTATAATAATTGTGGAAATACCGCAGTGCAAATCAGTTCAGTCTGATGCCGGGTCACTTGCACAAATTAAAATGATTGCTCTTAATAAAAATCGGATTCGGAAGGGGTCTTCTGGGAAAAATTGTATTTGTCTAATCCGATTTCTTTCTTCCTCATTTAATAATAACTGTTATAAGGTTTTCAAATTTATATAAAACGATTTCGTAAAAATCATAAGGAGTGAGTTATGAAAAAAACAGTAATACTCTTTTCACTAATTTTCTCATTTTTACCATTTGTTATATTACCGCAATCACTTGGTATGGGACGAGGATATCATACTATCTTACTTAAATCCGACGGCACTGTTTATACATGTGGAATGAATTACTATGGTGAGTTGGGAAACGGCTCAAAAACAGATAGTAAAGTTCCAGTAGAAGTATCAAGGGGAGCATATTCCGGCACTACTTACCTTGGAGATAACTCAAGCAATAAGATTATTTCAGTCGCTATGGGAAGATATCATTCCATTGCTCTTGCCGAAGACGGAACTGTTTTCACTTGGGGATTTAATAATGATGGTGAATTGGGAAATAACACTATTACAAGTAGCAGTGTCCCGATAAAAGTATTAATGGGATCTTACTCCGGAACTGCTTTCCTTGGCGATAATCCAAGTAATAAAATCATTGCAGTTTCTGCAGGGAATGTTCATTCCATGGCTCTTGCCCAGGACGGAACAGTTTATACATGGGGAAATTATAATATTGGAAATAGTAATACACCTGTAAAAATTCCAATGGGAGCATATCCCGGCACGGCTTACCTTGGAGATAACCCGGGAAATAAGATAATTGCGGTTTCTGCGGGATATAATTATTCATTAGCTTTAGCTGAGGACGGTAGTGTTTATACTTGGGGAGAAAATATTTATGGCCAGTTAGGAAATAATACTATTATATCAAGCACCGCTCCAATAAAAGTATTAATGGGAGCCTATTCTGGCACAAAATATCTCGGTGATAACTTAAGTAATAAAATCATTTCAGTTTTTGCAGGGGACGGTCACTGCATTGCATTAGCCCAGGACAACATGGTTTATTCATGGGGGCGTAATACCAATGGTCAGTTGGGGGACAATTCAAATATACATAGATATGTTCCTGTAAAAGTATTAATGGGAGCTTATTCCGGCACAGCTTACCTTGGCGACGACTCAAGCAATAAGATCATTTCACTCGTTGGGGGAGAGAGCCATAGCATAGCCTTTGCACAGGACAACACGGTTTATACGTGGGGACATAATAACTATGGCCAGTTGGGAGATGGTTCACATACAGATGGTTATGTCCCCGTAAGAGTATTAAAGGGAGCCTATTCCGGCTCTACTTATTTTGGAGATAATTCAAGTAATAAGATTGTTGCAGTTTCTACGGGAGCATTTCATTCTTTTGCTCTTGCACAGGACGGGACTGTTTATACATGGGGATATAATACCAATGGTCAGTTGGGAAACAATTCCACTAGTGCAACTCCTCTCCCTGTTATTGCACAAGTTCCCGGAGGTGCACTGCCTGTAGAATTAACAATCTTCACAGCAAAATATTCGGGAGATAAAGTAGAATTGCAATGGGATACAGCGACGGAAGAAAATAACTATGGCTTTGAGGTAGAGCGGCAAAAAGACAATGGGCAATTGGCTGCAGGCATTTGGGAAAAGATTGGATTTGTTAAAGGAAGCGGCAACAGTAATTCACCGAAGAGTTATACTTTTGTTGATGTTAATTCACTTAACGGAAAAGTTAGATATAGATTAAAGCAAGTAGATAACGACGGTAACTTTGAGTATAGCCCTGTTATAGAGGTTAATGCAGCTGAAATACTGAACGGATTTTTGTTAAGCCAAAATTATCCTAACCCGTTCAATCCAACTACACAAATACAATTCGGAGTAAGTAAAAATACTTATGCTACATTAACTATCCACGATATACTCGGCAAAAAGGTTTCGACATTGTTCAACGGTAATGCTGTGGCGGGTCAGGTTTACAACTTAACTTTTAACAGGAGCGACCCTTCTTACCGGTCAGGCAGCCTGGCAAGCGGCATTTATTATTATAAACTTCAAACGAATGAGAAAACAGAGGTTAGGAAAATGCTTTTGATGAAGTAGGAAGGAGTGACGGAATAATGGAGTGGTGGAATAATGGAGTAGTGATGCCCTTATACAGGTAGAGTTAAATAATAGAGATTTATAAAAATTTCCATAATGAATAGAAATACAGAACTAAGAATATCAGACAAGAAATTTTTTTTGATTAAAAACATTTTAGATTTTCTTTTAGGAATTATTATTCTTCTAATAGCATCTCCTTTCATGCTTATTATCGCTATTATTTTATTTCTGATATTTAGGTCACTGCCTTTTATTGTCCAGGAGAGAGGGATAACGGAGGAAAAACACATCTTTAATATTTACAAGTTCAAAACAATTAAGCCAAACATCGATAATAATCCTGGAAGGGATGAAAACATCTTACATAAGCAGCACCTTTCGGATTATGTGCCTGCGTTTTGCAGGTGGTTAAGAAAATCGGGCTTAGATGAGCTCCCACAAATAATTAATGTACTTAAAGGAGAAATGAGTCTGATCGGTCCCCGTCCTTTAATGATTAGCGATCTTAAAATTCTTAGACATAAACATCCTGATTATTACTGCAGGCGGCAATTAATAAAAGTTAAACCAGGCATTACCGGATTGTGGCAGGTTCACGGAAATAGAAGTCAGGGCATTGAGAATCTTTTACACTTAGACATTAAATACAGCGAGAATGTTTCTGTTTCTCTTGATGCAGAAATTCTTCTTGCTACAATAACGTTAGTATTTATGGGTAAACACTCCGATGCAATTATTACCGGTATGACAGAAAGCAGGATATTTAATCGGGTAAACAATTTCTCGACAATACAAAATCGTAAGGTTAAAATAATTTACGCAATCGTTATTGTTTTCTCATATTGGATTGCTCAAGTTTAAGAACTAAAGAGAAATTTCTCTTTTTAGGCAGAGTTGATATCAAATATTTCTTTAAAAAAGGATCCTTTGTTTGGAAATAATGTTTTAATAGCTTGACAAAGATGGGTATAAACTTTAATTTTGTAAGCCTTTTTAAGAAATCAATTCCGCGATAGCTCAATGGTGGAGCATTCGGCTGTTAACCGAAGGGTTGCAGGTTCGAGTCCTGCTCGCGGAGCATTAAGGGATTTATGGTATTAAAAGTATTGTAAGTCCCTTTTTTTATTGATACTTGAGCAGGTTCTAACCGAGACATGAAAGAATCATTCTTTTTTGTTCTAAGTTTCCTTTATTAAACACTTCAACAGCAGTGCTTCCGAATTTAAGTAAGGATTCTATATCTTCCATACCTGCGTTACTTTCCTTTTCTAGTTTTTCTATCAATGCTGTAAGTTCTAGTTCGCTAGTTCTGATCTCTTCTTTTTTATTTGAGTATTCTTCATCTTCAATTAAAGATTTCAATTTTAATTTGGTAAGATTATTCTTTAGGTTTTTAAGAAATGTTGTTGAATGCTGCCTGCCTTTATCTGCGTGAGATCCAGGTGATCTTCCTCTACAGCTATTACAGCAAGCTTTGCAAGTGTTAGTGTTACAAGAGTAACTGCCGGTGAGATAAGCCAACTTCCTGGCGTTCTGTATTCAAAGCCGTATGATTTTCTACGATAGGCTTTACGTTTTTCGTATCCGCTTTTCTCCCGTTTGGCTCTCTGGAATTTATCATCTACGCAGTTAGAGAAAGAATATAAAAGTGTATCCAGAGAATCGATTACCTCCGACCTTGGTTCTGTTCCGATGTGAATATGACCGCCAAGCGGATAATCATCTGTATAGTGCCCTGATAAGAACTCAATTTTTAGAACTTTATTGTGTCCGTATTCAAGAATGATTCTGATTTTCGCGGCAAGGTCAATTGGGCTTTCTGAATAGCCTGGTCTTATTTCTGCGATACTTTCACATCCATCAAGTCCCATGCTTGAATGAGATTTGAAATAATTATGAGCAGGCGTGTACCTCCCGTTCATTCTGCAAACCAGCTCTGGGTCGCAGCCGAGTGTAAGTAACATATAAGACTCCTTGATTTATTGTTATAAAGGTTCTTATACCAGATAAAGGAAGAGGTTTAACTATGAGGCTTGGTGTGAATATCGATTCTATTTTAGAATCTATCATAAAAATTTAAATATAGAAAAAAATGTCGGTGTATTAGGACTGAACAGAGTATATAAAATAGTCTAATTGTATTTTATTAAAATCTAATAATTTAGAATTTAATTTTATGATATTTGTTTTTATAATTTGTTAATCAGGAAACAGAAAAACAAAATTTTATCTTACCTGATTTTTACTTCATATTTCGGTATATCACAATCTAAATGCACAGAAGTTTTCCAATAAAAAATTATGATTTTAAACAAATAAATGATTAAGTTAAAATACTGTTAATTACTTCTATTAGAATTTAATGTTTGGGTGAGATATGAGAAGAATAAATAGAGAGGGAGATCAATTCGCGCTAACCGCACTAAAAAATAATCACTTATTAAGATCAAGAAATAAAAAAAACGACCATTCGCAAGAAAAGCCGCTTTAAATGTTTTCACAACGGAATAATCCTTATTGTGATTTGCTTCAGATTTGATACAAACATATTAAATAATTATTTAAAGTCAAAGGAACCAAGGTATGAAAAAAATTTTGGGGCTGGATATTGGGACAACGTCTATAGGGTGGGCACTAATAGATGAAGAAGATAAAAAGATCCTGGGCATGGGTAGTCGAATTGTTCCATTGTCTAGTGACGATAGAGATGAATTTTCTAAAGGGAATGCAATATCAAAAAATCAAAATAGAACCCTTAAAAGAAGCCAAAGGAAAGGGTATGATCGGTATCAGTTAAGGAGGCAAAACCTTGTTTCTATATTAAGGCAAAATAATATGCTGCCTGCCCAAGATTTAATAATAATATCTAAACTTGAATTATGGGCACTCAGAAGTAAAGCAGTAAATGAAAAATTATCTCTGCAGGAAATTGGAAGAGTACTGCTTCACCTTAATCAAAAAAGAGGATATAAAAGCAGCAGAAATGAAGCAAATCTGGATAAGAAGGATACTGAATATGTCGCGGAAGTTAAAAGCAGACATGAAAAACTAAAAGAATCAGGTTTATCAATTGGACAGTATTTTTATAATGAATTATTAAAGAATGAATATTTCAGAATTAAAGAACAAGTGTTTCCCAGAGAAGCGTATGTTGAAGAATACAATTTGATATTAACCAAACAGCAAAGTTTTCATCCAGATATATTAACTGAAAGTTCAATAAATAAAATACGTGATGAAATTATTTATTACCAGAGAAAATTGAAATCACAAAAAGGTTTAGTCTCAGTGTGTGATTTTGAGGGGTTTTGGATTAAAAAAACTATTAATGGAAAAGAAAGAGATTTATTTGTTGGTCCAAAGGTTGCTCATAAAAGTTCTCCATTATTCCAAGTAAGTAAAATATGGGAAATAATTAATAATATAACAATTAAACAAAAAAAAGGCGGACTTCTTGATATCCCATTAGATAAAAAAAGACAAATCTTTGAATATCTAGATAATAATGAAAAAATAACATTTGCAGAGCTGTTAAAAATTCTTGAATTAAAAAAGGATGATGTCTATGGAAATAAGCAGTTGGTCAAGGGACTTCCCGGGAATAAAACCAAACTAGAAATTAAGAATTGCTTTGATGATGTTGAAAAATATAAAAACTTATTTTTATTTGAATTACCTGTAATTGAAAGTGAAGAGGAGACATCTCTAATAGATAAAAGAACAGGTGAGATTATCTCAACTAAAAACAAGAGACAAATAATAAAAGAATTAGAAATGCAGCCGTTTTATATGCTTTGGCATACAATTTATTCAATTGCAGATAAAAAAGAATGTTATGATGCGCTGATTAAAAAATATAATTTACCTGAATCAACTGCTATTAAATTAGCATCTATAGATTTTGCAAAACAAGGCTTTGGGAATAAGTCTCATAAAGCTATAAGAAAAATCCTACCTTACCTGATTGAAGGGGATGTATACAGCGATGCATGTTCATATGCAGGCTATAATCATTCAATGTCATTAACTAAGCAGGAAAATTTCGAAAGAAAATTATTAGATAAGCTAAAACCGATAGAGAAGAATAGTTTAAGGCAGCCTGTTGTTGAAAAAATATTAAATCAAATGGTTAATTTGGTTAATGCTTTGCTTGACAAGTATGGAAAACTTGAAGAAGTACGAGTAGAATTGGCAAGAGAATTAAAACAAGGCAAGGAAGAAAGAAATGAAACGTTTATAAACATTAATGCAAATGAAACGATAAATAAAGAAATTATAAATAGATTAACTGACCTGGGAATAAATCCTACAAGAAAGACTATTGAAAAATATAAGTTCATTTTCCCGGTAAGATCGGTAATAAATAGAGACGGCAGGGTGGATTCTCCAAAAATAAAGAATGCAGTAGTTTTTAATCAGTGTATATATTGCGGTCAAAGTTTTGGTCTATCTGAAGCTTTATATGGATATGACTTCGATGTTGACCATATAATTCCTCAAACTCTGCTATTTGATGACTCTAACTCAAACAAAGTATTAGTACATAGAAAATGTAATTCTACTAAACTTAATAAAACGGCATACGATTACATTAGATCTAAAGGAGAAGAAGAATTAAACAATTATTTAGAAAGATTAAATAATTGGTATGATAAAGGAATAATTTCCTATAGTAAACTAGAAAAATTAAAAGCATCTCATGAAGATTACTTAGAAAGAAAAAACGGGAAAAAGGAAACTGCTTCAGATATTCGGTTATGGGAAAATTTTATTGACAGGCAATTAAGACAAACCCAATATATTTCAAAGAAGGCAATAGAAATAATTCAAAGCATTTGTCATAATGTTTGGACAACGAGCGGGAATGTCACATCCGAATTAAGGCATATATGGGGCTGGGACGAAGTGCTTATGAACCTTAATCTTCCTAAATATCGTGAAGTTGGCTTAACTGAAATCATTGAGATTATCGAGGGTGAGAACAAACATAAGAAGGAATTAATTAAAGGTTGGTCTAAAAGAGATGATCATAGACATCATGCAATTGACGCTCTTACAATAGCTTGTACAAAACAGGGTTTCATCCAACGATTTAATAATCTCAACAGCAGCGGTGTACGTGATGAAATGAAAAGAGAAATTGATAATTCCAGGTATAAGTATGACAAAAGAAAAAATTTATTAGAAAATTATATTTTCTCAAACAAACCATTCACGAATCAAGAAGTCGAAAGGCAAGCAGAGAAAATTCTGGTTTCATTCAAAGCAGGGAAGAAAGTAGCGTCTAGGGGTAACCGGAAAATTAAAAAGGACGGCAAAAAAGTTATAGTACAGTCAAATATTATTGTCCCTAGAGGGCCTTTAAGCGAAGAAAGTGTATACGGAAGAATTAAAACTATTATTAAAGGTAAGCCGGTAAAATATCTATTTGAAAATCCAGATTTAATATTTAAAAATTATATAAAGGAACTCGTTGAAGAAAGACTAGAGTTATTTAAGGGAGACATAAAAAAAGCGATCGCATCGTTGAAAAAGGAGCCAATATTTCTTGATAAAGGAAAGACTCAACTATTAGAATATGGTACTTGTTATAAAGAAGAATTTGTGATTAAATATCCTTTGTCAAGTATTACAGCCAAGGATGTTCCCAGCATTGTGGATATTAAAGTCAGGGAAAAAGTAAATGAACGATTATTGAAATATAATAATAAAGAAAAAGAAGCCTTTAAGGATTTAGAAAATAATCCTCTATGGTTTAATGAAGAGAAAAAAATTCCGATAAGAACAATTCGATTATTTACAGGACTTTCAGCTGTTGAATCTGTTAAAAAAGATTTATCCGGAAATGATATAGGTTTTGTTAAACCAGGAAATAACCACCACCTGGCTATTTACTTAGATGAGCTCGGCAATAAGCAATTAAGTATTTGCTCATTTTGGCATGCTGTAGAAAGAAAAAAGTTTGGGTTGCCGGTCATAATTAAAGATCCTTTAAAAGTTGTAGACTTAATTCTTGAGGAAGAAGAGGATAAATACCCGGATAGTTTTCTTGAAAAATTACCTGATTCAAAATGGACTTTCGTTGAAAGTTTTCAGCAGAATGAGATGTTTATCCTTGGATTATCAAAGGATGATTACGAAAAATCAATTTCACAGGCTGAATATCAAATTTTAAGTAATTATTTATATAGAGTTCAAAAAATATTTTTTAATGGAAAACAACTTGAGATTTATTTCCGGCATCATTTGGAAACACAATTAATTGATAATAATGATGCTAAAATGAGTAAGAGATATTGTAAAATTCAAAGCCTTGCGGCTTTGGAATCTTTATCTTCTCAAAAAGTAATTATTAATAGTTTGGGAGAAATTGTCGACAAATAGAAGGAGGTAATAAAATAGATTGATTAAACGAACATTATATTTTGGTAATCCAGCATATTTATGCAAAAAAGATGATCAATTATTGATCCAGCATATTAATAACGGGAAGGACGGTTTAACCGAAGGAAATGACGATGCTGAAATAATTGGCCCTAATAAAAAATACAAAGATAGAACAAACCAAAGCATAGTTCCGATTGAAGATATCGGAATAATAATTCTTGATAATCAGCAAATTACTATAACCCAGGGGCTTCTTTCTACTCTTCTTGGAAATAATACAGCTATCGTTTCCTGCGATAATTCACACCTACCGGTTGGATTATTTCTCCCTTTGTCTGTAAATCAAATTCAAAGCGAAAAATTCAGGGAACAGATAGAAAGCTCTATCCCCTTAAGAAAGCAATTATGGCAGCAGACAATTTCAACGAAGATTAGAAACCAGGCTTGGCTTCTTAATCAATTTAAAATTCCAGTTATTAATATGTTAAAATGGGCAAAGGATGTGAGGTCTGGTGATCCTGATAATTATGAAGGAAGAGCAGCCGCATATTATTGGAAAAACCTTTTCCCTCAGGAATTAGAATTCACGAGAGATAGGTACGGAATTCCACCTAATAATCTTTTGAATTACGGATACGCAATATTAAGGGCAATAGTCGCACGATCATTAGTTGCATCCGGATTGCTTCCAACTCTTGGAATTCATCATCATAATAAATATAACGCCTATTGTCTTGCAGACGATATAATGGAGCCATTCAGACCTTTTGTCGATAAAATTGTTTGCGAGCTTATAAAAAACGGCGAAGATTATGAAGAGCTTAACAAATCAATTAAAGAACAACTTCTTGGAATACCTGTAATAGAAATAATAATCGGCGGAGAAAGAAGTCCATTAATGGTTGGCGTACAAAGAACAACCGCATCATTATCTAAGTGCTTTGCTGGAGAAGCAAGGAAGATTTTATATCCGGAAATGTATGGATAATTATTAGTCATTTTAATATTTATGGTTAAATATATAAGCGAAATCGTATTTGCCATCCGGGATAATTAATGAGATTTAACGAATATCGTATTATGTGGATATTAGTTTTTTTTGATTTGCCTACAGAAACTGTAAAAGAAAAAAAGGCATATACGCACTTTAGGAAGGAATTGCTTAAGGATGGATTTTCAATGTTTCAGTTTTCAATTTACGTTAGACATTGTGCGAGCAGGGAAAATAAAAGTGTACATGTAAAAAGGATTAAAGGTATTCTTCCGGAAAAAGGTCATATTGGAATACTAAGCGTAACTGATAAGCAGTTTGGCATGATGGAAATATTCTACGGAAAGAAAAAAGAGGATAGTGGTTTTGTGGAACCACATCAACTTGAATTATTTTAGACCTTACTTATCCTCCCCAATTAAAAACGGAGAGGATAAAGCTAGGTTTTATTCATCGATAATATTTTTTTAATTCTAAAAAATGACCTAAGTCTTTATATTTCAATGATATATCTGTGGGTGAGCTGTATTAAATATTATCAAAGAAAAATCTGAAAGCAAATCACAACAGGCACACAAATGAAAGAAGATTTTTCGAAGCTGTATTAAATATTATCAAAGAAAAATCTGAAAGCAAATCACAACCCCGGGTAATAAGGTATATATCTCACTCCAGCTGTATTAAATATTATCAAAGAAAAATCTGAAAGCAAATCACAACCGTTATCAGAGGTGCCATTCAATAACTCATGCTGTATTAAATATTATCAAAGAAAAATCTGAAAGCAAATCACAACACCTTTGGCAATGGTCGTATTTATGAGGAAGCTGTATTAAATATTATCAAAGAAAAATCTGAAAGCAAATCACAACGGACCAGGCGATGAAGTGCTTATTCGTTACGCTGTATTAAATATTATCAAAGAAAAATCTGAAAGCAAATCACAACATAATGAAATATTTCAAGGCTAAAAAAATGCTGTATTAAATATTATCAAAGAAAAATCTGAAAGCAAATCACAACCAATTGCGGGAAGGCAGTGCCGGCTTAGGCGCTGTATTAAATATTATCAAAGAAAAATCTGAAAGCAAATCACAACTACGACAAAGCAATGCTGGGTACCACGATTGCTGTATTAAATATTATCAAAGAAAAATCTGAAAGCAAATCACAACTTCAATCCCCTTCTCCTCCGGAGTTCCAAGCTGTATTAAATATTATCAAAGAAAAATCTGAAAGCAAATCACAACCGGGGATGTAATCGAATTTTATCAGAATTAGCTGTATTAAATATTATCAAAGAAAAATCTGAAAGCAAATCACAACGCAACGATGACGATGATGAGACAATCTATTGCTGTATTAAATATTATCAAAGAAAAATCTGAAAGCAAATCACAACTAAATAAAGTCGATTATAGT
The DNA here is from genome assembly GCA_021817845.1 of Bacteroidota bacterium. GTDB lineage: Bacteria > Bacteroidota > Ignavibacteria > Ignavibacteriales > Ignavibacteriaceae > FEN-1297. The sequence continues at coordinate 180,216 of JAKAFW010000002.1, forward strand.
AAATTAACTGGCTGTATTAAATATTATCAAAGAAAAATCTGAAAGCAAATCACAACTAACATGCTCTTTTAATATTTCACTTTCAAGCTGTATTAAATATTATCAAAGAAAAATCTGAAAGCAAATCACAACAGAAATGAAGTTCTTCAGTTCTGCGAAAGTGCTGTATTAAATATTATCAAAGAAAAATCTGAAAGCAAATCACAACTTAAGAACTGGATGAAAGGACAGGGTGATGTTTGGAAAGTAATGATTCCAAATTCATTCTTTGATGGATTCAATCCATACAGCGACCTCATTCACGGGGACTGGTTTGATCCTGAGGGACGAATGCATCATACAGGTGCTGTTTATCTTAACGGTAACCGGCTTACGGAGGATGCCAATCTTGATGGTGTATTTTACTTGGAAATCAAATTCGATAAAGCCTGGATTAAAGAACGAAAGCGTAAACTAATAACAACAGAGCTACTGGGGAAGGCAGCAATTCCTAATCTTTCATATGAAAATCCCGATGGCTCGTCGATTCGCATTGATACAGACTACTTTGGTAAGCCTCGGAAGGAAACTAATCCAACGCCCGGACCTTTTGAGAATCCCGGAAACGGTTTGCTTTCTCTAAAAGTATGGTGACGAAAATATAATGATAAACAGATTCTTTAAGGAATTCCAAATATTATTTCACTTGAACTATTATTGGAGATGAGGTATAGAGACAAACTGTATAAAAAATAAAGTGTAAAAATTTGGTTTTTGAGAAACCACACTATAATTTTGTTGTAATGTGTATTTATTAATGGTAATATATTCAAACGATAGTAATAATTTTAACTTAGGAGAATAGTAAAATGGAAGTCAAAATAGAAGATGGTAAGCTCATCATAGTCATCGAGTTACAAAAGCCAACACCGAGTGCATCCGGGAAAACATTAGTGGTAGCAACTACACATGGAAACATGCCCACCGATTGTGTTATTGATGGCAAAAAAGTCGTCATTGGTCTGAATGCTTACATAAAAAAATAGCTCCTTACTTGTGTTCATTTTATCCATATTAATTCTTGAATTTACTGCATGGCTATTAACTGCAGAAAATGCAAACATTTTTTTATCACTTGGGATCCGAATAATCCCTATGGTTGTAAAAGTTTCGGTATGAAGACAAAACAGATGCCGTCTGTAGAAGTTTACGTTACATCCGGAAAGGAATGTTTAAAATTTCAGAGGAAAGAGGAAGCTCCCAAAAAATAAGTCAATATCTGAAATCTTTTTATATATAATTTGTATACTTCATTTTTTACATTTTTCTCTTATTCTGATGATTTCTCCATGACTATATCAATGGAGCATTTTGTAATAAGCCGGCTTTGAAACACTTTACTTTTTACTCAAAGAAAGACTATTTTAAGTTAAATATTTTTTAGAGAATTTTTAGAAACAATAAAATTTTCGATCTAACAGGGTTCAAATATATAAAGGAGAAAATATGACTATTTTATTTTCTTTAGGTTTGGCACTCTTCCTTTTCTTTCTTGCTTCAAAATTTTATGCAAAATATATCGCTAAAAATTTGGGGGAAGATCCTTCTAACCCGACACCTGCAAGTAAAAACAACGACGGTCGTGATTTTGTTCCAACTAAACGTTATGTAGTTTTCGCACATCATTTTTCTGCTATTGCAGGTGCGGGCCCGATAATTGGGCCTACAATGGCAATACTTTACGGTGTAGTACCTGCATGGTTGTGGATAGTTTTCGGTGGAATTTTCTTCGGTGCAGTACATGATTTTACTGTTCTTTTTATTAGTATACGCGAAAATGGACGGTCGATTGCAGAGGTAGCGAGGAAAACCCTCGGCACAGCCGGTTTCAATCTTTTTATAACATTCACTATTTTTATGCTAGTACTTATTACCTCATCATTCCTTAGCGCAACGGCAATTTCACTCACATCTCTATGGCCTCTCACAAAGCTTGGATTGTCCAGTAATGAAACTATTCTTCATACGGTTATTAAAAACGGAATCACTTACGGAAAAATAGGCGGCATTGCTTCAATGTCCGTTATTATAATTACTCTTCTTTCCCCTTTGCTCGGATGGTTGATTTTTAAAAAAGGTATAAAGTCAATCTATGCCTACTTAATTGCGTTTTTCATTTGTACAGTTTCAATTGTTTTAGGAATATTTTATCCTGTTACATTATCTCCAACCGTCTGGATGATAATAATATCAGTTTATGTTTTAATAGCAGCTGGTACTCCCGTTTGGCTGATTCTGCAGCCGAGGGATTTTATAAATGTCCAAATACTTTACGGCGGGATTGCACTAATGGTAATTTCGTTGTTGTTTACCGGATTTAGCGGAACGGCAATCTCAATGCCAAGTTTTAATCTTGCCGAAGGCGTAAAGAGCTTAGGTTTTATATGGCCGATGATGTTTATTACAATTGCTTGCGGTGCTATTTCCGGATTCCATTCTCTTGTTGCCGGAGGTACAACCAGTAAACAAATATCAAAAGAAGTAGACGCAAGAAAGATTGGGTTTAACGCCATGCTGTTGGAATCGGTACTGGCAATTTGCGTTGTGCTCGCTATTGGCGTTGGATTATCTTTTGTTGATTACAAATCAATTGTATGGCCTTCAGATCCATCTATTAGATCCAATCCTATCTTGGGTTTTTCTCTTGCTGCAGGACATTTATTTAACAAAGGAGTTGGAATTCCGGTTTCGCTCGGTACAGTATTCGGGATTCTTTTAGTTGAAGGTTTTGTAATTACAACACTTGATGCGGCAATTCGCCTTAACCGTTATTTATTTGAGGAGCTCTGGACAATACTTTTCAAAACTGTCCCGAAGATTTTGAAGTATTACTGGGTCAATGCAGGAATTTCTGTTTTATTGATGTGGATTCTCGGCTATTCAAATGCATTCTCAGTTTTATGGCCTATTTTCGGTTCTGCAAACCAGTTGCTGGCTGCGCTCGGGCTGCTTGCGGTTTCAAGCTGGCTACTTATTAAAGGTAAAAAATATTTCTATGCTCTACTTCCGGCAATATTCATGATTGTTACAACTATTACTTCATTAATTATTTTATTGGAGAGCTACATTAATACCCATAATTATATTTTGATGGTAATTGATATCATGTTGTTCATTTTATCTATCGGTGTGATTGTTCTTGTAATTAAAACTTTTCTTAAACCAAAAGAAAAAGAGATTCAAACTATAAAGGAAAAAGTTTCGGAGCCGGTAACTAATTTTTAATCCATAATTTTCATTAAGGATTAGAATGGATAAAAAGGTTATTATATCCATTCGACCGGTAAAGAAAATTATTGACTTAGGTTGCGCAGAAATGCATTTTAATAAAAAAAATGACAAGGAGGTTCGAAACCGTTTCTTGTATCAATTTGCTTGCAATACAATATTGCATTGCAAGCAAATTCATTCAATAGAGGATTTCTTCTGACTATATGGTTACCGAAAACAATTCCTAATAATTTACTAATAGTTTAGTTGGCTTATTATAATAAAGAAATTTTGAACTATTATAATTTTAAGAACTCAACCCTGCGGTTAAGAGCTTTGTTCGTGATGCTATCATTCTGAGCAACTGGTTCACTTTCACCTTTTCCATCGGTTTCAATTCGTAATGCCTCGATACTAAAATCTTTAACTAAAGCATCCTTAACAGAAGCTGCACGACGTTTTGATAAATCCAGGTTTGATTTATCATCACCATCGGAATCCGTATGACCAACAATTTTAATTTTTACAGTTGGATTATCCTTTAGTATTGCAGCAATCTCTTTGATTGAAGGATATGATTCTTGTTTTACAATATCTTTATTTACATCAAAATAAATTCCGTAGCTAATTAGTTTACCTTCGGTAAGAAGCTTACTGCGCATATCGGGCAAACCGGTTGCAATGCGGAAATTACTAAACATCGTCGTGCCCCGGTCAAAACGAACCATATTATATTTATAGTTTTGTGACATAGCTTTTGGGAGATCAAAAAGCTTTTGTTCTCCTACATAAAGCTTTATTCTCGTCTTCTGAACACAAATTGAAATTCTATATTTTTTATTCGGAAGTAATCTGGGCTCATTTTCTATCCCTTTTAGCTCAGGAGAATGGTCATTAAAATAAGTGGAATAATAATTAGAATATTCAAAAGAGAAGCGAATTCCTGCATCGCCCGGTCTTGCTAAACCATAGACTAAATCTTTTGGTTTCTTAGTGCTTAGTATGGAAAATGAAAATGCCGAGTTGTTATTATTCTTGGAATCTTTAACTGGAATAACATCGAACTCAATCGTATAATTATCAGGCAATGTTAAGGGAGCATCAAGAGTTGTAGCCCCTCTTCCGTTTGTAATATTGAACCATCTTCCTTCTGCAATATTTGTAGTTACAACTTCACCGGACCCGGTTGTATTCCATTGAACCGGGAAGTCGCCAATATTTTCTGCTGTAAAGTCATCAAAGGAAATAACCTTTTCTCCCGGTATAAAATCATATTTGGAATTGATTACAATCTGAGTATTATTTTCGGTTTCTTTCTTTACATTATTGGATTTCTGTTCGTCCTTTTTAGGATCTTGTTGTTTATCTTTATTGCCCGTTAATTGATTTTCAGCTTCGTCATAAGCTTTATTCACACCTTTATTGATTTTATCTTCAGTCCTTCTTTCCCCTTCTTTTTTAATTTTTTCTTCTGTCTTTTTTTTCAGCTTATCTAAAAATTGGGCTGGTGAGGTTTGGATAAAACAAATACTGAGTATAAGGACGAAAACAACTGATAGCTTTTTCATTTTGTGACTCCTCATAAAGTTTTTGAAATTAAGATTTAGTATCATATTTCTTATCTATTACGAACAGCAAATAAAATAGCGGACACAAATTTCTCCCGCCCAGGAAGTACTAAACTGTAAAGAAAAGTCAGGTATATTTCCGAAAATATAATCATACTTCGAAAATATCGTTGTGAATGTATTAGTTTGGCTACATGACAGATATATATTAGAGAAACACTTATTATGACGAATTTAGAATATAATTTACTTTTCATAACATTTTCAACTTTTAATGTTAATTTTCAAGTAATTGGTTATAATATAACAATATTATTAAAAAAAACAAACGCTCACTTCAGCAGGGAATTATAAAATAGCATCACGCAACTCCAGGAATATTGGAATATTAGGTAATCTATTCCGATTTCTTTTCTTCATTTGGAAAAGATCCTGCAATGAAAAAAGCAGCGCCGCATAGTGAGGTATCTTTTAGCAAATTCGCAAATTCCATTTGCATTATAGCAGGATTAAAAAGCCCCGGCAGGTGGATTGTCAACACGAATATCGCCAGCATAATTCCTAACAAAGTAGCTGAAAGCCTAATATATTTTTTTATTATTATACTAATACCCGCCAGAACAAGCGCTAAACCGACAAGATAAATCCAGAAGACTCCCCCGGGAATAAATGAGGGAACATAGCCAGCCATTTGTGATCCCATTTTAAAGTGATTTAATCCAAAAATAATAAATGGTAATCCGAAGATGACCCTTCCGGCATTCTTTAGGTTTTCCATAGAATCTCCTTAAAAAAGTTTATAGATTTATATTTAACAGTAAGACAAGGAACGATTATATTTAATTTGGGTACAGAATATAATAAAGTCAAGAAAAAAGATTGCGCTACCTTGTATATCACAGAAAGGATGAAATTTCTTATAAAAGCACTATTATAAAAAAGTCAACCGGATTGGCATTATTAGTTACGTTGCCTACCCGGTTGCTGGAGAAGCGAATATTTTGATGCGGTTTTCTGTTTATTATGTTTGACCGATAGCTGATTTACTGCTTTCTTCTTTTATAAAAATATTAAGAAGAAGGAATAATGATGAAAACAGTAATGAAATTATTATTTCAAGCGATTCCAATCTTATCGCGGAAATTATTCCGGCGAGAAGGAAAACTAAAGAATTAAACAGAAGTTTCATGTTTTTTATTTTCATATATCGGATCCTCAACTATCGTTAAATATCTTTTGAAATTAAATTTATCCTGATCGAAGGAGTAAATTAATTTTGTGACAAACATAGTCTTAGTCTATTAAGACAATATTACGCTACTGTTATTAGAATGTTAATTCCCTCTTGCTGATAGGGATGACTAGGAATTTTGAATTTGTTGTGAGAGTTACTTAAGAGATTTCTCCTTCGAAGTTTAAGGTTTTGGGTCTCCTTTCGCATTTAGTATTTTTACAGATGGAATTAAGAGAAAATATAATTTAGGGATCAAATATGACAAGAAAAGAGTTACCCGAACCCGAGTATTTTAGAGAAGACAAGGTGGGTGAGGTTTGGAAAGTAGACTATGAGCAGCGCGCTAAGGATGCATTTAATTGGGCTAAGAAATTTAATATAAGACCTTCTTACGAAGATAAATTTAAGGTTTGTTTGTTAGCAGTTGATATGCAAAACACTTTTTGCATTCCCGGCTTTGAATTATTTGTCGGCGGCAGAAGCGGCATGGGGGCTGTTGACGACACAAACCGCTTCTGCAGATTCATTTACCGTAATCTTGATTTGGTTACAGAAATAATTCCGACTATGGATACTCATCATCCTTTACAAATTTTTCATTCAATATTTTTAGTGAACGATAAAGGAGAACATCCTTTACCGTACACGTTAATATCTTTGGAAGATGTTGAGAATGGTTTGTGGAGAATAAATGACAAAGTATGTAAAGATCTGGGCATCAAGAGTAACGAGGCAGAAAATTATCTTCGTCATTATACTGAGAAACTAAAGCAAGGAAATAAATATAGTCTTACAATCTGGCCATATCACGCTATGCTCGGCGGAATAGGAAATGCTTTGGTGTCAGCTTTAGATGAAGCGATTTTTTTTCACAGTATTGCCAGATACAGCCAACCGGATTTTCAGGTTAAGGGGAACAATCCTTTTACTGAGCACTATTCGATCTTCGGTCCTGAAGTTCGTGAAGGAATCAACGGCAATAAGATTGCAGACAAAAATACATCTTTGATTGAAAAATTATTAGGATATGACGCGATAATTATTGCGGGTCAGGCAAAAAGTCATTGTGTAGCTTGGACAATCGACGATTTATTGAATGATTTTCTTCTGAGAGAAAAACATCTTACCAGCAAAGTTTATCTTCTTGAAGATTGTACCTCTTCGGTAGTTGTTCCAGGTGTAATTGATTACACCGATGATGCAAATAAGTCGTTCCAAAAATTTGCCGATGCAGGTATGCACATTGTTAAGTCAACAGATTCAATTGAAAGTTGGCCGGGAATGAACTTTCCCTATTAATAAAATGAGGGGCTGATTTATAATTCCCAGCGGAATTTAAAATCAACCCCTCATCTTCGAGGTGCTAATAATTGAAGTTTAATCCTCAACTACTGCTAAAATGTCAGTTCGCTGAACAATCTTATATTCTTTGCTGTCGAAGGATATCTCTTCACCGCCATATTTAGTAAACAATATCTTATTTCCCTCTTTAACTTTTTCACGTAAATCCTCGTCGGTACCAACAGCGACAACTTTTCCCATACGCGGTTTTTCTTTCGCGGTATCAGGAATAATAATTCCTGAATAAGTTTTTTCTTCTTCTTCGATCAGTTCTATAAGAACACGATCATCCATTGGTTTTATTTTCATAAAGTCTCCTTTAGTTTTTAATGTTTAACATTTGATTAATTTTAGGTTTATCGAAACCAACAATTGGACGGTTATTTATTAAAATGACCGGTACGCCCATTTGCCCGGTTTTTCTAAGCATATCACGTGCAGCTGATTGGTCTCTTGTAACGTCAATCTCGGTAAAACGAATGTTTTTTTCTCTGAAATATCTTTTTGCAGCTACACAGAAGCTACATGTAGGTGTTGTAAAGATTATTACTTTTGCTTGATCCATTTTTTACTCACAAAATAATTTTTATTGATTTTAGATGAAACCGAAGGAAAAAGGATTCAAGAAAAATCTGTTCAAGATGTTACTTATGTGAATGAGAGTGTGCCATTTTTGTCACACTATTTTTTCTGCAATATTTAAGTAAGATTTATAGGCTTGGTGGAGGCGTGTTATAGGCTTGGCAGAGGCCTGGTAGAAATGGGGAAAATTTAGACAAAAAACAGGGGAAAAAGGACTAAGGTGTGACAAAAATGGCAAACGAGGGAATGAGTGACAAGTAACGAGTGACGAGCTCATATAATTCTGCAGAAAATTTCAAATCTAATGGGAATCTCTAAAGACGGAAGATGGTGGAGGAATGGAGTAGTGGAAAATTCACCTACATTTCATTATTCCACCAGTTATGACATAGCGCGGCAAGCCGCAATTTTGAATTATGAATCCGCCGCGGCGGATGAATTTTGAATGAAACGCAATGAAATTTATTATAAAAATATCTTGACATAAAAAACAAAGATTTAAACGGCAATACTATAGATGTCCACGATCATTCAAATTTTTTTTAAGCGTGTTTTTTTATTATTTTGGCTTGAAAAGTATGAAATTTTGGTAATTAATTTTATTTAGGTTTGATTTTTTTCTGCAGTTTTAACCATCTAAGAGAAAATAATTTGAATTCCGCAAAAACAAATTCCGGCACAACACAAAATTTGTCTGTGTCAGGTAAAAGATTAACCGAATTTTTTCAAACCGTGTCGGGTCTTTTTCTTTTCACTATAGAATTTTTTAAGAAAGTATTTATTCCGCCTTATGAATTTGCTGAAATTAAAAAACATATGGACGAGCTTGGGGTTAAGACTCTTCCTATTGTAAGCGTTACGGGATTTATAATCGGACTAGTGCTTGCGATGCAAAGCCAGCCGGTAATGATTAGATTCGGGGCTGGATCTTTTTTACCAGGAATGGTAGCTTTGTCTGTTGTAAGAGAATTGGGTCCTGTAATAACGGCATTAATTTTTGCCGGCAGGGTTAGTTCAGGCATTGGCGCAGAGCTTGGTTCGATGCGCGTAACGGAGCAGATAGATGCAATGGAAGTTTCGGCAATAAATCCGTTTAGGTTTTTGGTTGTTACAAGGGTGGTAGCATGCACATTTATTCTGCCTATGCTTACTATATATGTAATTTTTATTGCACTGACCGGCAGTTTTCTTGCTATATTTTTATCTCAAGGTATAAGTTTTCAACTTTATTTAAACGCTGTTGTTCATTCAGTTCAATTTTCCGATATAATCCCCGGAATAGCTAAAACATTTTTCTTTGGATTTATAGTCGGAATAGTTGGAGCATACAAAGGATATAACGCTGAGAACGGAACTGAGGGAGTTGGAAAAGCTTCTACAAGTTCCGTAGTAATTTCGTCACTGTTAATTTTACTTGTTGATATGGTGTTAGTAAAAGTCACTTTAATGATTTGGAGTAACTGATGGCTGAAGTTGAAGTGAGAAATCTTAGTAAATCTTTTGGAGACTCAGTTGTTCTTGACAATATTTCTCTAAAAATCAATGAAGGAGAAAACGTAGTTGTTTTTGGCAGAAGCGGCACCGGCAAAAGTGTTTTAATAAAATGCATTGTGAAATTATTGGAGCCAGACTCAGGCGAGGTTTTTATTGAGGGGGAAAATATCCTTTTGCTAAGTGAGAATAAATTGAATGAGGTAAGAAAACAAATTGGATTTTTATTTCAAGGCTCGGCTTTATATGACTCAATGTCAGTTAGGGAAAATTTAGCATTTCCATTAATCAGGAACTTTAATTTCACAACGAAGGAAGTAGAAGCAAAAGTTAAATCCTCTCTTGAAAAGGTTTCGCTGGAAGATTCAATCGATAAAATGCCGGCAGAATTATCAGGCGGTATGAAAAAAAGGATCGGGTTAGCGCGAACAATAATTACTGAGCCTAAACTAATTTTATATGATGAACCGACAACCGGGCTTGACCCAATAACCACAAAGGAAATAAGTCAATTGATTGTTGAATTACAAAAAGACCTAAAAACCACTTCTATTGTTGTAACACATGATTTGATCTGCGCAAAAATTATCGCTTCTCATGCAGTAGTATTGAAAGATGGTAAAGTTAAATACGAAGGAAACCTTGAAAATCTTGTTTCGACAAGCGATCCTTTTCTTAGAGATTTTTTTACTAGCGATATTCTTGAAGTTAAAAACGGGAGTAATAAATGAAAAAAAATATCCCTTCAGTAAGATTAGGAATTTTCATCTTACTCGGAATATCTCTTCTGATTGTAGGAATTTTCTTAATAGGACAAAAGAATTCTCTTTTTAGTTCTACCTTTAAGGTTAGAGCATACTTTAAAGATATTCAAGGTTTACGAACCGGTACGACTGTAAGACTAAGCGGAATCGATGTTGGAAGCGTAAGTGGAGTGGAAATAGTGAACGATACCACCGGACACGTTCAAGTGACTATGGATCTTCAAACTGATATACAAAGATTTATTCGCACCGATACAAAAGCTTCAATTGAATCTGAGGGATTGGTAGGCAATAAGGTTATTGTTTTGAAAATCGGAAGCAGCCAGGCAGAACAAATAAAAAACGACGGTATTATCCAGACTGAGGAACCGCTTGGGTTATCAGCAATCATAGCCCAGACTGAAGGGGTAATGGAGTACACAAAAAAAATGACGAAAGATCTATCGGAAATTGTTGGTAGAGTAAACCGAGGCGAAGGTTCGTTAGGAAAGCTTATTAATGATGACCAGTTATATAACAATGCTACAAATCTTACAAGTCAGGCAGATAAAAGCTTAAAAGGAATTACGGGAGAATTAGATAAAGTAACTGGTTTGTTTGATAGTCTTGGTATAGGAGTTGAGACTACCATAAATAATATTAATCAAGTAGTGGTAAATATCGATTCAATTGTGTCGGGTATAAATCAAGGTAAGGGTGTTGTTGGCGGTTTCATTTCTAAAAACGGTAAATACGATTCTACAGTAACTTCAACTTTGCAGAACATTCAAAATACAAGCGAAGAAGCAAAGGTCGGAGCTACGCGCTTATCAGAGAATATGGAAGCGTTAAAACATAACTGGCTATTTAAGGGATATTTTGAGAATCGCGGCTACTGGGATAAGACTGAATATGAAAATAAGATTGATGATAGGTTAAAAGAACTTGATGTAAAGATTAAGGAGCTTGATGAAAGAATTGAGACTCTTAAGAAACTTCATGAGCAAGCGAAATAAGATTTCCTTTTATTGACATTTTGACTCCCGCAATCGGGATAAACTCCGGAAGAAATCTCGCATTTATATATGAATGAAATTAAAAAAGACAAAAAGATAATTATAAAGGGCGCTCGCGAACACAATCTAAAAAACCTTAGTCTTGAGTTACCGAGGAATAAAATTGTAGTGTTCACCGGGGTTAGCGGGAGCGGAAAATCTTCTTTGGTATTCGATACGATCTACGCTGAAGGACAGCGCCGTTATGTAGAAAGCCTTTCGGCTTATGCGCGTCAATTTCTTGAAAGGATGAATAAACCCGATGTTGATTTAATACAGGGAATAAGCCCGGCAGTTGCTATCGAGCAGAGGACAGGTTCAAAGAACACGCGGTCAACTGTCGGTACAACCACGGAAGTATATGATTATTTAAGATTGCTATTTGCACGAATCGGGAAGACTATTTGCTTTCAGTGCGGCAAGGAGGTAAATAAAGCTACAACAGGAACAGTATCCGATTGGCTTGAAGCACAGCCGGAAGATTCAAAATTTTATCTTGCTTTCCCTCTTCATCTTCACACAGGGCATACTATCAAAGAAGAAATTGATTTACTTAAAAAGAGAGGTTTTTTTAGAATATATTTTAAACAAAATACTTATGATTTAAATGAGGAATATTCCCTTCCCCGAAAGAAAGACAAAGTTAGCGTTGTAATTGAGAGATTTAAAATTCAAAAAGGGAAAGTGAGAGAGAGGCTTTCGGACGCAATTGAAGTAACCTTTAAAGAGGGTGAGAATAGATTAATCTTAATTAACGCAGATACCGGCGAGGAAAAGGAATTTAATAAATTTTACGAATGCTGCGGAATAAGATACGAAGAACCAGAGCCAAGATTTTTTTCCTTTAACAATCCTTTTGGTGCGTGCCCGGTATGCCAGGGCTTTAGCAGAACAATCGGTGTGGATATGAATCTTGTTGTGCCTAATCCAAATTTATCTATCACTGAAGGAGCAATTGCTGTTTTCCGTTCGCCAAAATACAGCACGCATTTAAGAGACCTTGTACAGAACGCAAAGCAATTTAATATTCCTCTAAATATTCCGTTCAAAAATTTATCGCAGGAACAAGTTTCATTAATTCAAAAAGGATTCGGTGATTACACCGGTATAGACAAATTTTTTGAAAAGCTTGAAACTAAGACATACAAAATGCACATCCGGGTTTTGCTAAGTCGCTACCGCGGGTATACCATATGTGCAGCGTGCAAGGGGTCGCGATTAAGGCGCGAATCGCTGCAAGTAAAAGTTAATGGCTTATCGATTTACGATGTTGTAAAAATGCCTATTGAGCAATCGCTTCTTTTTTTTACTGAGCTGAAGCTTTCGGAATATGATATGCACGTCGGTGAAAGAATTTTAAAAGAAATAATTAAGCGACTTACTTTTTTGAACAACGTGGGGATAGGTTATTTAACATTGGAAAGATTAAGCAGCACGTTATCCGGCGGGGAAACGCAAAGGATTAATTTAGCTACTTCGCTCGGCTCATCGCTTGTCGGAACTTTATATGTGCTTGATGAACCAAGCATCGGGCTGCATCCGCGAGATAACAATAAATTAATCGACATCCTAAAAAACCTTCGTGACATCGGGAATTCAGTAATTGTTGTAGAGCATGACGCCGACATGATCAGGCAAGCTGATCTAATTGTCGATATGGGTCCAAAGGCAGGAGCGGGCGGCGGTGAGATAATCGCTATGGGTACTTATGAAGAAATATTGCATAACAAGAATTCTCTTACCGGGAAATATTTGTCGGGCGAATTGAAAATTCCAGTGCCTCAAAAAAGGAATACGGAAGAAACAGGAACGATTTCAATTACAGGAGCAAAGGAAAACAATTTAAAGAATATCGACGTAGAAATTCCCCTTAATAAATTAGTGGTAATTACCGGCGTAAGCGGTTCCGGCAAGAGTACATTAATTCATGACGTTCTATACGGGGGCTTAGCAAAATATTTAGGAATGAATCCGCCCAAAATCGGAAAGTATTCAGAAATTAAAGGAGGCGAGTTTATTGATGAAATTGAAATCGTTGACCAATCGCCAATTGGGAAAACACCGCGTTCAAATCCTATAAGCTACATAAAAGCTTTTGAACATATCAGAGAGCTATTTGCATCAACACATCAAGCAAAAGCGCGAGGGTATAAACCGGGATTTTTTTCCTTCAACGTTCCGGGCGGACGATGCGAAACTTGTCAGGGGGACGGTTTTATAAAAGTAGAAATGCAATTCCTCGCCGATATTTATCTGGAATGCGAAGACTGCGAAGGAACGCGTTTCAAAAAGGAAATTAGAGAAATAACTTATCGCGGGAAAAATCTTGTTGATGTATTAAATATGACCGTTGATGAGGCGGTAGACTTTTTCAATGGCAACGATAAAATAGTTCGATACATTGAGCTGCTTTCACAAGTGGGACTTGGATATTTGAAACTTGGTCAACCTTCAAACACGCTATCCGGAGGCGAAGCGCAAAGAATAAAATTAGCATCGCACTTGACATCGCAAAGAGAAAGGACACATACTCTTTTTATTTTTGACGAACCAACGACCGGGCTTCACTTTGATGATATTTCAAAGCTACTCAACTGCTTTAATCTTCTTATTGAAAGAAATAATTCCGTTGTAATAATCGAGCACAACATGGAAATAATAAAATGTGCGGATTATATAATTGATCTGGGTCCCGAAGCAGGAGAAAAAGGAGGAGAAATAGTAGCATTAGGAACGCCGGAAGAAATAATATTGAATCCAAATTCATGGACGGGGAAATATCTTAGCAAGGAATTGCAAACTCAATTATAAATTTTGCAACTATTCAATCTCATTTTTTTAACGGGAGAACTTAATCTCACGTTATTAACCCAGTTAAATATATTCAATCTTCCTTTTTTTTCAGCAGTAACGATTACGCCATTGCTTGAGAGCTCATAATGAAATCCCATGACTTTAGCAGCGCGTTCATTACCGAGGATTTTGAAATTACGATATAGAAAACGGCGAAAAGAAATCCTGGTTTTGTTAAATTTAATGTTGACATAACTAACTCGTTTATATTACCTGATTAGACTTTGGAACTTAGAAAAAGGTTACTGAGATTCTTGGAAGCAATGATTAACCGATTAATTTTTATCATTGTGGAAAGATAGATTATTTTTTTTAACAATAATGATGTTAAATTTCGACGGTTGTTTCGCCGAAAAAATCGTAAAGATTTTTTTATACTCTGAATGTAAACAATCGATCACTAAAGTAAGTTCATAGCGCGGCAAGCCGCAATGGAATATGGAATATGTAAAACAAATTTGAAATATCTTGACACAAAAAACAAAGATTTAAATGGCAATACTATAAATAGTTAAAGGTTTCTAATGAATAAAATAATGTCTATGATGACAATAGCTTTTGCTTTGATTTATTTTCAAACTATTAAGGCACAGGATAATTACTTCGGTGCATTTGGCGCACCGGAATTAAAGGTGACGAGAATACTGGATCAAAATGCTTTAATAACCGGCGGAAGATTCGGCTGGGTTATTGATCATCAATTTGTTTTAGGCGGCGGCATTTACGCTCTAACGAGCATAATTAATTTGAATCTTTATGACCCGGTAAGCGGTGAAAAACTTCAGCTTGGTTTTAATTGCGGAGGACTAGAGTTTGAATATATTTTCTTTTCTGAAGAAAAAGTTCACGCCTCGGTTGATATTCTTTGCGCCGGTGGAGGAGTGACTTATTCAGTTCCGGATAAAAGTAAACCACACAGTAGTTACTTTAGTCAAAATTTGTTGGTATGGGAACCACAGCTTAACCTTGAAGTAAATGTTTTGAAGTGGCTGCATATAGATGCCGGCGCAAGTTACCGGCTTGTTTCAAGCTTTCAAAGCTATTACGGATTAACTGATAAAAATCTTGAGGGATTAACAGGCGTATTTACATTTAAGTTTGGAAGTTATTAGTCTTGAGATTATAAAAATCACATTTGGAATTTTATAAGGATATTGAAATTGAAATATATTATTACTTCATTTAATCAAACAAATAAAATCTTATTAGCCCTCTTGTTCTCAATTTTTCTTGTTCGAACTTCTCTTGCCCAAATAAGCAGGATAGATCAAACAGGAAGAAATTCAGTATTAGTTACTGATGATTCATCAAAAACTCCGGGAGAATTTGTCCCATTATCTCAATTTACTTATGCTGGAAAACCTCGTTACACTTTGGACGGTTCACTGCCTTTGATTAAGACAGAAATAAATCCCACTAATGCATCTATAGTAGGCGGAGTATTTATCGGAGCAATAGTTTTTCTTCATATACACCAAACAAACGCATGGTGGAGCGGGCAGAGAGGTAAATTTCATTTTGAGGAGG
Source organism: Bacteroidota bacterium (assembly GCA_021817845.1). Classification (GTDB taxonomy): domain Bacteria; phylum Bacteroidota; class Ignavibacteria; order Ignavibacteriales; family Ignavibacteriaceae; genus FEN-1297. The sequence goes on from JAKAFW010000002.1 coordinate 195,859, forward strand.
ATTGGGTTTCCGCCCTGCAGGTAGACAAAGCCGGACATTCTTACGGAGGATATATGGCTTCGTATATTATGAGTGAAGGATTGATGGCTAGCGGATTTTCGTGGAATGCAGCCACGCTATACGGTGCCGGTTTCGGACTGCTTTACCAAACTTACGTAGAGACGGAGGATGGTTTTGCAAAGACTTGGGGTTTTAGCCCCTCTGATTGGTATTTTGATGCAATTGGTCCCCTATTCTTTTTATCACAGCATTACGTACCCGCCCTGCAAAACATCACACCTAAATGGCAGTATATTCCTTCGGAGTGGACAGGTGAGCCGATAATAAACCGCCCAAGAACTTTTATTGATGATTATAACAGCTCGACATTTTGGTGGTCGGTCAATGTATACAATATTTTACCGGAGTCATGGAAGAAATATTGGGTCCCATGGTTAAATATTGCTGTTGGTTATGGCGCAAATTCAATTGACGTAAAAGCCGATCCTAATGGACCTCCGGATCAGTTATCGCAAAGAAGATATGTTGTAGGTTTAGATTATAATCTTGTTGAACTTCTACCCAAAGGAGGGCATTTCTGGAATTGGCTTAGACAGAGTTTAAATTTTATTAAGCTCCCTTCGCCCGCAATTGAGTTCGGTAACGGCGGAACTAAATTTTCGCTTTTGTATCCTTTTAGATTTAACCTGAATGGATTTAAGTTTTAAGAAAAAAAGATTTGAATTTACTTTTTCATACCTTTTATCAATTCCCTTTTCAGATCGAAAAGAGCTGGTGAAAGCGAGACATGATAACGATGAGGATTTATTAATCTTTTTACACCGGAATCAAGTTTATCGAGATCGTTCTGCCGGGCAGTTCTAATTTCATTTAGGGAAGGAAAATCATAGGTGAGTTTTCCGTTGCTAAATATCCCGATAAGCAGCGGTTCAATTTGGGAGACACTTGCTTTCGGTAAAATTCTTTTCTTGTTTTCGTCGAATGGATGTTGAAGAATCAACGGATTATAATCGATTGGTTTTTCATTTTCAAGTGTAACTAAATCGGCAGTGGCTGTATTGTTTGAATCATAAATTCTAAAAACTTGTTTCGTCCCGGGGTTGGGAATTTTTTCAGGAGTCTCGGATATTTTCAATACAGGAATCCACTCCTCCTCATTTTTCACGGCGACAAGCTTATATACTCCTCCTAAAGAAGCATCTCCGGCCGAAGTAATTAATTTTGTACCGACACCGTAAACGAGGCGTTTGATAATGGTATCGGGGTCAATGCCGTAATGTTTTGCCTCATCGGAAATTTGAGTAATAATTTGCCAAATATTCATCTCATCCAATTCATTCGACAAAACAATTTTAACTTCATCAAAGCCGGCGTTGTTCAACATTTTTGCCGCTTTAAGACTAAGGAAGGCAAGATCTCCGGAGTCTAACCGTACCCCTACCGGTTTATGTCCTTTTCTTTTTAATTCTTCAAAAACTTTTATGGCATTAGGGATGCCGCTTTCCAAAGTATTTATTGTATCGACAAGAAGGATGCAATCATCCGGATATAAATCAGCAAAAGTTTTAAAGGATTCCAATTCACTTAATCCCATTGCAATAAAAAGCTGTACCATGCTATGGGCGTGAGTTCCTTTGGGTTGAAGCCCGAGTAAGTGCGAAATGCCGACATTTGAAGAAAAATCTGCTCCGCCGATTAAAGCGCCGCGGGCACCTGCTATAGCGCCTCGATCTTGTGCACGTCTGGCGCCGAACTCCAATAACATTTGGTTTTGACCCATTTCTTTTATCCGCGAAGCCTTAGTTGCAATTAAAGTTTGAAAATTTAATTGATTGAGCAATGCGGTTTCAAGAATTTGTGCCATTGCAAGAGGGCCCTCTATAATAGTCAGAGGTTCATTCGGGTGAACGACTCTTCCTTCCGGAATTGCACGAAGAGTAATTTGATCAAAATTTCCGTTATCATATAGCCACTTTAAAAAATCATCTTTGAAAAGTTGATCGCCGTTACTACTTTTTTGGGAGCGGAGTAATTCGATTTCTTCTTTTCCGAAGGCACTATTCTGCATCCAATCTACAAGCCATTCTAACCCGGCATTTATGCAATAGCCAGCTTTATGTAGACCATAATCAGGATAATAGCGAAAGAAGTGATCAAAGCAAGCTGGTTTTTCATGCAACCCGGTCTTAAAATATAACTGCGCCATTACCAGTTGATACTGATCGGTGAAAAGAATTCCTTCGCTTATTTGTTGGTTAAATTTTTTTAGCAATTTGAGTCCTTATAATCATAATTGATTAAATCCAGTAGAAAAATAAATCTTAAACTATCATATTCAAAACTGTACATTTACAACAAATTGCAGTTAGTTAGTGTCAGCCAGAAAAAATTTATAGTTGTTTAAGCTTAGACATAAAATCCGCAGGATTTAAGGAATGAAGAAGCTCTTCAACTTTTTGTTTATCTTTAAATTTATTTACAATATCTACGAGGAACTTTAGTTGAAGTTCATTTTTGTTTTTTGGTGTTAAGAGAAGAAAAATTATCCGTGATGGAGTTCCGTCGCTGGCTTCAAAATTGATTCCTTCTTGGTTTAGTGCGATGGCTACCGCCGGTTTGGAAATATCCACTCTTGCGTGGGGAATGGCAAGATAGTTAGCAATGCCTGTGGGAATGGAATTTTCTCTTTCAATTACTTCATTATAAATTTTTTCAGTGCTGAGATTAAAGTTTTTGCTTATCAAACTTACCAATTCTCTAATCACTTCATTTTTACCGGCGGAGTTTGTAAATAGGATTAAATTGGGGTTTAAAATGTTTAAAAGGCTTTCCTTTGCCTTTAGAAAATATTTCATAAACGGAGCGCTTGATACGGAAGTAACGAGAGCCATAATTACAAGAGCAACAAAAACATTTGCATGAATTAGTCCATATTTAAAAGCTAATATCCCAAGGATAATTTCCATAGCACCTCGGGAATTCATACCAAAGCCAATTGCAAGTGAATCGTTCTTATTTAATCCAGCAAATCTAGCTCCTATACCACAACCAATTACTTTGCCAAAGAATGCAAAGATTAGGATTACTGCTACTATTAAGAAATTAAAGTTTGTAATAAAGTTAACAGTGAGACCGATAGACACAAAGAATAATGGAGCAAAAATATTTGTAATAAATTGCTGAATAATTTCTTTAGTTTTTTCCTTTATATGTACAGAGTCTCCGATAGCAATCCCCATAATGAATGATCCGAAAATAGCGTGTATACCAATATATTCTGTAAAAGCGGCACTAAGAAATCCAAGAATTAATATAAAGTTTAGCACACCACCAGGAAAATTTAGATTTTTTTGTATCCAAGGAATAATTTTGTTTATTATCTTTCTTAAGATTAGGAGAACAAAAAGAGTGAAGGTAATAAGTAAAATTAAAGTCTGGCCAAAGGTAAGTCCATGATTATTAGCCCCTATCATGCTAAGGATAACAGAGAAGATTAGCCACCCCACAATGTCGTTAAACATAGCCGCAGCGACAATAATGTAACCGATCTCTGTTTTAAATATTCCCAAGTCCATTAGGGTTTTTACAATAACAGGCAAAGCCGAAATTGACAAGGCGATTCCCATAAACAGGGCAAAGGCTAATTTCAAATTGTCGTCTTTTATCCCCAATAAATGAGGAAAGAAATATGCTCCGGTAAATCCAAGAGCAAACGGAATTATAATTCCCATAATACCTGTTAAAAAAGCTGTCTTCCCTTCTTTTACAACGACTGAGAGATCAACCTCCAATCCGGAAACAAGAAGAAGCAGAATAACTGCAAGGTTCACAATTCCATCAAGCGCGACTTTTACACCATTATTTTGTGGAAACAGCCAGTTAAAGGCATACGGCAGCAACGAGCCAAATATAGTGGGGCCTAAAATAATTCCGGCAATAATTTCCCCCACCACTGCCGGCTGTCCGATTTTGTTAAAAAGTTCCCCTAGCAGCTTTGCAGATAACAACATTAAGCTTATGCTTAATAAAAATGTGACAATATTTTCTGAGGTTAATTGCATTAATATTATCTAAGAATTAAAAGATTAGAAGGAAGGTGTTTAATTGAAAATTCAAGTTCGTTTGGAAAGAGCCTGTCAAAGAAATAAGACCTTTTAGTTTTTCCGTTAACTGCGAATATGTCAATATTGTTGTTTTGAACAAAATCTCTTTCAGCCCAACCTTCACGCCCATACAGACACTTAACTATTATAGGAATTCCTTTCAAATTTAATTCTCTCACAAACATAATTAGTTTTTCTTCTTCTTCCTTTTGAAAAATTGAGATTACTTTGTCAGCGTTTGAAGTAATACCTGACTCCATTGCAGCGCTTGATAAGCCCGGTGTGTATATGTCCCGGACTACAATAAATTCATTCGCATTTTCCATCAGAGCAAATTGATAGGATAATTTAATAATGGATTCGCTGTCCTGGGAATAATCTGTTGATACACAAAACTTCTTAAAGCCAATAGCAACTTCTGAGGAAGATTCTATAATGAGTACAGATGAAGAAGCTTCCCGCATAATTTTTCTAGCCACAGAGCCAAGATAATATTTTAGAACCGGTTCTTTCTCAAGAGCGCCCGCAATTAATAAGTCAACATTTGCAGACTTAGTTACTTTAAGTATCTCATTTGCCGGGTTTCCCTGCGCCCATATTATTTCTGTGGACTGCTTTGCCAATCCAGAATCATCTATCATTTTACCTAATTTCAGTTCTGATTCATTGTCTTTTTTGCCTGAATGAATTAAAACTATTTCGGAATTAAATAGTTCTTTCAACCGTTTAGTTTCTTTTAAGAGAGCAAGTCCGGTTGGTGAAAAAGTTAAAGCTAAACCTAATTTCTTAAACGGAAAGTTCATTTTATTGTCTTTGATTAACGAATTTATAAAAATGATTATTTTATATTCATAATTAAAATTTTAAGAATGAAAGTCAAGTTTAAATGTGGACAATAATCTTTTTCAGTAAGATTAAAAGGATTTTGATTTTTACCAAGGATTGTTATTTTTAATACTTAATTTATTAAAAGGAAACATTAAATTAATTTTCAATGAAAATAGAAAAAAGAAATTTTGGGAATAGTAGTTTAAAGGTATTCCCTCTTGGATTTGGCGCAGGACATATAGATGCAAGTGAGTTAACAGATGAAGAGGCTTCACGTCTTCTTAATTCCGTTTTAGATCTCGGAATTAATCTTATTGATACTGCACGCGGTTATGGAGCTTCAGAAGAAAGAATTGGCAAGCATATTTCACATCGCAGGGATGAATTTATTCTATCGACAAAAGTTGGCTATGATGTCCCGGGCTACAATGATTGGACTTACGATTGTATAATTGCCGGAGTTGACAGGGCTTTACACACACTTAAAACGGATCACATTGATATTGTTCATTTACATTCGTGTCCGCTGGGAACGCTTGAATACGGCGAAGTAATTGCCGCTCTCCAAAAAACAGTTGAGGCAGGTAAAGTTAGATTTGCAGCTTATTCCGGTGAAAACGATGAGCTTGGCTATTCAATTCATTCCGGAAAGTTTGGAAGTGTGCAAACATCTGTAAATATTTTTGATCAAAGAAATCTTGACTACCTTTTACCGGAAGCTAAAAAAAGAGGAATAGGAGTAATCGCGAAGCGTCCTGCCGGGAATATTCCATGGAAATTTCCGGAGCAACCTCACGGAAGATATGCCGAGCAATATTGGCTGCGAATGAAAAAAATGGACTTAGATTTTGGAGATAACTGGCTTGATACCGCACTAAGGTTTACAGCTTTTACTGAAGGTGTAGATACGTTTATTGTTGGAACTTCCAATCTTGATCATCTTAAAAACAATTTAACGATTTTGGAAAAGGGTCCCCTCCCGGAAGAAATTTATTCAAACTTGAGGAAGACTTTTAAGCAAAATGACGATAATTGGACAGGCCAAATTTAGTTACAAATCTCATCCTTTTTTTACAACTGCTTTGATTTTTACGGTACCTGAGTTTTTAAAGTGGAGAAAAAACACTTCAGTTGAATTAGGCTTTAAGTTTTTTTTCAAAAATAAAAGCATAACATGGTAGCCACCCTCTTTAAATGAAAAAGTAGAATGGGGTTTAATAACAACGTCTTTAACCTCGCGCATCCCCATCATCCCTTTTTGGATATAGGATTCGTGAAGCTGCACAAGTTCGGCAATATTTGAGCTTACATACAGCAAAGTTTCAGGTTTACCGGAATTATTAGTTACCTCAAAATAAAGTGCGCTGTTCATGCCTTTGTTCGCGGGGCGAAGCCACGCATTTTTCACATCAACTTTTTGAAGATGTAAATTTAATAACGCGAGAAATGCTAAAACAAGAACCATTTTAATCCTCTAAAGATTTTATATCTGAAATTAATTTTTGAGAATTTACCTTACTACCGCGGTATTCGTTTCTAATTCTTCCTTGTTTGTCAACTAGAAAAAGTTTATCTGTATGAGTGTAAAAATAAATCGGACGTTTTTTATCGACAAAAGTTGTATCCCCTGGTATAGCAATAAAATCAAACTCATGAATTATAGAGTCAATATTTTTTTTGTTTCCGGTGAGAAAAACAAAATTCTTTAAGTTCACATCCCTTACTTCTGCATATTCTTTTAATACTTTGGGTGTATCGCGATTTGGATCAAACGACATGGCAGCAAATTGCACTCCGGTTATTCCTTCTTTAGCAAGCTCCTGCTGAACCATCTGCATATTATGAGTCGTCATTGGACAAATATCCGGGCAGTTGGTGTAGATAAAAGTAATTACAAGAATTTTTCCCTTAAAATCAGAGGGGAAATTTACCTTTGCACTATCTTGGTTTAACAAAACATAATTATTACCGGATATATCTTTCTGTTCGGGAAATTTCTTTGCACAGCCGAAGAAAAGAAAGGAGATTAAACCGGAGAAGAAAACAAATAATGTAATTTTATTTGGAACTAATTTGAGATGATTCATTTATCAAAACTGTATCAAAATATATTAATGAAATTTAACGAATTCATCAATTTTAAATTGTGATTTCAAGATTTCAGGCTTGCCGACGGACTCATTTCCCAGGTTTGGAAATAACTCCCTTGCTTTTATGGCCATTAATTTTAACAGTTATCGGCTCATTAAACCGTAAGTGTCTCGTCCAGGTTAATTCTTTGAACGGTTTTTGAGTAAGAAGCCACTGCCAGTCAATAAAGCCCAACTTATTAAGGTCATTGACAGTAAAATACCCGGTTTTAAATGAAGTTATATTTTGAAAAAAGTGAGAGCCTTGAGAAGGTGTAACATTAAAATCTTTAAATCCGGATTCTACAATTACCGATGCGCCCGCAATCTGATCCCAAGTAACAGGTATGCCAAGCCATTTGTCAAGACTTCCCCAGCGTCCTACTCCAATTAAAATATACGGTCTTTTCTGATCAAGCAATATTGAATTGAAATAACTTACTTCTGCAGCAGTTTCCTGGCTTTTAGAACGGTCAAACTTTTGAATATCAACAAAGACAATATCATGAATATCTTTTGTTGCGCCGTTGCCAAGTACCTGTTGGCTTTGACAGATCAAGTCTTCCGTATTTGCAGAATCAACATCAAGCTCTTCTAACTCATGGCTAATAACCAAGGGACGCATTTGAAGCATAGCAAATTCTTTCGGTCTGCCGAAAGGGACTTCAAGATTAACGGCAAATTCAATTTCCACCGGAACGCCCATCCCCCAAGCACCAAGATCGAGAAGTATATCTAAGATATCGGCAAGCGGAAAAACTTTTTGTTTTAAGATGGGAGCAAAAGTAACTACTCGCTTGCCGGCTCTTGATACGCCATCATAAACAGCATCATTTTCTACCGAGTATGTTGAGCCAACATTTATTAAAGTGTTATCCTCTTCAGCTTTCTTCAAGCCAAATCTCTTAATAAAATTATCAGGTTTACCAGTAAGAATTTTATTTGAATGATCGGTTAAATCGAGTGCAAAAAACTCCTGTTGTGCATTCCGAACAGTTTCTTTTGCAGAAAAGAATTGCATCATATGTTTAGGATATCTTGGGCAAAATCTTACCACATTACCTCCGTCTACGACCTGCTTTCCGAGCCCTAATCCAACCATGGCGATTCCGTCAGTAGATTTTTGCGGAGGGATCGGGTAAAAGTTATACGATTTTGCAACTCCTGAAAAATCCGGATAGAAGCGTCCATCCCGCTGCGCCCCAACAAGCCTTTGAATGATAACGGCCATCTTTTCTTCTTCCAGACGGTAAGTTGTAGCCTTCATATAATCTTGAGCTTTTTTATAAAAGGTAGAAGCAAAAACTCCTTTGATGCTTTGAAGTAACTGTTCAAGTCGGATTTTAGGATCTGGATCGTTGTTCGGAATCATATAAGTTTGGTAAACACCGGCAAAAGGTTGAAACTGCGAATCTTCAAGCAGACTTGAGGAGCGCACAGCAAGAGGTTCGTGAATGGCACTCAAAAAGTCGATAAGCTTTGTTACAATTTCAAGCGGAAAGATTTTTGCATCAAGAAAGCGGCGGGTAATTTCATCATCATCAATTCCGCCGAGCGCAAAAATATCAAGGCGGTTATCTTCCAAGAACTGATCGAAAACATCAGTAGCAATAACAACGGCTGAAGGGACAGAGATTTCAATTCCGTCAAATTTATTTTTTATCTTGTCATTGTTGATTAAAGTATTGATAAAACCGAGCCCGCGTGCTTTACCGCCGAGTGATCCGCCACCGATTCTTGCGAAACTATTTTTATCATCGAATGATTCCTTATTAAAGTCTGTGATTATACCTTTTAATCTATTTTCTTGGTACAAATGGATAGAAGTAATTAATTCGTTTCTTAACTCCGATGAATTTTTGAAGTCTGAGACTTTTCTCGGTCTTAATTTATGAGCTAACCAAAATTCTGTTCTTGCTTTAAGCCATTTAGAATAATCATTTCTTTCAGCATGATAGAAGATACTTTCGTCGGGAACAATTTTTAATTGTTCTTCGAGTGTTTTAAGATTATTAGCACGTCCTACTTTTTTCCCGTTGGCGGCTTGAAATATAAAATCTCCGAAACCTAGATTATTCATAATGAACTTACGGAGTTCATGCAGAAGCTTTGGCGAACCTTTCAGGAGAAAATCGGCACCGACTTCTTTGGCCTTTTCTGCAAATTCAGCATTGCTTGATTGAAGAAGAATCGGTATATCCTTGTGTTGGGCTTTTACATTTTTGGCAAACTTAATTCCCGCTTCCGGGTCTCTGACACCAAAGTGCCTGAAATTGCTATCAGTAATTATTCCGAGGATAAAATCTTCATACTTTGTATAATATTCCCAGGCTTCTTCATAGGTAGTACAGAGAAGAATTTTCGGACGGGCACGCATCCTTAAATATTTGTGGGTTAAATTAACTCCTTCAGAAAGTAGACGCTGTGACTGATCAAATATTTCAGTATAAATTAGGGGGAGATAAGCGGAATAAAATTTTACATTATCTTCAACTAAAATTATTACCTGTACACCGACAACGGAAGTGTCATTTTCGACATTAATTCTATCTTCGGCATATTTAATTATACCAATTATGAGGCGGTAATCCCCTTGCCAAATAAAAATTCTATCAAAGATGGAAGTATCATAATTTGCGATTAAATCTTTCCGTTCGCGGTTGTCGTAAGCCAGTAGAATAATCGGAGTTTTAATACCTGCATCGCGAATAAGCCGGGCAAACTTAATTACATGCATATCTTCGATGTGCAAAGTGGTGATAATTAAGTCGAAGCGATTATCTTCAAGAGCTAGCTCCAGAGCTTCCGAGCCGGTTGTGACGTGCGTAATTTCAGGAGCCTGGCTTAAGTTTAGAAGTTGATAATCCTGACGGATAAGTTCATACAATCTTCCGTCTTCCTCAAAGAGATAATAATCATAAAGGCTTGAGATGAGCAAGATTTCCCGAATTTTATAACGCATTAATTTTTGGAACTCTTTAATACGAGTGCTAAAAATATCTTCAATGTCAATGATATTAAATTTGTCCATTTTTGGAATTACTGATTTATCGGTCAAGAAAAACTCTCATAAATATTAAAAAACCACTTTAAGCAGCGACAAGCTATTTCGGTCAAAGTAAACAACTACCGGCTGTAAGCCGGTAGCTTTAGGTTCGTCTAAAGCCGACTTCGGCTAATCACTTATCCGAAAATCTTCGTCTTCTTTCTCAACATCC
>JAKAFW010000059.1:0-14253 GCA_021817845.1 Bacteroidota bacterium
CAGAGACGGACTTGACCAGCTTTTACAGGAAGGGGTTATTCAGGCTTACTATTTAAAAAATTCATCACAGAAAGTCCCCTTGCTTGGTGCAGTTGGTCCTTTGCAGTTTGAAGTTGTTCAATACAGGTTGCAGGATGAATACGGCGCTGAAACAAGAATGGAACAAACAAACTGGAAAGCATTACGCTGGATATCTCCTTTACATTCAGAGAAAGAAATTTCACAAATTGTACTTCCGGCAGGCGCAGCTTTTGCCTATGACTCACAAGAAAATTTAGTGATTCTTTTTACAAGCGAGTGGTCGTTAAATTATTTTATGGAGAAGCATCCGAAGATAGAATTGAGCGATATACCTATTAATTCATAAACTCTCCGTTATTCTATCTTGATTGCTTTGCTCTTTTTTAAATTTATGAAAAACAAGAGATATGGATAACCCGACTAAGAACATTATGAAAGAAACCCCCAAGATAGCACTGCCAATTCGAAATGGAATTGGGGGAGTTCTGGAAAGAGACACAACAATAAAATGCATAATCAACCAGATAAACACACCATAGGATAAGCCAGCAATAACCTTATATTTTGGTAGAAATTTAATTTCGAATATAAAAGGAAGAAAAACAAAGTCCATATACCAGCAATAAAATAATGGAAAATTACCCCTGCAAAAACCATAAGCAAACCCCCTGAAAAAGCATTGCGTCCAAAAACCCCGCTTGCAATAAATTGAAAAACAATATCTGATTCCTTATCAGAAGCAATAATTATTTGAAGGATTGCGGCTGTTGCATCCAAGGTACCCGCTAATACAGTAGTCCATAAAATAGTCTTAAAAGGAATCACGGGGTTTTGAACATTAACTAAGAGAAATTGTTTTATTATAATGTTTTCTCTATTATTTATTTAGGCATCCAACGATATTCGAGTTCAGCGACGCAGGGCGGCTTTTCGCCGCGTCCGCTGCAACGAGGGGTTAGGCGGTAAAGCAATGCGTTAGCTATCGCGCCAAAGCCCGCCGGCGCGCTAGTGCTTCTCCATAGCAAGCCACGGCGTGCCGCGGTAGGAATCCGCCACCACCCAGGCGCCCGCCGTCAGTGCGCACGTCACGACGAACTCGCCCCATTGGAAGTCGTTAACAGCGCCCGTCAACACGCGGGGAATCCACACTATCAGACCGAACAGTCCCATCTGCAGTGTCGATAGGGCAGCGGCCAGGCGCGAAAACACACCGACAGCCACTGCCAACCCCGCTGCGATGAAGGCGCCACCGGTGAAATATGCCCACGCCACATGCCAAGGCAGCCAGCCAGGTATCAGCTCGACAGTCTCTTTGACATAGGCGAAATGGGCTACGCCGAAAGGAATCAAGGCAAGTCCGTAGAGAACCTTCGCGATGCGCACTCCCGTGTCCCCGGCGAACAGACCGAAGAACTCCCTGTCGCGTTCACCGGCGAACCAAACATATAGCACCCAGGCGGCCGCCACCATCACGGACGTTGAAGCAAACGCCCAGGCAACCAGCACGACCGGGGTCTGGAAAAAAAGGTTGGGCAGTCTTAGTGCCAGCAGCCAAACCATGAGCGATGCGAAAAGCACGCGTGCTGCGACTGCCGCGGTGCGCTGCCAGAGCAGACCGATACCGGATGCAAGAGAGAGAAAGGCGCAGAGATACGCTAGTACCCCACGCACAGGTACCCATTTGGGTACGGGCTGCCAAACCACGGTGAAATCGCCTTTGATCAGGCCCATCGTTCCGAGCCAGATCATAGCCACAGCAAACAAAACATGTCCTGCGCTTACGATGCGGATCGCCCTTTCCCCAGTGGTATTCCAGTTCATCAATTTACTCCGTTGTTTATTTATATAGAATCGTTTGTATTCATAGAAAAATACATACCCGAAATGTTCACGTGATTTTTTTTTTGAATAGTGTTTTAATCTTAAGTTGAGCGTGCATTTTATTAAAGCTTATTTTCTTTACTCATCCAGTTGAATGTAAAAGTCGTTTTTAAACAATTATTCAAAATTATTATTTTATTTCTGCTGTTGTTTTTTTATATTTTTGTACTTTCAGTCTTTTACTTCTGAATTAGTACCTATGCGATGTTAAAATAAACATCGCATAGGATTAGGAGGAAGTATATAACAGTTTCGTAGAAGAGGGCTCTTCACAATAACTGTTTTTATGAAACTAGATACAGATTACCAACTGCATCTTTTTTTTTACGGGGCCACTATTCCCCGTAAACTCTAATTTAGAATCCTAGTGTAATACCAAAGACATGATTACCGCCAAAGTATTTAACGTCTCTGAAAGCGTAATCTATTTTAGCATTCACTCCACCCAAGTCATAGTTTATTCCCACACCTGCGGTAAATCCATAGATATTATTTTTAGCATTATCTACTGCTAAAAAATCATAACCACCGCGTAAGAATAATAAATTATTATACCCATATTCCATGCCAAACTTATACTCATCATCCGAGAAGTTATTATTCTGGAAGAGTGAACTCACTGTTAATGAGTTTACATCATCCAATACTGGTTTATAACTTAAACCCAAAGCAAAGTTCGTTGGCAATTCGAACGGGGCGGAATCTATCTTGACCTTGGATGGTGGACGATTTAAACCACCTATTGTTCCTGTCTGAAGTAAGCCAGGACCATCATATCTCATTTGTGGGCCTATGTTATTCATTACAATACCGAAACTCAACCCGCTGATGTCTGCGAGATCATTGTATGCAACACCTATATTAAATGCCATTCCTGTTGCACTTACCTGATCCAGTTTTTCTGTTACAAGATTTGCTGTTACACCAACTGCTATTCTGTCTGTCAATCGTTTTGAATAAGTAACCCCTGCAACCAATTCCTGGGGAGTATAAACCTGACCCGTTCCGTCAGGATATGTAGTTGTAGTAACAGATATATTACCAACTGATAATGACTTAACACTGAAGGATAATACACCAAATCCTTCAAAATTTACACTAACAGCACCATATTCCACGCCTATATCAGCGATATAAGACATATGAGAAAACATCATTGTCGCAGAATTATTCATTTCTGCGGCACCGGCTGGGTTCCAGAACAACGCTTCTACTCCCGTAGCCGTTGCAATATTTGATCCACCCAAAGCTATACCACGTATTCCAACAGGAATAAGCAGTTCAGATGCCCCTCCTGTACCCGTGCGGTTTCCACCTCCGGCATATATGTTTTCTACACCAGGCAGGAGGATAGATACCATAATTAAAAATCTAAATATGTTTTTCATTTTTACTCCTTGAGTTTAAACTTTTTTTTTAGAATCTATCAAGTATCTGCTGTTCTTGTATGACAGCAAGTTTAAGTATCTTTGTTGCACCAATGCCCGGCATTTCAATATATGCGATATACAAACCGCTGGCAACCGGCAACCCTGTTTCATTGTTAAGATCCCAACGCTGGAACTGGTCGCCGCCTGACTTAACAATTGTTCTTACCAAAACACCTGCAAGGTTGAATATTCTGATAGTCGCATTAGCTGGCAAGTGACTGAAAGTTACGAAACGATTATACTTATTAAGCTCTTCAGAGTTAACACCATAATAAGGATTGGGAAATACATTAATCCTCTGAACATCGTTTACTGCCTGGGACTTGCTATATGACGGAGAAGTTGCTGAAAAAGTAAATACATCTGCTTTTGTATTTATGATATTTGGAGTCAAAGTAAACGTACATTCTTCTCCTAACATATCTACATCACCTGTGTGCCTGTCATCCAGCCACAGAGTCCATTGTGCATCCCAAATACCGTTACCTCCGTCAAAGCTATAGAAGTCAACAGTACCACCTGTACCATCACCATAATGAGTACCTGTCGGGTCATAGGTTGTAGTTGTAATCCAGGTATAGTTAAATCTTTGATCGCCATTGTTCGGTAACAACGGATCGGCTGGCTTTGCCTGATTATGCAAATCCCATTGTTTATTTTGATCTCTATCGCGTATCACTACATTTAGCTGCCGCGGATTAGCAGGGTCAGTTACATCCCAAGCAGTAAATGGAACAGGGAAGAATCCCTCATAAGTTTTCCCGCTAAAGCCAGTGTACATAAATGCGTTCTGTGTCTTTGTAGGATCATCAACTACATAAGGTTCACCAATATCATATTTACCATTTCCATTCAGGTCGGTATATGATTTCATCGGTCTGAAACGTATTTCTACAGTTTCATATTTATCCGGTGTAACAGAAGTTTCACCAAAAAAATTAGGTTCAAGAAATACTCCGCCAAAGAAAGTATCACCTCCATGGTTACCGCCAGTAAACCATCGCCCGCCTGAATAATTCACAGACACAGGACTGATATTAGCCGGAGATGCGCTTTTATATGACCACGATTTACCTTTCAGCGGCGGACCTAATACTTTTACTTGTAATCCATCTACTATACTGTAATTATCATCGCCTGACAGGTTTGTCTGTTTTGAAAGTTTTGTTTTATTAGCAGTAATATCTATTAAATCCCAGGTTGTTGTGCCTGGTGTAGTTGTATCATCGAATGTTACCTTGTACTGATGCCCTGTTAGTTTTGTCGGGTCTATGACTAACGGAACTACACTACCATCACTTTTCCCTGAAGAGTGAATGGATTTGACTGTATCACCTGAGGAATAAGTTAAGGAAACTCCCGGATCAGGCGACTGAGGAACAACCGTAACTATCTTAAGTGGATTTTCCAGATTATTTGGTACTGCATTTGGGTCCGGGTTATAGTTATATGAAGTTACTGCAAAATAATATTTGATCCCATTTATCAGAGGAGTTCCGCCTTTAATAGCATCTTGTGTTACAGTAAAAAATCTTTTAATTCCCGTATCGTTACCAAACTGCCTGACACCTGTGGCAACAACACCTGTTTTAGGGTCGAAGAATTTGTCCTCAATTTTTCCAACCCCATCTATTATGTCAAAAGTTGCTAATCTAACTGCTTCGTCCAGAGAAGCAGAGGCTGTCGGTAACTGGTATACATTATAACCCTGAAATTTAAATCCCTTTGCATCTGAAGTTTCTGTAGCCTGAACAGCTGCTAAATCCTCACCCCAGTCAATTACTATTTTATTATTCAGTGGTATATAGTTTACATTTGGTGCAGGAGGAGCTGTTGGCAAATTAAAAAAGTTATCATATGCTAATTGTGCCTGCTGGTCATAGAATTTCAACAAACCAATTGCTGACAACCTATCAGACCCCGGTATTGCGCCGGCAATTAATTCTGCAACGACCACCTCCTGAGTATCTCCAGGTGCCATTGTAAACGGTCCGGATGCACTACCCTGCCGGCGGTCACCTGCGGGTAACTGTTTACCATCTAACCACCCGGTACCTTTTTGCGGATCACCGTTAAGTGCAAAAGTCGTTGGTTTTCCTGTTGCAAGATCGGTAAACGTCTGACCGGATACACCAAATTTACCCTGAAAGAAATTATAAAATTGTCTTGATCCATCAATATTACCCTGCGGAGGGTCACCGATATTGGGATCGCCATTTGCAAAATAATATGCGGCTGTCATCGGCAGATTTATAAAACCCGGGCCCACTCTCTTACCATTGAAAATACCATAATCAACAGCATCGTCTATACCGTTTTTATTAAGATCCTCTCCGGCAACTCCCTTTACCAAGGGACCCTGGAAAAAGTCAAATCCATCAGAGGGCGGGGGAAGCGGAGAATATACTGCATCCACTGCGTTTGCATTATAACAATACTGCAAACTGAGCGTTGTATCTACACCAACAAAATCGTCTCCTGCATCTCCAAGGTCTATGTCTGCCCACATTGATAGGTACATATCCTTAAAAGTAGTGTTCTGAGTATAGGATTTACCATCACCAGGACGATTGGTAATGTTTATAAGCCTGAATTTTCTGAAGAGCATATTTCCAAGAGCACCCGATCTGTTATATGCCCATATAGTTTCGGATACCTCAAGCCCCAATGGATTAGCTCCATATAAGAATCGTGTTTGAGTAGGATTTAAATCATTTGCTACAAACCAAATCGTCATATCTGCGCCTGGAACGCCCGGCACATCTACACCGGGGTCATAAACGCCATTGTTATTTTTATCATCAAATGGTGCGCCCATATCAGCAGGCCATTCTGTCCAATCTTTTAAGAATTGAGAGGTTAATGCAGAAACTGTAGTTCCTTCATTTGCTGCTTCTGCTGACAAATCAACCTTGCTTGCATCGAAGCCAGGGTATACATCCGGTCTTACTCTGTAGATTCTGTATTTATCTAAGGTCGGATCATCTGCTGTCCCGTTCGGAAGTACCGCACCGGGTATCAGTCCTGTTCGGTAAGCTGTGCCGCCTACTCTGGGGTCCGGGTCACCTGTTATCTTTGCCCCCCAAAGCAGCCCTGAAGTAAACACTGCTGTTTTTCCGCTGCCTTTAGGATATGTAAAGCCAGAATTTCCAAGCGGGCTAATATCTGATATACCGTTGTTATAGAAATATGTCGAAATATTATTAATGTCCATCATGGTTTGGGCAATCTGGGCATTAGTTTTATTTAAATTTTTTCCGCCATCTTTTTTATTCCCTTCTGCACGCGTTAGTATCGTTGTCAGAAAGAGCATACTTATTATTATCACAATAAGTATCGTATTTATTTTTTTGTAATTCATAATTTTTAAATCTCCTAGTTAAATCTTCGTATAAAACTTTTTTAATATTCTAATCGGATTCCGAACCTGATCTGGCGAGGAGGCCCATAAAGTGACCCGACATTCCTCTGATAACCCTGGTAATAATCAAGATTTATTGCTCTGTACATATTTTCATAATCCTGTCTTTGGTCGGGGTGTAAACTTCCTCCCAGTGTAGGATCACTTAAATATCCATCATCTGTTGCAGATCCGGTTCTATAGAACACGTTAATTATATTTTTTGTATCCAGAACATTAATTACGAAAATATAAACGTTAGCATTTAGCTTATCCACGATTGAAAAGCTTTTATCAATACGCAAGTCTAATTGATAATTCCACGGAGTCGTTGAAGAGTTTAAAGGTTCAACAGGGGTTCTGAACCGCGGATCGCCCTCAAGACTTCCCGTAATGTCTCCCTTTCCAGTACCTATTGTATATGGATGTCCACTATTGAAAGTAAGCAGAGCGGAAATACCTAACTGGCTGAGAACAGGGGATTCTTCATCTTTTGAAAACCTGTAATCAAGGTTTACATTACCAAAAATATCTCTATTGTAATCAAGTGGGGTAACATAAAGAGGATTAAATATTGTAACGCCATCAAGAGGAGCCCCAACGATACCGTTATGAGAGTTTGGGTTTGACCCGGTTCCCTGTGCATCCTGGATAGAGACAGAAGCATTTATCTGGAGTCTTTCAACTCTTCTCATGTTAAATGAGAGTTCAACGCCTTTAGTTGTGGCAAAGTCTCCGTTAGTAAGAACTGAGTATGCGCCAAATGGTGAACCAAATGCTGTATTCTGCAGACTGTATAGAACCTGCCCCTGTATATCCTTATAGTAACCAGTAATATCAAACGACGCAAAATCTGAAAGCTGCTGGGTAAATCCTACTTCATAAGACGTAGTCCTCGTTGGCCTTACATTCCAGCCGGTTGGTGCGGGGACGAAAAATCCACCCCTTAAGTTAGTTGCAGTGCCATAAATTCCCCTGTAAACGTCACTTAATCTTGACTGTTGTACAAATTTACCGTACTGTGCATGAAACACTGTCCGGTCAGTTACAGGGAATGAGAATCCAAGACGTGGGCTTAGTGAACTGAAAGACGGCGTTTTTGTGAAGCCTTTAGGATCTACTCTACCGCTATTAAAATCAATCCCGGTTTCGGGGCGTGAAGGATCTTTTAATGCAAGGTTATCTATATCGATATAATCATATCTTAAGCCTACGTTCAGAATAAGGTTTTTATATTCAATTTTATCCTGCAAGTAAACACCGGCAAATTTTGGTCTCTTCGGCGCTAATAAACCCTGGTCAAAAACGCCCCCATTAGGATTAAAATCTGTATTGATTTCATTACCATACAGGTCGTAACCATAACCATTAGTCAAGGTTATCATTACATCCCTTACATCGCCTTTGTTTTTATTAACCGCATTTGCATATGCAATAGCATTAACAATAAAGTTTCTTAATGTATACATCTGAAGTTCACCGCCAAACTTTATTGAATGAACTTTATTAATCTCGGTTGAGAAAGATGCATTGAAGTTAATCCCCTGACTTTTTGCTCTGCTAAAATTCTGAAGCACATCATTAGGAGCTGAGAAACGGAAACCTAAGATATCGTATGCCGTTGGTCTTTGATATCTTCCGATCCTTCCATTCTTAATATCGCTTGCCGTTCTTTGCCATACTGCACCCACTTGCGCATTGGCAACACTATCACCATATCCCTGCCAGTTACGCTGAAGCAGCGGATCCATACTTAAATTAAAAGTTTGAGTAAAGCCCGCATTAACTTCATAATAAGTGGTTGGACTAAGTATGTGAGTTAGCTTAAAAGTAAAGGCTGCGTTATACCCCCTTGTAATGCCTATTCTACCCATGTCTAAAATACTGTTAATATTTCCACCACCGCCATTATCATTAGCTATACTTGTATATAAACCAGTCAGCCTGAATATAAGTGGGTTAAAATCCAAAGTTAATGTTCCAGTACCCGTGTATGTTTGAGAAGAAGCCCTATAAGTAGCTCCTGCAGGATATACCATATTAATAGAATTATGTTCAGGTGTTGTTGAATTAGGATCTGTAATTACACCTAACTTAATTCCTGGAAATGGACGGGGATTGTTATCTAAATGCCAGTTTGAGTTAATCAAACCGAAAAATTTTACATTCTTTAAAAAGACAGGACCGCTTACAGTCGCTGTAAATTCATTGTATCCATATTGATAAGCACCTAATGTCTTCTTTCCGTCAAATCTGTTTGATTTGCCCTTGAAACTTAGATTATCTGTTACATATTCTGTACTGAACTTAAAATCGGGCGTACCTGATTTTAATTGAGTACGGATAATACCGGCGTTAGCACTACCAAACTCTGCGTTGTAACCGCCCTCCTGCACCTGGATCTCTTCTACGGCATCCTGTACTATAGTCAATTCTCTTCCACCCCATACAGGGTCTGTAATGTTTGTTCCTTCAAGGTAGTAACCTACTTCGTCCTGCCTACCGCCACGAACGTATACATTACCATTCTGCAAAACAACACCGGGAGTAATTGCAAGGATGTTATTTATACCTCTTACAGGTAATGCTTCAATATCTTTGTTGGTAGTACTGCGAATAGCATTTGTATTGCTTTTGTTTATCAGCGGTCTCTGAGCAACAATTTGCACTTCACCTACAGAAATACCCTCTGCAGGAAGTTTAAAATTTTGTTCTGTTGTCAGGTCTGCCTGAACCCGAACATTTGTAACTGTTACTGTCTTATAGCCTAAGTATGAACATTTTAGGTTATAGACTCCGGGATCAAGATTATTGATTACGAATTCTCCGTTAAGGTCGCTGGCAGCACCGAATGAAGTACCAACAACAATAACGTTGGCTCCAATCAATGGCTCGCCTGTTTGAAGGTCAGTAATCTTTCCTTGTATTTTCCCTGTCGTACTAGCTGTTGATAACGTTGCTAGAGAAAATAGAAAGAGAAATAAAAAAGTAATTCTGCACTTCATAGTTTACCTCCATCTAATTGTTTTTAATTTATTATTGATCTCGAATTCATTTTATAAGTCACAACTTATTTGTGAAAAATGAATACTGGTTCAGCTTATTTTATTTTTGTACTGTCTTCGGCTACAACCTACGTTTCAATATTACGATATAAATATCTTCTACGGTATCCTACAATTTGGGTAGTTTTTAAAAAAATAATCCTCCGACATGGTTATTATTTTCTGGAAGGTTATATTTAATTTACTTGCTTAAATTGAGTTGTTAGTTTAAACAAACTAAAATTATCAGTGGAGTAGAAGATGAATATTAAGTACCTGGTATTGATTCTGGTTTTTACTGTAACTTCTTTTTCACAAGAATATAATTTCACTAATTATTCTGTCATTGAAGGATTAGCACAATCAGAAGTATTTGATATTTTCCAGGACAATAATGGGTATTTGTGGCTTGGTACCTGGGGGGGAGGTATAAGTAAATTTGATGGAAAAAATTTTGAAACTATTATTAATGTACCAGGACTTGCTGATAACAGCATTACTGCAATCACCAGTGATCACACCGGTAACATCTGGATCGGCACTATTAGTAAGGGAATTAGTGTCTTAGACGGGTTAAAATTTAAAAATTATTCTGTAAAAGACGGGCTCTGCCCTGGTTGGGTTAATAATATTTTAATTGATAAAAATAACAATGTATGGATATGCACTAATAATGGGTTAAGCTTCTTTAATGGTAACACATTTAAAAACTTCAGTATTAAAAACGGTCTGCCTGATAATTATATCTATTGCGCGTGGAAGGATGAGAAGGATAATATTTGGTTTGGCACAGCGCATGGCATAGCTTATTATTCTGATAATAAAATAAGGAAAGAACCTTATGGTTTAAATATATTAAATCACAAATCTATAACTGCAATATCTTCCGACAATGAAAATAATTTATGGTTCGGAACTAAAAGCGGAGAGTTATATAAATATGCAAATAAAAAAATCCATAGAGTATTATACCCTGGATATAAAAAAGGAAATAGCATCTTATCAATTTTGAAAGATAGTAAGGGCAATATTTGGTTTGGAACCAAATTGACAGGCGTAATAAAATTTAATAAAAATAATTTTAGTACATACTCGACAAAAAATGGAATGAGTAATAATCATATAAACAAAATTTTTGAAGATCGAGAGGGTAATATTTGGTTCGGAACGATGGGTGGAGGAATAATCAAATTAGGCAGATTTCCTTTTAAACATTTCAATATACAAGATGGACTTTCTGACAAAATAGTATTTTCAATAATGCAGGACCAAAATGGAAATTATTGGTTCGGTACACAAAGTGGGTTGATCAATAAATTTGATGGTAATAAAATTTCAGTTATAAATTTTAGCAAAAAATTTCTACAAGGTTCAGACATAAGGAATTTATTTAAAGACAAAAAAAACAATATCTGGATTAGTACGGGAACAGGTTTATGGCGATATAATAGTAAATACTTGGTGAATTTCAGTGATCAATACAAACTGCCCGGTAAAATATTTTCATTAACTTTTCAGGATCATAATAATAATTTATGGTTCTCATCATTAAGGAAAGGTATAATTAAATTTGATGGAAAAAAGATACAGGTTTTTACTAATCAAACCGGGCTAATTTCTAATTCAGTATATGCAATTTATGAAGATAATTATAAAAACATCTGGTTTGGTACTGAAGCAGGATTAAGTATTTATAATGGTAAAACATTTAAGAATTTCGATAAGGGGGTTTTCAATAAAGGAATCATTTTTAGTATACTAGGCGATTCAAGTAATAATATTTTTGTCAGTACCTATGGCGGCGGGATAATAATATTAAGATATGATGGGCGTGAAGTTCTAAAAACTGTGGATACAATTACAGCCAAGGATGGTTTGACTAACAATCAAGTTTATTCGATGATTATTGATAAGGGCGGAAATCTATGGGCAGGAACTATTAGAGGAATTAATAAAATAAATCTTAAAGAATACTATAAAACAGGAAAGAAAATAATTAAACAATATGATAACGAAGAAGGTTTTAAAAACCTTGAATGCAACAATAATGCTATATGGAAAGATGATAATGGAAATATATGGTTTGGTACAATTAACGGAGTTACCATTTATAATCCAGCAGAAGAAATCACAAATAAGACTGGACCGATTACAAATATTACAGGTATAAAAATATTTTATAAAAGTGTTCTAGATAAAGCAGAATATTATGACAGCCTTGATCCGGCGACTGCATTACCAGTTAACTTAAAATTGCCATATGCTCAAAATCATATTACAATATCATATAACGGGATTAGTCTTTCCTCTCCTGCAAAAGTTAAATATAAATATATCTTACATGGATTTGACAAAAACTGGTCGCCACTAACAAAAGAAAGATTTGCAACATACTCAAATTTACCACCGGGAAGATATACATTCGAAGTTAAATCAGTAAATGCAGATGGTATTCCAAATATGCATAACAAAATATTTAACTTTATAATTGAACCACCATTCTGGCAAACATGGTGGTTCATAATTTCTTCTTTTATTTTATTATTCTCGGCTATACTAATTACATATAGAATAAATCTTAAGGCTAAAATCAGAAAAGCCGTTGAGACAGAAAAAATAAAAAATAATATTAGCGAATATTTACGTATAAAAACCGCGTCGGATTTCCATGACGAAATCGGTCACCGTTTAACCAGAATCACATTACTTTCAGATATGATTATGAAAGGTATTAAAACTCAAACAAACAGTGTAGAACCATTATTGCTGAAGTTATCTGATAAT
Organism: Bacteroidota bacterium; assembly: GCA_021817845.1. Taxonomy (GTDB): domain Bacteria; phylum Bacteroidota; class Ignavibacteria; order Ignavibacteriales; family Ignavibacteriaceae; genus FEN-1297. The sequence goes on from JAKAFW010000059.1 coordinate 12,561, forward strand.
GCACGACAGGTATTCGATGAAACACGTGATTTAATCTGGGCTATAGACCCCAAAAATGATACTCTTTATGCATTATTTATTCGCCTTAAAGATTTTGGGGATGATTTATTTGGCCTCACAGAAGTTAAGTTTAAAACTTCCACAATTGATCCTGAATTGAAATCAGTCATAATTGAAACAGATTGGCGAAGACAGGTTACTCTTATATTTAAGGAAGCAATAAATAATATTTTAAAACATTCGAAGTGCAAAAATGTTTACTTGGAATGGATGTTGTCCGGTAATAAAATTACAATATCAATTTCTGATGATGGTGTGGGGTTTAGGAGGGAATATCTGCCGGAGACAAACGGTTTTAATAATATGAAAATGCGTTCAGAAAAGATAAATGCAAATCTTGATATTGTTTCCGGGATTGGAAATGGTACTAAAATTATACTTAACTGTTACATACCTGGCAAATTCCGTCAAGCTGTGTAAAATAAATCAAACACAAAATACAATCAGAAATAATTTCTAATATGGAAACTCTAAATATTGTTATTGTAGAAGATGATGATATCTTAAGAAATGCTTTTTTAACCATCATAAAAAACTCCGGAAATCTTTTATGCACCGGAAGCTATGACTGTTGCGAGACAGCTATCGAAAACTTAAAAAAAGACGAACCAGATGTTATTCTGATGGATTTAAACCTGCCGGGAATTTCAGGTATTGAAGGCATTAGGAAAATCAAGAAGATAAAACACTCAATAGATATTATTGTTATAACAGTGCACAATAGTGAAGCAAAGGTATTTGAAGCAATCTGTGCAGGGGCTTGCGGTTATTTGGTTAAAAATGTACCGGAACAACAGGTCTTAAGAGCGATTTGGGAAGCCCATAATGGCGGTGCACCGATGAATAGTGAAATTGCAAGAATGATTATCGAGTCATTTCATAAAAATATAAATTCTCCACTAAGTAACAGAGAATCGGAAGTATTGGGATTAATGGCAAAAGGGAAAAGTTATTCGATGATCGCAGACGAGTTGTTTATTAACAAAGAGACAGTCAGGTTTCATATTAAAAATATTTATTATAAGCTAGGAGTACATTCCAAATCTGACGCGCTCAGTATCGCTACCAAAGAGAAATTGATATAATTATAAAGCCAATTTTGTGCCCGGAACAGGACTCGAACCTGCATGAGGGAACCCTCACTAGACCCTGAACCTAGCGTGTCTACCAATTCCACCATCCGGGCTAAATTTATATTTTTCTTAAGAACTCTTTTCCAACTCCTGATTTAAAATATTTCTCTCTTCCTCTTGCTTCTTCTCTTGTGGTACAGGATTCTGTATATATTAGTTCAAACGGCCTGTATGGCTTAGTCGCTCTTTCATACCCATTATTATGTCTTTTCAATCTTTCTTCCATATTATTTGTCATACCTACATAAATGTAATTTCTTTTTATACTTTTTATAGCATATACTATATACAAAATCATCCCTTTTATGTTTTCGGACTAAACCCTGAACCTTGCGTGCCTGCCTGCCTGTCTACAAACCTGCCCGGCGAAGTCTTGACGTAGCCGGGTTTCACCATCCGGGCTAAAAGAATTTTCAAAGTTACTTTTCAAATTTACAATTAAAAAAATACAAAGTATAGAACTTCTTCTTCAACATCCAAAATCAAAATTCCGAAATACG